>VGEP01000009.1 GCA_016869215.1 Alphaproteobacteria bacterium | reverse complement strand
CGCGCCATCGAGTTCGTGAGCCACCGCGCCGCGGGCCCGGAGCTGCTCGCGGAGTGCCGCACGCTCGGCGGCTGCCCGGCCGGCTCGGCGAAGATCACGCGCGGCTACCGGCTGCCGGCGAAGCACGTCATTCACGCCGTCGGTCCGGTGTGGCGCGGCGGCGGACACGGCGAGGCCGACCTGTTGACGACGTGCTACGCCATCGCGCTCGAAATCGCCGGCGACGCCGGTCTGCAATCCATCGCGTTCCCGGCCATCTCGACCGGCGTCTACCGGTTTCCCGCCGACATCGCCGCAGACATCGCGGTCAACGTCGTGGCGGCGGAGCTTTCGCGATGGCCGCGCGCGTTCGAGCGCGTGGTGTTCTGCTGCTTCTCGCAGGAGTCGGCGGAGCACCACATGAAGGCGCTGGCAGATTTGGGGACAACGTAGAGATGCCGCATGTACGGCTGCGCTCCCTCTCCCCGCCTGTGGGGAAAGGGTTGGGGTGAGGGGGACTCTCGATGGACTCGACTCGCGGAGAGTCCCCCTCACCCGACCGCCTTCGGCGGTCGACCTCTCCCCGCAAGCGGGGCGAGGTAATGCACCTGTGCACGCCGCAACTTCACCCCTTCGGCGCTTCGTCGAGCCGCACCACCCAGCCCTCCAATCCAGGCTTCGCCGCCGGATACGCCGCCGTCACCGCCGGATCGTGACCCGGCACGATGTGCTGGCGCGACGGCGCTAGCCGCTTCAGCGTCTCGTAGCCTTCCAGCACCTCGGCGATGTTGTAGGTCGTCGGGAAGATGCGCGCCTCGTCGAGATGCGGCGCCAGATGCACGGCGTCCGACGCCAGCACCACCGGGCCGCGCTTGGTCTTCACCACCACGCTCTGCAGGCCCTTCGCGTGACCGCCGATGTGATGCACAGTGATTCCGGGCGCGATCTCGTCGACGCCGTTGTGATAACGCACGCGGCCGGCGAACAGCTTGCGCACCATCGCCACCACGTAATCCTCCTCGTAGGAATTGCGGAGTTGCGCGTGGCACATGCAGCGCCCGGTGCACATCTCCATCTCCTTGTCCTGAACGTGATAGGTGGCGTTCGGGAAGATGTCGAAGTTGCCGCAGTGATCGTAGTGCATGTGGCTGACGATCACGGTGTCGATCCTGTCGGGATCGACACCGACGGCTTTCAGCCCGTCGCGCAGCGGCTTGGTGTGGGTGCGGCCACGCCGCTTGCCGACGACCTCGTCGAAGCCGGTGTCGAGGATGACGGTGCGCTTCGCACCTTTCAGCGCATAGACGAAATAATCGAGCGGCTGGATGATGTCGTGCGGATCGCCGCCGATGAAGTTCTCCGCCGCCTTGCGCGGATGATGGGCGTACTTGATCGCAAACACTTCGTAGATGTCGTCGGACATGTGACTCTCTCCTTATGGCACGGTGCGCTCCCTCTCCCCGCTTTGCGGGGAGAGGGTCGGGGTGAGGGGGCGTTTCCGCGATGCTGTGCGGCCCAGACTCGTTGAAGCTCCCCTCACCCGGCGAGCTTCGCTCGCCGACCTCTCCCCGTAAGCGGGGAGAGGTGAAGTCCGTGCCAGTTGCTACTTCTTCGCCCGCATCTGCACGCCGGCGCCCTTCTCGACCGTCTTGGCGAGCTCGGTGAAATCCGAATTCGGACCGTGCTCGGCCATCGCCTTCTCCCACAGCCGCCCGACCGCGGCGGCGACCTCCAGCGGAATGCCGTAGTCCTCGGCCTCCTGCAGGAACAGCCGCACGTCCTTCACCATCAGCGCCATGCCGAAGCCGTAGTCGAACGTGCCGGGCAGCACCGAACGCGGAAACTTCTGCGTCGTCGCCGTGTTCATGCCGCTTCCGGCATTGATCACGTCGCACATCAGGCTCGGGTCGAGGCCGGCTTTGACGCCCATCGCGATCGCTTCCGAGCTTGCCGCCATGCCGGTCGCCGACAGGAAATTGTTGGCGAGCTTCATGCTCTGCGCCATGCCGGGCTTGTCGCCGCAGTAGAACACCTTGCCGAACACTTCGAGCGCCGGGCGCACCAGCTCGACCTCGTCCTTCGGGCCCGACGTCATCACCGCAAGCGTGCCCTTCTCGGCGCCTGCGACGCCGCCGGACACCGGGCAGTCGATCTGCACGATGCCGCGCTTCTCCATGATCCCGGCGGTCTTCTGCGCCGCGCGAGAGCCGGTGGTCGACAGGTCGATGTAGCGTTTGATGCGGTTGCCGCGGGTGATGCCGTCCTCGCCGTCGACCACCTTCAGGCCGATGTCGAGCGAAGGCAGCGACGTCATCACGGTCTCGACGCGGCTCGCAACGTCGGCCGGCGAGTTCGCCGCGGTGGCGCCGAGCTTGACGAGCTTGTCCACCGCGTCCTTGCGGACGTCGAACACCGTGACCCGATGGCCGGCCTCGACCAGACGGCGGCTCATGGGGCCGCCCATGTTGCCGAGACCGATGAACCCGATTTCCATTTCGTGCTCCTCCCGAAGATCAACGAACCTTAGCAGCACCGGCGCCGAACTCGGCGCGAATCTTTTCGCTGTGCTCGCCCACCGCCGGCACCGGACCGTAGGCGCGCGGCTCGCCCACGTGCTGCGCGGCGGGCGCAGGCACCGACACTGGCCCGTTGGGCGAGCCGACGGTGACGCGGCGCAGGTGCGGATGCCTCCCCAACTCGGCCGTCGTGTTGACGCGGCCGAAGGCGATGTCGGCGGCGGTGAGCTTCTCCGACAGCGGTCCGACGTCGTGCTGCGCGAACACGGCGGCGACCTTGCCGTCGGTCTGCGCGCGGCGCTTCACGCGCTCGGTGTTGGTGGCGAAATCCGGATCGGTGCCGAGCGCCTTGTCGCCCAGCACCTTCTCGGCCAGCACGCGCCATTCGCGGTCGCTCTGGATCGAAATCAGGATGTCCGCGCCGTCGCGCGACTTGAACACGCTATAGGGCGAAATCGACGTGTGCGCCAAGCCGATGCGCTTCGGCGGCGAGCCGCCTTCGTGCTGGAGCAGCGGCACGGTCATCCAGTCCGCCATACCGTCGAACATCGACACCGTGATGGCGCGGCCCTCGCCCGATTTGCCGCGCGCGATCAGCGCTTCGAGGATGGCTTCGTAGGCATTCAATCCCGCCGCCACGTCGCAGATCGACACGCCGACGCGGGCCGGCGCCTCCGGCCCGCCGGTGACGGAGGCGACGCCCGACTCGGCCTGCACCAGCATGTCGTAGGCCTTGCGCTCGGCGTAGGGGCCGGTTTCGCCGTAACCGGTGATGGAAGCGACGATCAGCTTCGGATAATTGCTGCGCAGGCGCTCGACCGCGAAGCCGAGCTTTGCGACCGCGCCGGGCTTGAGATTCTGGATGAACACATCGGCGCGCGCGAGCATGGCTTCGAGCAGCGCCTTGTCGTCTTGCTTGGTGAGATCGAGGACCAGCGATTCCTTGCCGCGATTGAGCCAGACGAAATAGGTCGACTGGCCCTGCGCCAAATGGTCGTACTCGCGCGCAAAGTCGCCCTCCGGCCGCTCGATCTTGATGACGCGCGCGCCGGCGTCGGCAAGCTTGCACGAGCAGGTCGGCGCGGCGACGGCCTGTTCGAGGGAAACGACGAGGAGGCCATGCAGAGGAAGTGCCACGAGTCACCTCTCCCCGCGTGCGGGGAGAGGTCGACGCGCGAAGCGCGTCGGGTGAGGGGGCCTCTCCGCTTGCAGAGCTTCTGCGATCACCTGCAAAACGCCGTCCATGTTCGTCAGCACATCGTTGTTCCAGAATCGTAGCACGCGATAGCTGTTATGCCGAAGCCACTGGTCGCGCAGCTTATCCTCCGCGCTGTCCGCATGCTGACCGCCATCCACCTCGATGACCAGGCACCGTTCACGGCAGACGAAATCGACGACGTAACGGCCGATCGGCTCCTGACGGACGAACTTGCAGCCGTCGAGACCGCGCGACCGCAGCCGATACCACAGCCTCTGTTCTGCATTAGTTGAATCCGAGCGTAGCTTTCGCGCAATTGCCGTTCGCTTGAAATTGGCGCCACGCATGCTGCTACGCCCCCTCACCCGACCGCCTTCGGCGGTCGACCTCTCCCCGCAAGCGGGGAGAGGTAACCGAGCCGTGCGGCCTCGCACATCCTAATACGACCGCGGCAAGCCCAACACGTGCTCCGCCAGATACGACAGCACCAGATTGGTCGAAATCGGCGCCACCGTATAAAGCCGCGTCTCGCGGAACTTGCGCTCGATGTCGAATTCCTCGGCGAAGCCGAAGCCGCCGTGGGTCTGCACGCACATGTCGGCCGCGGCCCATGACGCCTCGGCCGCGAGCTGCTTGGCCATGTTGGCCTGCTCGCCGCAGTCCTCACCGGCCTCGTAAAGCCGCGCCGCCTCCTTCACCATCAGCTCGGCCGCGCGCATCTGCATGTAGCAGCGCGCGATCGGAAACTGCACGCCCTGGTTCTGGCCGATCGGGCGCCCGAACAGCACGCGCTCCTTCGCGTAGGCACCCGCCTTTTCGATGAACCACTTGCAATCGCCGATGCACTCCGACGCGATGAGAATGCGCTCGGCGTTCATGCCGGAGAGGATGTAGCGGAAGCCCCTGCCCTCTTCGCCGATCAGATTCTCCGCCGGCACCGGCATGTTGTCGAAAAACACCTCCGTGGTGGCGTGGTTCATCATGGTGCGGATCTGGCGGATGGTCAGGCCCTTGTCCTTCACCGTGCGCATGTCGACGAGGAACACCGACAGCCCGTCGGTGCGCGACTTGGCCTGCTCGCGCGGCGTGGTGCGCGCCAGCAGCAGCATCAGGTCGGAAAACTCGGCACGCGAGGTCCAGATCTTCTGGCCATTGACGATGTATTCGCTGTTGCCCTTGCGCTCGGCGACCGTGCGAAGGCTCAGCGTGTCGGTGCCGGACGTCGGCTCGGTGACGCCGAAGGCCTGCAGGCGCAGCTCACCGCTTGCGATGCCGGGCAGGTACTTCTGCTTCTGCGCGGCGCTGCCGTGCCGCAGCACCGTGCCCATGGTGTACATCTGCGCGTGGCAGGCGGCGCCGTTGCAGCCCGCGGCGTGGATTTCTTCCATGATCGCGGAGGCCGTCGACATGGTCAGCCCGCTGCCGCCGTATTCTTCCGGAATCAGCGCGGCGAGAAATCCCGCCTGGGTCAGCGCCGCAACAAACTCCGCCGGATAGGCGCGCTCGCGGTCGACCTTGCGCCAGTACTCGCCGGGAAACCCGGCGCACAGCGCGCGCACCGCTTCGCGGATGGGGGCGAGGTCGTCGGTGAAGCTTGTTTCAGTCATGTTGCACGATACTCGCCGCAACCAACGCCGTCATCGCCGGGCTTGACCCGGCGATCCCGATCATCGTGGCACAGCCGTGACCCACGAATCGAGATGGCCGGGTCAAGCCCGGCCATGACCATGCTGAAGCGCCGGCGCTCACCCCACCTCCGCGCGGCCGTTGGTCATCACCATCACGTTGCGCTCCAGCGCCGAGGCGCGGAAGCTCACCACATCGCCGTCGCGCCAGAACTCGGTGCGGATGGTCTCGCCGGGGAACACCGGCGCCGAGAACCGCCCGGCGAACGACTTCACGCGCGCGGGATCGTAGTCGCACACCGCACGCAGGAGCGCGTGGCCGACCACGCCGAAGGTGCCGAGCCCGTGAAAGATCGGGCGCGGGAAACCCGCGGTCTTGGCGACTTCCGGATCGACATGGAGCGGATTGCGGTCGCCCGTGAGCCGATAGATCGCCGCCTGCTCCGGCCGCGTGCCGAGATCGCACACGAGATCGGGCGCGCGCTCCGGCAGCTTGTGCGCCGGCGGCTGCTCGCGCGGCGGCCCGCCGAAGCCGCCGTCGGCGCGGCAGAACGTGGTCTGGGTCACGGTCGCGATCAGGTCGCCGGTCGCCTTGTCGAAAACGGTGCGCTCGGAATAGACCAGCGCGCCCTTGCCCTCGCCCTTGTCGATCACTTCAGTGACGCGCGCGCGGCCGATCACGGTGCCGGTCGCGGCGATGGGCTTGTGCAGCGTCACGCCCTGCTCGCCGTTGACGAGGCGCACCCAGTCGATGCCGGTCGGCAGCTCGCGAATCCAGAAGCCGGGATAGCCCAGCATCGCGGCGTAGGTCGGGAGCGCCTTGAGGTTCTTCTCGTAGACGAAGTCGAGTTGCTTTGCGTCGAGCGGATCGTGGCCGAGGCCGACGCCGAGCGCGTAGAGGATCGTGTCCTTGTCGGTGTAGGTGTGCTCGGCCTCGGGGATTTTCAGCGCGAGCAGCTTGTCGTAGTCGATGGGCATGGCCTCGCCTCTAGCGCGGGCGGCACTCCCTCCCCCCTTGAGGGGGAGGGTTGGGGAGGGGGGTAGCACAAATCGAGTGCGCCTGTTGAATACCCCCCACCCGCCAAGCGCAGGCAAGCCTGCGTTTGGCGACCTCCCCCTCAAGAGGGGAGGTAAGACCGCGTATGCTGAAAGGCTGCCTCAAATCGGGTCCCAGCTGAACACATCCCCAGAGCGGTCGAGCGGCGTCAGCGACGGCCCGAACGCGCCCTTGAGCTGGGCGTCGATCTTGTCCGGCGTCCAGCCATCGGAGCGGTGGATCGAGCGCAGCGGCCGGGTCTGCTGGAACAGGAAAATCTCGTTGTTGCGCACCGAGAATATCTGCCCGGAGATGCCGTCGGCCTTGTCGGAGCCGAGATAGACCGCGAGCGGCGCGATCTTCTCCGGAGTCATCTGCTGCAACCGCGCGACGCGCTCCTTCTCCGCGTCCGTCTCGGTCGGGATCGAGCCGATCATGCGGCCCCAGGCGAACGGCGCGATGGCGTTGGAGCGCACGTTGAAGCGCTGCATGTCCAGGGCAATTCCACGAGAAAGCCCGACGATGCCCATCTTCGCCGCCATATAATTGGCCTGGCCGAAGTTGCCGATCAGCCCCGAGGTCGAGGTCATGTGGATGAAGCTGCCCGAATTCTGCGCGCGGAAATGCTCGGCGCAGGCTCGCGCCATCGAGAACGAACCGTGCAGATGCACCGCGATCACGTCGGACCAGTCCGACCAGCTCATGCGATGGAAGATCTTGTCGCGCAGGATGCCGGCGTTGTTCACGAGGATGTCGACGCGGCCGAACGTCTCGATCGCGGACGCCACGATCTTGTCGGCGTTGGCCGGATCGCCGATCGCGAGCGTCGAGGCGATGGCCTTGCCGCCATTTTTCTTGATCTCGTCGACGACCTCCTGGGCCGGGCCGGCGTCGCCCCCCGAACCGTCGAGCGCCACGCCGACGTCGTTGACGACGACGGCCGCGCCCTCCTCGGCCATCAGCATGGCGATGGCGCGCCCGATGCCGCGGCCCGCGCCGGTGACGATAGCGACTTTTCCTGTGACGATGCCTGGCATTGTTACGACTCTCCCCGCGGCGGCTTCACCTCTCCCCGCCTGCGGGGAGAGGTCGACCGCCTGAGTGTAGCGAAGGCGGTCGGGTGAGGGGGCAATGCCACGGCCTGAGCGTTTGGAAAAGCCCCCTCACCCCGACCCTCTCCCCGCAAGCGGGGAGAGGGAGAGGAAGCGCCGTGCTGCATCGCGCACGGGAGCTACCGCCCCCACACCTCGTCCGCCACCTCGACGATCAGCTTCAGCTTCGCCCATTGCTCGTCCTCGGTGAGCGTGTTGCCCTCCTCCGTGGACGCGAAACCGCATTGGCCGGACAGCGCGAGCTGGTCGATGTCGACGAATTTCGCCGCCTCCTCGATCCGGCGCTTGAGCAGGTCCTTGCTCTCCAGCTGGCCGCTTTTGGTGGTGACGAGGCCGAGCACCACGATCTTGCCCTTCGGCACCAGCCGCAGCGGCTCGAAGCCGCCGGCGCGCTCGGTGTCGTACTCCATGAAATAGCCGTGCACGTCGATGCGGTTGAACAGCACGTCGGCCTCGGCGTCGTAGCCGCCTGTGCCCATGAAGGTCGATTTGTAGTTGCCGCGGCACAGATGCATGGTGATCGTCATGTCGGAGGGAATGTCCGACATCGCGGCGTTGATGAGATCGCCGTAGAGCGGGCCGAGCCGGTCGGGATCGTCGCCGCGGTCGCGCATCTGCTGGCAGTACTTCGGGTCGCACAGCATGGCGATGAAGACTTCGTCGAGCTGCAGATAGCGGCAGCCGGCGTCGGCAAAGCCGCGCACCGCGCGCTTGTAGGCGTTGCCGAGATCGTCCCAGAACCTGTCCATCGTCGGATAGACCGACTTGTCGATCGGCGTCGGCATCGGCCGGCCGTAGATCGCCGACGGCGCGGGGATGGTGATCTTCGGCGTGCGCGACGTGCGGTCTTTGACGAACTTGAAGTGCTCGACCATCGGGTGCGGACCGGCCATGCCGAGCTTGCCGGTGACCTTGACGCCCTCGTTGCGCGTCGTCACCGCGGCGAACGCGATGCCGCTGTCCATCACATGCTTCTCGGCGCCGTCGAGGCCCCAGAGGAAATCGAGATGCCACCACGAACGGCGGAACTCGCCGTCGGTGATGGCATGAAGGCCGACCTCCCCCTGCTTCTTGATGACGCGCGTAATCTCGCGGTCTTCGACTTCCTTGAGCTGTTCGGCCGAAATCTCGCCCTTGGCGCGCCTGGCACGGGCCTCGGCCAGCGCCTTGGGGCGCAGCAGACTGCCGACGTGATCGGCGCGGAACGGGGGCTTGGTGCGCTTCATTGGCATTGTCCTCTCCACTCGTGTCCCGGACGCGGTGCAGCGCGAAGCGGTGCGCCGCCGATCCGGGACCCCGGTTGTCTCAATTCAAGGAAGTGAACCGGGGTCCCGGGTCTGCAGCGCGTCATTTCATGCCGCGCTGCGCCCGGGACACGCGCCGCTCATCTCCCCCACACCTCGTCCGCAATCTCCACGATCATCCGCAGCTTCGCCCACTGTTCTTCTTCACTGAGGATATTGCCTTCCTCGCTCGACGAAAACCCGCACTGCGGCGACAGGCAAAGCTGCTCCAGCGGCACGAACTTCGAAGCCTCCTCGATGCGGCGCTTGATGAAGTCCTTCGATTCCAGCTCGCCGGTCTTGGACGTAACCACGCCGAGCACCACCGTCTTGCCCTTGGGCACGAAGCGCAGCGGCTCGAAGCCGCCGGCGCGCTCCGAGTCGAATTCCATGAAGTAGCCGTGCACGTTAATGGTGTTGAACATCATCTCGGCGACCGGCTCGTAGCCGCCGGAGGCGATGAAGGTCGAGCGGAAATTGCCGCGGCACAGATGCATGGTGATGGTCATGTCCGGCGGGATGTCGGACATCGCGGCGTTGATCATGCCGGCGTAGGCTGAGGGCAGCGCGTCCGGGTCCTCGCCGCGGTCGATCACGATCTGGCGCTGGCTGGGGTCGCATAAGTAAGTCAGGTTGACCTCGTCGAGCTGCAGATACCGGCAGCCGGCGTCGGCGAAGGCGCGCACCGCCTTGCGGTAGGTCTGGCCGAGGTCGCGGTAGAACTCGTTCATGTCGGGATAGATCGACGCCGGCACGCCCTCGCGTCCGTGGCGGAAATGCACGGCGGACGGCGACGGGATCGTCATCTTCGGCGTGCGCTTCGTGCGCGCGGCGACGAACTTGAAATGCTCGATCATCGGATGGGTGTCGAACGTGCCGAGCTTGCCGTTGACGCGGATCAGCACCTGCCTGGGCTGCTGGCCCTGGAACTTGAACTTGCGCTCGCCGGCGTAGGATTCGATGCCGGGCAACCGCTCCAGAAAGTCCACCTGCCACGACTGCCGGCGGTTCTCGCCGTCGGTGATCGATTGCAGGCCCACCTCTTCCTGCTTCTTGATCAGGACTTCGATGGCGCGGTCCTCGGCCTCGCGGAGCTGCTCGGCGGAGATTGTGCCTGCGGCGCGCTTGGAGCGCGCCTCTTTCAGAGCCGCCGAACGCAGCAGGCTGCCGACGTGGTCGGCGCGGAAGGGGGGATCGATGCGGTGCATTTCAAATTGTCCTCTGCGCTCGTGTCCCGGATGCGGTGCAGCGCGGAGCCATAAGCGCGTTCACGCGCGTCTTGGACGCGCTATGGCGTAGCGGTGCACTGCTAATCCGGGACCCCGGTTATCTTCAACAACAGAAAACCGGGGTCCCCGGGTCTGCAACGCATCATTTCGCTTCGCTCCATGCTGCGTTGCGCCCGGGACACGAAGCTCTACTTCCCCCACACCTCTTCCGCCACCTCGACGATCGTCCGAAGCTTCGCCCACTGCTCGTCCTCGGCGAGGATGTTGCCCTCCTCGGTCGAGGCGAAGCCGCATTGCGGCGACAGGCAAAGCTGATCGAGCGAAATGAACTTCGACGCCTCGTCGATGCGGCGCTTGAGCGTGTCCTTCGATTCGAGCGTGCCGGACTTCGACGTAACCAGCCCCAGCACCACGTTCTTGCCCTTGGGCACGAAGCGCAGCGGCTCGAAGCCGCCGGCGCGGTCGCTGTCGTACTCCATGAAGTAGTTCGGCACTTTCACCGTGTTGAACAGGATGTCGGCGACCGGCTCGTAGCCGCCCGAGGCCACGAACGTCGACTGGAAGTTGCCGCGGCACAGGTGCATCGCGATGGTCATGTCGGCGGGGATGTCGGAGATCGCCGTGTTGAGCATCTCGGCGTAGACGTGCGGCAGCGCGTCCGGGTCCTCGCCACGGTCCTTCACGACTTGCCGGAGCTTCGTGTCGCACAGATAAGTGAAGTTCACCTCGTCGAGTTGCAGATAGCGGCAGCCGGCGTCGGCGAAGGCGCGAACCGCCTTGCGGTAGCTCACGCCAAGATCGCGGTAAAACTCCGCCATGTCCGGATAGATACTCTCCGGAACCGCCGAGCGGCCGTAGCGGAAGTGCAGCGACGACGGCGACGGGATCGTCATCTTCGGCGTGCGCCTGGTGTTGGCGGCCAGGAACTTGAAGTGCTCGATCATCGGATGCGGCGCGTAGGCACCGAGCTTGCCGGTCACGCGCAGCATCATCGGCCGGGGCTGCTTGCCCTGGAACTGGATCTTGCGCTCGCCGAGATAAGCCTCGACGCCGGGAAGCTTGCCGAGAAAGTCGTAGTTCCAGAACGCGCGGCGGAACTCGCCGTCGGTGATCGAATGCAGGCCGACCTCTTCCTGCTTGCGGACGATCGCCCCGATCTCACGGTCCTCGACCTCGCGCAATTGCTCGGCGGTGATTTCGTTCTTCTCGCGCTTCGCCCGCGCGTCCTTCAGCGCCTGCGTGCGAAGCAGGCTACCGACGTGGTCGGCGCGGAAAGGGGGCTTGGTGCGCTGTGTCACCGGCCCCACACTTCGTCGGCGAGTTCCACGATCATCCTGAGCTTCGCCCACTGCTCCTCCTCGGCCAGCACGTTGCCTTCCTCGGTCGAGGCGAAGCCGCATTGCGGCGAAAGACAAAGCTGGTCGAGCGCGACGTACTTCGTCGCCTCGTCGATCCGGCGCTTGATGTCGTCCTTCTTCTCCAGCACGCCGCTCTTGGACGTCACGAGGCCGAGCACAAGCTGCTTGCTGCCCTTGGGGAAGAACCGCAGCGGCTCGAAGCCTCCGGCGCGATCGGTGTCATACTCCAGGAAATAGGCGTCGAGGTTGACGCCGCCGAGCAGCTTCTCCGCCACGAACTCGTAGCCGCCCGAGGCGATAAAGGTGGAGCGGAAGTTGCCGCGGCAGGAGTGCATGGCGACGGTCATGTCCGCCGGCTTGCCCTCCAGCGCCTTGTTGGTCATTTCCATGTACTTCGCCGGCAGCGCGTCGGGATTGTCGCCGCGGGTGCGCGACTGCTCGCGCTCCTTCGGGTCGCAAAGCATCGACCAGGCGGTGTCGTCGAGTTGCAGGTAACGGCAGCCGGCGTCGTAGAACGCGCGGATTGCCTTTCGGTAGGCTATCGCAACATCGTCGAAATAGGCGTCGAGGTCCGGGTAAATGTCCTTCGAGATCGATTGCCGTCCCTGCCGGAAATGCAGCGTGCTCGGCGCGGGGATGGTCATCTTGGGCGTGACCTTGGCCTTCGACTTCAGGAACCTGAAGTGGTCGATGTGCGGGTGGCCCACGAAATCGACCTTGCCGACCACGCGCACGCTCTCGGCCTTGGTCTCGACGCCGGCGAACACGATGCCTTTGCCGGTGGAGTACATCTCAACGCCGCCCAGGCCTTTATAGAAGTCGAACTGCCACCACGAGCGGCGGAACTCGCCGTCGGTGGCGAGCTTTAGGCCCACCTCCTCCTGCTTGCGGACGATGTTCTCGATCTCGCGGTCCTCGACCTCCGCAAGCTGGGCTGCGGCGAGCTTGCCTGCGGCAAACTTCGCGCGCGCGTCCTTCAGCGGCGCGGTGCGAAGCAGGCTGCCGACGTGATCGGCGCGGAACGGCGGTTTGCTGCGCTGTGCCATCACTTGCCCCATACCTCTTCGGCGATCTCCACCACTTCGCGCATCTTCGCCCACTGCTGATCCTCGGTCAGCACGTTGCCTTCCTCGGTCGAGGCGAAGCCGCATTGCGGGCTGAGCGCGAGCTGTTCGAGCGGCGCGAACTTCGCCGCCTCATCGATGCGGCGCTTGACCAGATCCTTCGGCTCCAAAGTGCCGCTCTTGGACGTAATGACGCCGACCACAACGATCTTGTTGCCCTTCGGCAGGAACCGCAGCGGCTCGAAGCCGCCGGCGCGATCGCTGTCGTATTCCAGGAAATAGCCGTCGTAGTTGCACTGCGCGAGCATGCGCTCCGCGATCGGCTCGTAGCCTCCGGACGCGATCCAGGTCGAACGGAAGTTTCCGCGGCAGACATGCGTCGTGATCGTCATGTCCGCCGGCTTGTCCTTGATCGAGTCGTTGATGACCTTCACGTAGTTGTCGGCGAGCGCGGCGACATTCATGCCGCGCTTCTTGGCCTTGTCCAGCTCGACGTCGGAGCAGAGATAGGCCCAGGCGGTGTCGTCGAACTGCAGATAGCGGCACCCGGCGTCGTAGAACGCCTTCACCGCCTTGCGGTAGGCCGCCGACAGGTCGGAGAAGATGGCGTCGTGGTCCGGATAGGCCGCCTTGTCGACCGAGCCCGGCTCCAGGCGGAAGTGCAGCACCGTCGGCGACGGGATGCACATTTTCGGCATCACCTTGGTGTGGTTCTTCACGAAGGTGAAGTGCTCCAGCATCGGATGATTGCTGAAGCCGATCTTGCCGGTGATCTTGACGCCCTTCGGCTTGGTCGCCACGCCCTGGAACTGGATGCCGCCGGGCAGCTCGTAGATCTCGACGTTGTCCAGCCCGTCGTAGAAATCGTAATGCCAGAACATCCGGCGATACTCGCCGTCGGTCGCGCATTGCAGGCCGACCTCTTCCTGCTTGCGGATGACCTTGGGAATTTCCGCGTCCTCGATCTTCTTCAGGTCGGCGGCGCCGATCAGACCCTTCTCCCGCTTGGCCCGCGCTTCCGCGATCGCCGGCGAACGCAGATAGCTTCCAACGTGGTCGGCGCGAAACGGCGGTCTGGTTCTTTTCATTGGGTCGTCTCCTGCTCCCCGGATCGTTCGTTACGGCGTTTGCAAACCATTGCACGGCTGCTGTCAACGGTCGAGAATTGCGCCCGGCTGCGGCTTGCCTCGCTTGCATCGGCCGTGGGAAGCGGCCCAAGCGGCAGTGCACGCAGCCGTGCTCGCAGGGCCGCCGCGGCGCTGGAATGAAAGCGACGCTGGATGGCCGATTTTCGGGCGATTTCCGCGCATCGGCGCGGCCGCGCCGCGCGCCGTTCGCTTGCGCCGTTTCGGGCTTTCGACCTACACTCCGCCCCGAAGCCCGGCGTCCTTTGCATGGCCGGCTGACATCAATATTGGGAGGTTGTTCGATGTTGAAGCGCATTCTCGCGGCGTCCGCCGCGCTGGCCGTGTCCACGGCGCTTGCCGGCGCCCAGGAGGTCAAGGTGGGCGTGGTCCTACCCTACACCGGCATCGGCGCCGAGTTCGCGCAGCTGATCGACCGCGGCATGGAAATGTACCTCAAGCTCAATGCCGACAAGGTCAAGCCCTACCAGATCAAGCTGATCAAGCGCGACGCCAAGAACCCCGGCGGCAACGACGCGCGCGTCGCGACGCAGGAACTCCTGACGCAGGAAAAAGTCGACGTGCTCGCCGGCTGGGTCTATTCGCCGAACGCCATCGCATCGGCTCCGGTGGTCAACGCCGGCAAGAAGTTCGCCGTGATCATGAACGCCGGCACCGCGCACATCACGCAGATGTCGGGCTACTACGCGCGCACCTCGTTCAGCATGTGGCACGCCGGCTACGCCATGGGCGAGGCCGCGGCCAAGCAGCTCAAGGCCAAGACCGCGGTGGTCGGCTACACCGACTTCCCGCCCGGCAAGGACAGCCTCAACGCCTTCAAGCGCGCCTTCGAGGCCAGCGGCGGCAAGGTCATCGACGAGATCCCGATGGGCGGCGCGGGCGCGGTGCCGGACTTCACGCCGTTCTTCCAGCGCGCCAAGGACAAGAAGCCGGACGTGTTCTTCGTGTTTGTGCCGGCCGGCGACCATGCGGCCGCGGTGACGCGCACCTACGGCGCGCTCGGCATGCGGCAGGCCGGCATCCGGCTGATCGGCCCGGGCGACATCACCCAGGACACCAAGCTGCAGGCGATGGGCGACGCGGCGATCGGCCTGATCACCATGCACCACTATCACGCCGACCTGCCGAACGCGGAAAACAAGCGCTTCGTGGCCGAGTGGAAGAAGGCCTACGGCGCCAACGCCGTTCCGGACTTCATGGCTGTCGGCGGCTATGACGGCATGGCGCTGATCATGCACGTCGCTCACCAGCTCAAGGGCAAGATCGACGGCGACGCCGCCATCAAGGCCGCCGGCACGTTCAAGTTCAACAGCCCGCGCGGCCCGATCTCGATCGATCCGGACACCCGCGACATCGTGATGAACGAGTACCTGTCCGAGGTCGTGAAGGGCCCGGATGGCCGGCTGATGCAGAAGGTCATCGGCCAGATCGACAACGTGAAGGACGCCTGCAAGGCGCAGAAAATCGCGCCCTGCAAGTAGCCTGCAAGGACATCCGTCCCGAGCATCCCGCCGCCCCGCAAGGGGCGGCGGTTTTGTTTCCGGATCAGGATTGTCCGGGCGAACGCGCTTCGCTATGCAGTCCGCGGCTTTCGACCTAAACTTTGCCAAAGGGCGGCCGGGACCAACCGGCGCGGGGAACTAAACACAGTGATCGGGCGTACCGAACCGTCAGTGCGGCTCGCCAAGGCGGGACCGCGATGATCTTCACGGTCGACAACATCGCCAGCATGCTGCTCGGCGGCATGGCGGCCGGCATGGTGCTGTTTATCGTGTCGGTCGGCCTGTCCGTGACCATGGGGCTGATGGGCTTCGCCAACCTCGCGCACGGCGCCTTCGCCATGCTCGGCGGCTACATCGTCGTTCTGGTGATGCGGCACTGGGGCGTCGGCTTCGCGCTGGCGCTGGCGATCTCGTTCGTCCTGACCGCCGCCATCAGCATGGTGTTCGAGCGGCTGCTCTATTCGCGACTCTATAAGGCGGGCGAACTCGACCAGGTGCTGTTCACCATCGGACTGTGCTTCGTGTTCATCGCGTCGCTAACTGTGTTCGTCGGACCGGAAAACCAGCCGCTGACGTTGCCGGATGCGTTGCGCGGCCAGCTCGACCTCGGGCTGCTGCAATACCGCACCTACAGCATTTTCCTGATCGTCGTCGGAGTAGCGATCGCGATCGGTCTCTGGTTCGGCTTCGAGCGCACGCGCTTCGGCGCTCAGATCCGCGCCGCGGTCGACAACCGCCGCATGGCGGAATCGCTCGGCATCAACATCGACCGGCTGTTCGCCGTCACCTTCGGCTTCGGCAGCGGCATGGCCGCGCTCGGCGGCGGCCTCGGCGCGGAATTTCTCGGCCTCGACCCGCAATACGCGCTGAAGTACCTCGTCTTTTTCCTGATCGTGGTGTCGGTCGGCGGGCTGGGCAGCATCGCTGGCGTGTTCTGGGCCTCGCTGATCATCGGCGTGCTCGACTTCGTGCTGAAGAAGTACCTGCCGCAGGGCGGCACGCTGTTCATCTACGCGCTCGCCATCTTGCTGCTGCTGTGGCGGCCGCAGGGGCTGTTCGGGAAACCCGCATGAGCGTCACGCCGCATATGCCGGACCATCCGGCGGCGCTGGCGCTGGCCCGCCGCCACAGCCTGCGCTGGTGGGAATCGCTGCCGTGGATCGCGGCGCTGGCGTTCTTCTTTGCATATCCGAACCATCTCGGCTTCGGCACCGAACTGCTGATCATGGTGCTGTTCGCGATCTCGCTCGACCTCGCGCTCGGCTACGCCGGCATCATCACGTTGGGCCACGCCGCGTTCTTCGGCGCCGGCGCCTACACCGTCGGCATCCTGGCGCATCACGGCATCTGGAACGAGCCGCTGACGGGTCTTGCGCTGGCCGCGCTGGTCGCGGCGGCTGTCGGTTTCCTCTCCGGCCTCGTGCTGCTGCGGACCACCGGGCTGACGTTCCTGATGCTGACGCTATGCACGATGCTGATGCTGGAGGAGGCGGCCAACCTCGGACACCACTGGACCGGGGGCTTCGACGGCCTGCCGAGCCTGAACATCCCGCCGCTGTTCGGCGTGTTCGAGTTCAATCCGCTAATTCCGAAGACGCAGTTCCTCTACGTGCTGGGCGTGCTGTTCCTGTGCTTCCTGTTCGTGCGGATGCTGGCGTATTCGCCGTTCGGCCAGGGGCTGACCGGCATCCGCGAGAACACGCTCCGCATGCACGCGGTCGGCGCGCCGGTGCGCACGCGGCTCGTGGTCTGCTACACGATCTCGGCGGCCATCGCCGGCATCGCCGGCGGCATCTGGGCGCAGGCCAACGCCTACGTGAACCTCGGCACGCTCGGCCTCGACCGCGCCGCCACCGTGCTGATCATCCTGGTGCTCGGCGGCTTCGGCAGGCTTTACGGCGCGTTCGTCGGCGCAGTGGCCTACATGGTGCTCGCGCACTTCCTGTCGAAAATCTATCCGACCGCCTGGCAGCTCGGCCTCGGCCTGCTGCTGGTCGTCATCGCGCTGTTCGCGCGCGGCGGAATGCTCGGCATCGGCGAGGTCCTGATGCAGCGGCTCAGGCCGAAAATCCCGCCCAAAGAACCCGCGTCACGGCCGTCACCATGAACGGCACGCTGCTCGAAACCCGCTCGGTAAGCAAAAACTTCGGGGCGCTGCAGGCCGCGCGCGACATCACGTTCACCCTGGAAAAGGGCGCGCGCCATGCGCTGATCGGGCCGAACGGCGCGGGCAAGACCACGTTCATCAATCTCATGACCGGCGTGCTGCTGCCGACCACCGGAACCGTGCTGCTGCGCGGCGAGGACATCACCACCATGGAGCAAGCCGCGCGGGTGAAGCGCGGCATCGCCCGCACCTTCCAGATCAACCGGCTGTTCCGCGGTCTCACCGTGCTGGAGAACGTCTATATCTCGGTCGCCGAGCGCGTCGGCGCCGCGACCAACATGGTCACGCCCGCAGGCAAGCGGCGCGACGTGATCGACGAGGCGATGCATCTGCTGGAGACGCTGAAGCTCGCCGACGACGCACAGCGCACCATCGCGGGCCTGCCCTACGGGCGGCAGCGGCTGGTGGAGCTTGCCATCGCGCTCGGATTGAAGCCGGAAGTGCTGCTGCTCGACGAGCCGGCGGCGGGCGTGCCGAGCGCGGAGAGCCACATCATTCTGGACGCCATCGACGCGCTGCCCAAGGATATCGGCGTGCTGATCATCGACCACGACATGGACCTGGTGTTCCGTTTCGCCAAGCGCATCACCGTGCTGGTGCGCGGCGCGATTTTCGCCGAAGGCACGCCCAGGGAGATCGGATCGAACGCGGACGTGCGTGCGGTCTATCTCGGCCAGGCGACCACCCATGGTGCGTAGGACCAATGGCTAGCGCGCTGGAGCTCAAGGGCGTTTACGCCGGCTACGGCGAGACCGTGGTGCTGGAGGACATCGGCCTCACCGTCGCCGCGGGCGAAAGCATCAGCATCATCGGCCGCAACGGCGTCGGCAAGACCACGCTGCTTTCGACCGTCATGGGCCACACCACGCTGCACCGGGGCGACGTGCTGCTCAATGGCGCAAGCCTGAACCGCGTGCCGGTCTATCGCCGGGCCGTCGCCGGCATCGGCTACGTGCCGCAGGAGCGCGAGATTTTTCCTTCGCTCACAGTCCTTGAAAACCTGGAGGTGGGCGCACGCCCCGGCGGCTGGACCAAGGAGCGCGTGTTCGAACTGTTCCCGAACTTGCGCGAAAGGTTGGGCAACCGCGGCAACCAGCTCTCCGGGGGCGAGCAGCAGATGCTGTCGATCGCGCGCGCCTTGCTCACCAATCCGGCGCTGCTGCTGATGGACGAGCCGACCGAAGGCCTTGCGCCTGTGATCGTGGAAGCGCTGACCGCGGTGCTGATCAGGCTGCGCAGCGAATCCGGCCTGTCGATCGTGCTGGTCGAGCAGAACAGCCGCGTGGCGCTGGAATTTTCGGAACGCGCCATTGTTATGGACAAGGGGCGCATCGTGCACGACGGACCGTCGGCCGAGTTGCGCCAGGACCCCGAGCGGCTGCACAAGCTCATCGGGGTGGGCGAATAAGTCGCGCGCTGCGCGTACGATCGCACCTTGCGGCGAGCCGCGCGGCGGGCCGATAATTCTCGCGGACGATTCATTTCAATCGGGGGAACGCCAATGAACGTTCATCGTCGTCAGATTCTTCGACTGGCGGGCGGCGCGGCCGCGCTGCCGCTGCTCGCGCGCACGTCTTCGGCGCAGGCCTATCCGACGCGCCCGGTCAAAATTCTGGTCGGCTATTCCGCGGGCGGCGGCGTCGACATCACCGCGCGCCTGATGGGTCAATGGCTCTCGGAGAAGCTCGGCCAGCAGTTCGTGATCGAGAACCGCACCGGCGCGGCGACCAACATCGCCACCGAAGTGATGATCCGCTCGCCCAACGACGGCTATACGCTGTTGCTCACCAACGCCGCCAACGCGATCAACGCGACGTACTACGAAAAACTGCCGTTCGATTTTCTTGCCGATACCGCTCCGGTCGCGAGCATCATGAGCGTGCCGTTCGTGCTGGTCGTCACGCCGTCGGCGCCGTTCAAGACGGTCCCCGAACTGATCGCCTACGCGAAGGCCAATCCCGGCAAGATCAATTGCGGCTCCGGCGGCGCTGGCGGGCCGGACCACGGCTCGCTCGAACTGTTCAAGATGATGACCGGCACCAACATCGTGCACGTGCCCTATCGCGGGCTCGCGCCGGCCGTGCAGGACGTGATCGGCGGGCAGATCCAGTCGGTGTTCAGCACCATCCCCGCCGCCATCGGCCACATCAAGTCCGGCAAGCTGCGCGCGCTTGCGGTGACCACCAAGGCCCGGTCGGCGACCCTGCCGGACGTGCCGCCGTTGGGCGATTTCGTGAAAGGCTTCGATTCGCAGCAGTGGTACGGGATGTCCGCGCCGAAGGGCACGCCGCCGGACGTCATTGCGGCGATCAACAAGGAAATTCGCGCGGCGCTCGCCGACGCCAAGATCAAGCAGCGGATCGGAGAGTTGGGCGGCGATCCGATGTCGATGACGCCCGCGGAATGGGGCAAGTTCCTCGCCAGCGAAACCGAGAAGTGGGGCAAGGTGATCAAGGCTGCCGGCGCCAAGGCGAAGTAGCCGTCGCGAGCGCTCCAGAAACGCAAAAATGCCCGGCGCATGCGCCGGGCATTTTCATTTCGCGTGCCGGCTTCAGGCGTGCGCCTTGCGCTGCGGGTCGATGATCTTCTCGAGCTTGCCCAGCACGTGCATGCAGGGCAGGAGTTGCGCCAGCGAACCCTTCGGCTCGCGCTTCTCCTTGATCGCGGCGATGAACTCGCGATCCTCTAGCTCGATGCCGTCCATCGACACGTCGACCTTGGACACGTCGATCTTGTTGTCCTTGCCGTCGCTCAGGTCGTCGTAGAACGCCTTGAACGTGCCGTTGTCGCAGATGTAGCGGAAGAACGATCCGAGCGGGCCGTCGTTATTGAACGACAGCGACAGGGTGAGCATCTTGCCCGAAGGAGTCCGCGCCACGATGCCCATGTCCATCGCGATATTGAGCTGCGGATGGATCGGCCCTTGCACCGCGTAGCAGTCCGAGATGTTCTCGCCGGCCTGATACTGGAACAGGTCGATGGTGTGGGCGGCGTGATGCCAGAGCAGATGGTCGGTCCAGCTCCGCGGATTGCCGGCGGCGTTGATGTTCTTGCGCCGGAAGAAATAAGTCTGCACGTCCATCTGCTGGATCGACAGTTCGCCGGCCACGATCTTCTTGTGCACGTACTGATGGCTCGGGTTGAAACGCCGGACGTGGCCGCCCATCGCGGTGACGCCGGTCTCCCTGGCGATCTTCACCAGGTTCTCCGCGTCCTCCACCGAGTCGGTGACCGGGATTTCGACCAGCACGTGCTTGCCGGCGCGCATCACCTGCTCGCCCTGCCGGAAGTGCATCTTGGTCGGCGTCGTCAGGATCACCGCGTCGGCGCGCTTGATGCCTTCGGAGAGTTCGCCGGTGTAGTGCGGGATGCCGTACTTCTTGGCGACCTGGGCGGTGGCGTCCTGGTTGCCGCCGACGAGCGACGTCACTTCGACACCTGGAATGCGCTTGAGCGCATCGAGATGCTTCTGGCCGAATGCGCCTTGGCCGGCGACACAGATTTTCATGGGTTACCTCTTCTCTGACGTGTTCGACCAACTCTCAGCCGTCATGCGCGGGCTTGACCCGCGCATCCCGATCAGGTGAGCGCAGTGCCTACCTAAACGGGATGGCCGGGACAAGCCCGGCCATGACGGAGCAAGTGGCGCGCGGGCAACAAGACTTTAGCTCCGGATTCGCTGAATCTTCTGGCGCGCCGCGGCGCGCTTGAGCTTCGGGGCAGACTTGCGCGACTTGGCCGCAGGCTTGCGGGCTGCCGCCTTCCTTCCGCCCTTGCTGCGGTTCTCAAGGATGATGTGCCCCACGGCCGTGTTCGACGCCGGCACGGTGTAGAAGCGGTAGACCTCGTCGACCTTGTCCTCGAGCGCACCGCGCATGATCAGCCACATCACCATCTCGACGCCCTCGGCGCCCGCCTCGCGCATGTATTCGAGATGATCCATGCGCACGAGCTTCTGCGGATTCCTGGTGAGGTTGTCGAGGAAGGCGTGGTCGAATTTGGAATTGATCAGCCCCGCGCGCTGGCCCGAAATCTGGTGCGACATGCCGCCGGTGCCGAACACGACAACCTTGAGGTCCTCCGGATAGGACTCCACCGCCTTCTTGATGGCGCGGCCGAGGTTGAAGCAGCGGTTGCCGGTCGGCGGCGGAAACATCACCACGTTCACGGCGAGCGGGATCACCGGGCACGGCCATTCCTTCGGCGTGCCGAACATCAGGTTGAGCGGCACGGTGAGGCCGTGATCGACCTCCATCTTGTTGCAGAGCGTGAGATCGAACTCGTCGAGGATCACCGACTGCGCGATGTGCGCGGCAAGCTGCGGATGCCCCTTGACGACCGGCACCGGGCGCGGCCCCCAGCCCTCGTCGGCGATCGGGAACTCGGCGGCGGTGCCAAGCGCAAAGGTCGGGATCATCTCCACCGAGAATGCCGAGGCGTGGTCGTTGTAGACGACGATGCAGACGTCGGGCTTGACCTTGGCGATCCACTCCTTGGAGCGCTCGAAGCCCTCGAACACGCGCTGCCAGTAGGGCTCGCTGGTGCGGTGGTTGTCGATCGCGGCGCCGATCGCCGGCACGTGCGATGACGTCACTCCTGCGACGATTCTAGCCACGGCGTTTCTTTCCTTTGCTGGAAGCCTTGCCCTTGGCGGATTTCGGCTTCGCCGATTTGGATTTTGCGAGAATGTCCCGGCCGGTCCGGCTGCGGTTGCCGTCCACGTTGCGTCCGCCGCGCAGCATCATGTCGGCGTAGTCCTGCTGGGTCGAGCCGGTCATCACCGCGGCCAGATGCTGGAACGCGTGACCGTCGGTCGCGCCGAGCTTGGCGGTGAAATAGATATTGCCGCCGAGCTCCAGCAGGCGGTTGTACTGCCGCTTGAGGATCGCCTCGCGCTGCTCGCGGGTCAGCAGCGGAAAGTTGCGGTCGAGATAGCCGGACTCGTCGTCCTTGAACGCCTTGCGGTTCTCGGCCTTCATCAGCGACATGCAGAACATGTTGAGATGGTAGCCGCGCCGCGAGCGGTCGGCGTCGAACACGTAAGTGCCCGGAATGTCGTCGTAGTCTTTGTCGGGCATCTGTTTTGCTGGCATTGGTGCTGCTCCGCTCCGGCCAGGGTCGTCGGGACCCGCCAAGGGGCTGAATTTCATTCGATATATCCAGCGATGCCGGGCATTGCAACGGCACCTGTCCCGGGCGCGGCGCTGCACCGCGTGTGGGACACACGCTTCTACAGTCCAGCCTCTTTCCAGTTTGGCGCCGGCTGTTCGGGATGACTTTTCAGCCCCGCCGCGTGAACGCCCGCGATGGCGGCGTACTCGTCCTTGTCCGAGGCGTCGCCGGAAATGCCGACCGCTCCGATCACGTCTCCGGCCGCGTTCAGCGCCAGCACGCCGCCCGGCACCGGAATGAACCGGCCTTCGGAGGCCGCCGCAATCGCCGACTGAAACGCCGGACGGTCTTTTAGACGGTCTCTAATGGTGCGGCTGGAGATGCCCATGCCGAGCGCACCTGCCGCTTTGCCAATCGCGATGTCGGCACGCAGGTTGCCGGAGCCGTCCTGGCGCTTGAGCACCACGAGGTTGCCGCCGACGTCGAGCACCGCGACGGTGAGCGGCAGCAGCCCCGCCTCGCCGCCGGCCTTCAGCGCGGCGTCGGCGATGGTCTCCGCCGTCGTAAGCGGCATGCTGGTCTGCAGGCGATGGACGTAGTGATCAGGCATGACGCGAAGCCCAGGCACCGTTCGTCCCCGCGCAAGCGGGGACCCAGTTCTTTGGCCGAGTGCTGGGTTCCCGCTTCCGCGGGAACGAGCGGAGTATGTTGCGCAATCCCAACATCACCTAAGCCCAATAGAGCTTCATCGGATTGTCGACCAGCAGCCTTTTCTGCAGCTCCGCCGTGGTCGCGATCTTCGGAATCATGTCGGTGATGATGCCGTCGTCCGGCGCCTCCTTCGGCATGTTCGGATGCGGCCAGTCGGTGCCCCAGATCACGCGGTCGGGGAACGCCTCGACGATGGTGCGCGCGAACGGCACCACGTCGTCATAGGGCGGGCCGATCTGCGTGAAGCGCTCCGGGCACGTCACCTTGACGGTCCAGCTCTGGTTGGCCGCGATCGCGTCGAGCCATTTCTTCCAGGCCGTGCCGTTCAGGCCGTCCTTCACGCTCGGACACGCCATGTGGTCGAACACCAGCGGCGTCGGCAGCGACTTCAGGAACGGCCCCATCTCGTCGAGGTCGGCGTGCTCGAAATAGATCACGATGTGCCAGCCGAGCTTCGCGATGCGGCTGGCGATCCGCACCATCACGTCCTTGGGCGTCGAGTCCACCAGCCGCTTGATAAAGTTGAAGCGCACGCCCTTAATGCCGGCGCGGTCCAGCTCCCGGTACTGATCGTCCGAAAAGCTCTCGTCGACGAACGCCACGCCCTTGGCGCGGCCGTTCGACGTTATCAATGCATCGACCAGCGCGCGGTTGTCGGTGTCGTGGCAGGTCGCCTGCACGATCACCGCCTTGTCGAAGCCGAGGAAGTCGTGCAGCGCGAACAGCTTCTCCTTCGGCGCGTCGCAGGGCGTGTACTTGCGCTTGGGCGCGAACGGAAACCGCGCCTCCGGACCGAACACGTGGTTGTGCGCGTCGACCGCGCCCGCCGGCGGCTTGTACTTCGGCTTCGACGGGTTGGGATGGAACGGGATGTAGCCGGGACTCATCGGCATTTTGTTGTTCTCCTTCGATCTTCTTGCTTGTTAAACCCGCTCGATCGCCAGCGACACGCCCTGCCCCACGCCGACGCACATGGTCGCAAGCCCGCGCTTTCCGCCGGTCTTGGCGAGCTGATGCGCCGCGGTCAGCGCCAGCCGCGCGCCCGACATGCCGAGCGGATGGCCGAGCGCGATGGCGCCGCCGTTCGGATTGACGTGCTCGGCGTCGTCGGCGACGCCGAGCTGGCGCAGACAGGCCAGCGCCTGCGAGGCGAAGGCTTCGTTCAGTTCGATCACGTCAAAGTCGCCGATCTTCAGGCCCAGCCGCGCCATCAGCTTCTGCGTCGATGGCACCGGGCCGATACCCATGACCCGCGGCGGCACGCCGGCCGCGGCCATGCCGGTGACGCGCGCGATCGGCTTCAGCCCGTGCTTTTTCACCGCCGCCTCCGAGGCGATCAGCATCGCCGCAGCGCCATCGTTGACGCCCGAAGCGTTGCCCGCCGTAACCGTGCCCGGATCGCGGACGAAGTTCTTGAGCTTCGCGAGCGCCTCCGCCGTGGTGTCGGGACGCAGGTGCTCGTCCTTGTCGACGATGACGGGCCCGGCCTTGCCGCCCGGCACCGTCACCGGGACGATCTCCTCGGCGAAGAAACCTGCGGCCTGCGCCTTCGCCGCGCGTTGCTGCGATCTCAAGGCAAAGGCGTCCTGGTCCCTGCGCCCGATCTGATAGTCTTCCGCCACGTTCTCCGCCGTCTCCGGCATGGCGTCGACGCCGTACTGCTTCTTCATCAGCGGATTGACGAAGCGCCAGCCGATGGTCGTGTCCTCGACCGCGGCGCTGCGCTGGAACGCTTCCTGCGCCTTGCCCATGACCAGCGGCGCGCGCGTCATCGACTCGACGCCGCCGGCGATGGCAAAGTCCATCTCGCCGGCCTTGATCGCCTGCGCCGCGAGGCCCACCGCGTTCAGCCCCGACGAGCACAACCGGTTGACGGTCGAACCCGGCACCGAGTCCGGCAGGCCTGCGAGCAGGAGCGCCATGCGCGCGACGTTGCGGTTGTCCTCGCCGGCCTGGTTGGCGCACCCATAGATCACCTCGTCGAGCGCCGACCAGTCGACGTTCGGATTGCGCGCCATCAGCGCCTTGATCGGCACCGCGCCGAGATCGTCGGTGCGAACCTTGGCGAGCCCGCCGGCGTAGCGGCCGATGGCCGTGCGAACGCCGTCGCAGATGAAGGCTTCGGGCATGGTCGCTCTCCTTTACGCCGCTTCGCCGTGGGCGCGCCGCGTGCGTGCGTGCAGATCGCGCAGGGTTTCGAGTTCTTTCGCGGTGGGCGCGAGCGTTTCAGTGACGTTCGCCGCGAACCGCACCGGCCAGCCGGTCGCCTCGGAAACCTGCTCGCGCGTCACGCCGGGGTGGATTGAGGCGACGATCATTTCGTTGCTGCCGGGCTCGGGCTGAAACACCGCGAGATCCGTCATCAGCCGCGTCGGACCCTTGGTCTTGACGCCGAGCCGCGCCCGCGTCTGTCCGTCCTCGCCGTGGCCGAGCGACGTGACGAAGTCGAGCTTCGGCACGAAGGCGCGCTTGGACTGCGCCATGATGATGAAAATCTCGCCACACGAAGTTGCGATCTCGGGCGCGCCGCCGCCTCCGGGCAGCCGCACCTTCGGCTTGTCGTAGGCGCCGACCACCGTGGTGTTGAGGTTCGCGAACTTGTCGATCTGCGCGCCGCCGAGGAAGCCGACGGTGATGCGCCCGCCCTGCAGCCAGTAGCGGAACATCTCCGGCACCGGAACGGTGGTGAGCGCGGTCTCGCACAATTCGCCGTCACCGATGGAGAGCGGCAGCACAGTCGGCTTGGTGCCGAGCGTGCCGGACTCGTAGATCAGCACGATGTCCGGCGCATGCGTCAGCCGCGCAAGGTTCGCCGCCGCCGACGGCATGCCGATGCCGACGAAGCAGACATCCTCGTTTCGCAGCGCGCGCGCCGCGGCGACGGTCATCATTTCGTTGGGGGTGTAATCGGCCATTGCCTACTCCGCCGCCTGCAGCATCTTGCGCGCGTGCGCCGCGAACACCTCCGGTCCCTGATCGAGCACGTTCGCCTTCATCCAGGCGCGGAAGCCGTCGCGGTCCTTAGCGATGGCGTCCCATGCCTTGTAGAAGGCGTTGTCGCGCTTGTAGTAGCCGAAGGCATAGGACGGATAGGCGCCGCCCGGCACCTTGACGACGCAGCCGATCGTCCAGGCCGGCAGGATCACGGCGTTCGGCGAGCGCTGCCCGAACTCATCGACGATCTCCTCGACCGTCACGATGGATCGTTTCGACGCCAGCACCACTTCCTTCTGCACGCCGACGATGCCTTCCAGCATCACGTTGCCGGCGCGGTCGGCCTTCTGCGCGTGCACGATGCCAACGTCGGGCCGGATCGCCGGCACCGCCGCGAGCTTCTCGCCGGTGAACGGGCAGACGATAGACCTGATGTTGGAATTCACCTTCGGCAGGTCGGCGCCGACGTAGCCGCGCAGCACCGCGCAGGGCAGCCCCGCCGCGCCCGCGTCGTAGGCGTTGGCCATCGCCGCGTGCGAGTGCTCCTCGATCGCGAGCGGATGCGGCCAGCCGTTCTCCACCGCATCGCGGAAGCGGTGCAGCGAGCCGACGCCCGGATTACCGCCCCAGGAGAACACGGCTTTCTCGGCGCAGCCCATGCCGATCATCTGGTCGTAGATCAGGTCGGGTGTCATCCGCACCAGCGTCAGGCGCTTGCGGCCCTGGCGGATCACCTCATGGGCGGCGGCGTGCGGGATCAGGTGGGTGAAGCCCTCCATCGCAACCGTGTCGCCGTCGCGAACGTGCTGTTCGACGGCTTCGGCGAGCGAGAGGACGCGTGACATTGGACTTTTACTCCGCGTGCATTGATCGCACGGCGTTTTCGTGCGGGAATTTACGGGCCAACACAGGCGGGGTCAAACATGTCCATGCTCTCGGAACAGCCGATCTTCACCATCCGCTCGGGACTCGCGGGCATCCAGAAGCTCGGCCAGACGCCCTATGGCGAGCGGCGTATCATCGACATCCTCGACGGCACGGTGGAAGGGCCGAAGCTCAACGGCAGGGTGCTGCGCGGCGGCGCCGACTGGCAGATCGTGCGCACCGACGGTGTCGTGCATCTGCACGCGCGCTACACCATCGAGACCGCCGGCGGCGGGCTCATTCTCGTGGACAGCGAGGGCTACCGCCACGGCCCGCCGGACGTGATGGAGCGGCTGGCGCGCGACGAGACGGTGGACCCGTCGCTGTACTATTTCCGTGCCTTCATGCGGTTCGAGACCTCGGACCCGCAATGCGCCTGGCTCAACCGGATTCTCTGCATCGGCCGCGGCACACGGCAGAACCGGGCGGTGCAGATCGAGGTGTTCGAGGTGAAGTAGCGCCCGGAACGCGCCCCCCACCCGCTTGACCCGCGGGGGCGGAATCCGCATGAGTTAGATTGTTGACCTGGACAACGGATGCCCAGAGACCGCTCAAGGACCGTTCATGGCCAAAACGAACAGCCGCCTCGCGCTTAACCTGCCCACCTCGCTCAAGGCCGAGCGGCGCGGCGAGATCGCCATCCTGACGCTGGCGCGGCCGCAGAAGCGCAATGCGCTGGACGACGAGACCATCCTCGGCGTTGAGCGGTTCTTCACCACGCTGCCGGCCGACGTCCGCGCGGCGGTGATCCGCGGCGAGGGCGAGCACTTCTCCTCGGGCCTCGACCTCGGCGAACTGACCCGCCGCGACGCCGCGGAAGGCGTGCAGCATTCGCGCATGTGGCACCGCGTGTTCGACGCGATCCAGTTCGGCAAGGTGCCGGCGGTCGCCGTGTTGCACGGCGCGGTGGTCGGCGGCGGGCTTGAGCTGGCCGCGGCGGCGCACATCCGCGTCGCCGAGCGCTCGACCTATTACGCGCTGCCGGAAGGCAGCCGCGGCATCTTTCTCGGCGGCGGCGGCTCGGTGCGCCTGCCGCGCCTGATCGGCGTGTCGCGGGTGATGGAATTGATGCTGACCGGTCGCACCTACAGCGCGCAGGAAGGCCAGACGATCGGACTCTCGCACCATCTGGTCAAGAACGGCGCGGGCCTGGCCAAAGGCATCGAGCTTGCCAGGCAGATTGCGAGCAACGCACCGCTGTCGAATTACGCGATCATGCAGGCGCTGCCACGGATCGCCGAAAGCGATCCGGCGAGCGGTTATCTCGCCGAGTCGCTGATGGCGGCGGTCGCGCAGGACAGCGCGGAAGCCAAGACGCGGCTGAAGGATTTCCTGGAGAAGCGCGGGAAGAAGGTGCTGAAGCGGTGACGCAGACGGTTGCATCGGCGGCGGGCTCCGCGCGCGGCACGGCGCCGTTGCGGCCGGTGAAGCTCGGACCGGCCGAATGCGTGCTGGAGCGCAGGCCCGACGGCACGATCGTCATGCGCACGCCGCAGCCGCTCGGCGCCTATCCCAGGAAGCTCACGGACCGGCTGGAGCACTGGGCCAAGGCCGCGCCGGACCGCGTGTTCCTGGCGCAGCGCACGCCGGACGGCGCGTGGCGCACGCTGACTTACGCGCAAGCGCTGCAACAGGTGCGCGCGATCGCGCAGGCGCTGCTGCAACGAAACGTCTCGCCGGAGCGGCCGGTCGCTATCCTCTCCGGCAACGACATCGAGCACGCGCTGCTGGGTCTCGCTGCGATGACCATCGGCGTGCCCTATGCGCCGATCTCGGTGCCCTACTCGCTGATGTCGAGCGATTTCGGAAAGCTGAAGTCGATCATGGCCGACCTGACGCCGGGCCTCGTGTTCGTCAGCGACGGCCGGCCGTTCGCGCGCGCCATCGAGGCAGCGGTGCCAGCGGATGTCGAGATCGTGGCCAGCGCACACGCGGTGCCGGGCCGCGCCACCACGGCCTTCGCCGACCTGCTCGCGGTGAAGCCCACCGCCGCGGTCGACGACGCCCATGCCAGGGTCGGCCCCGACACAATCGGCAAGATCCTGTTCACCTCCGGCTCCACCGGATCGCCCAAGGGCGTCATCAACACCCAGCGCATGATGTGCGCCAACCAGGCGCAGATCGGCTTCGGCTTCGCCCTCGTGCGCGAGGAGCCGCCGGTCATCGTCGACTGGCTGCCGTGGAACCACACCTTCGGCTCAAACCACAATTTCAACCTCGTGCTCGACAACGGCGGCTCGCTCTACATCGACGAGGGTAAGCCGCTGCCCGGCGCGATCGCGGCCACGGCGAAGAACCTGAAAGACGTCGCGCCGACGATGTACTTCAACGTGCCCAAGGGCTACGAGATGCTGCTGCCGTATCTGCGCGACGACCGCGCGCTGCGGGAAAATTTCTTCAGCCGGCTGAAAGTCCTGTTCTACGCCGGGGCCTCGCTCCAGCAGTACGTCTGGGACGAATTGCAGGACATGAGCATCGCCACCACCGGCGAGCGCATTATCTTCATCTCCAGCATCGGCTCGACCGAGACCGCACCGCTGGCGCTCGCGCTGCATTGGGACTCCCCGATGCCCGGCAATATCGGCCTGCCGTCGCCGGGGATGGAACTGAAGCTCGTTCCGAACGAGGGGAAGCTCGAAGCGCGCTTGAAAGGACCCAACATCACGCCGGGCTATTGGCGGCGGCCGGACCTCACCAAAGAGGCGTTCGACGACGAGGGCTATTACAAGATCGGCGACGCGCTGAAGTTCGTCGATCCCGCCGATCCCGCCAAGGGCCTCCTGTTCGACGGCCGGCTCGCCGAGGACTTCAAGCTCGCCAGCGGCACCTGGGTCAGCGCCGGCGCGCTGCGCGCGCGGTTCGTCGATCATTGCTCCCCGCTGGTTCGCGACGCGGTGATCGCGGGCGCGGATCGGGACGACATCGCCGTGCTGGTGTTCCCGGACGTCGAAGCCTGCCGAAAGCTCGCGGGATTTGCGGCCGACGCCCCGGTCGCCGACGTGCTCGGTGCAAAAGCTGTGCGCGAGGAGTTCCGCCGGCGGATGAATTCGCTCGCGAAGCAGAGCACGGGCGGCTCCACCCGCGTCTGCCGTGCGATCCTTTTGGCCGAGCCGCCGTCGCTCGACGCCGGCGAAATGACCGACAAGGGCTCGATCAACCAGCGTGCGGTGCTGGCCCGGCGCAAGGACCTGGTCGAACGGCTTTATGCCACACTCGCTCCGCCCGACGTGATCGCCATCGAAACGCGGACCTGACAGCGATGAACCCCCAGGGACACGCCGCCATCGTCACCGGCGCGGCCTCCGGCCTCGGCGCCGCAACGGCCGAGGCGCTCTCGGCCGCCGGCGCCAGGGTGGCACTGCTCGACGTCAACCTCGACGGCGCACGCGAGCACGCGGCGACGATCGGCGGCCACGCCATCCGCTGCGACGTCACCAGCGCCGACGACGCCGCACGCGCGATCGCGGACGCCAAGGCCAAGAACGGTCCGGCGCGGATTCTGGTCAATTGCGCGGGCATAGGACCCGCCAAACGCATCGTCGGCCGCGACGGTGCGATGCCCCTCCCCGACTTCGAGCGCGTGATCGCGATCAACCTGATCGGAACGTTCAACATGATGCGGCTTGTTGCCGCCGACATGCAGAGTCTCGGCCCGCTCGACGACGGCGCGCGCGGCGTCATCGTGTCGACAGCGTCGGTCGCCGCGTACGAAGGCCAGATCGGCCAGGCCGCCTATGCCGCCTCCAAGGGCGGCGTGGCGGCGCTGACGGTGCCCGCCGCGCGCGAGCTGTCGCAGTTCGGTATCCGCGTCATGGCGATTGCCCCGGGCATTTTCGCCACGCCGATGCTGCGCGCGCTGCCGCAGGCGGCGCAGGACTCGCTCGGCGCGTCGGTGCCGTTCCCGAAGCGGCTCGGCGACCCGCGGGAATTCGCCGATCTCGTGCTGACGATCGTGCGCAACGGTTATCTCAACGGCGAAACGATCCGGCTCGACGGCGCGCTCCGCATGGCGCCGCGCTGACCGGACGGAACGGGGGGCGTCTGGAATGATGGTCTATACGAGGAATGCGCGCATCGAGTGGGGCGACTGCGACCCGGCCGGGATCGTGTTCTTCCCGCGCTACTTTGCGATGTTCGACAGTTGCACCACGGCGCTGTTCTCGCAGGCGCTCGGCATGAGCAAGTACCAGTTCCTCCGTCACCACGCGTTCAACGGCTATCCGCTGGTCGACACCCGCGCGCGGTTCCTGAAGCCGTGCAAGTACGGCGACGACGTCGCGATCCACACCCAGGTGACGGCGTTCCGCCGCTCCAGCTTCGATGTCCAGCACCGGCTGATGCTCGGCGGCGAACTCTGCGTCGAGTGCAACGACACGCGTGTCTGGGTGAAGCAGATGTCCGCCGACCCGCAGGACATCAAGTCCGCTCCGATCCCGCAGGAGGTGATCGCAAAGCTGTCCGCCGCCTGAGACGCGGGCCGCGCCGCGAGTCCGAACCATGGCCGATCCCAAGCTCGTCACCATCATCACCGGCGCATCGGCGGGCATCGGCGTGGCGCTGGCGGATGTATTTGCCGACCGCGGTCACAGCCTGCTTCTGGTTGCGCGCCGCGCGGCGCAGCTCAAGGCGGTGGCCAGCGCGATCGAGGCGCGCGGACGCCCGCAGCCGCAGGTGCTGGCGCTCGATCTCGCACAGCCGGACGCGCCCGCCCGCATCGAGGCCGAGTTGAGGGCGCGCGGGCTTGCACCGCAGTTCGTGGTCAACAACGCTGGGTTCGGAATGGTCGGCCATGCCGCGACGCTCGACCGCGGCGAGCAGCTTGCGATGATCGACTTGAACGCACGCGTGCTCACCGACCTGTCGCTGCGTTTCGTGCCGAGCCTCGCCGAGCACAAGGGCGGCATTCTCAACGTCGCGTCGGTCGCGGGCTTCATGCCGGGGCCGGGGATGGCGGCCTATCACGCGACCAAAGCCTACGTGGTGTCGTTCAGCGAGGCACTCCATCGCGAGCTCAAGCCCAGGGGCGTGCGCGTCACCGCGCTGTGCCCGGGGCCGGTCGACACCGAGTTCCAGGCCCGCGCCGGAATGCCGGACGGCTACTTTCCCCGCAGCTTCTCGCGCTCGGCCGATCGCGTCGCGCGCGAAGGCTACGACGGCCTGATGCGCGGACGGCGCATCGTCATTCCCGGCACCGACAACCGGGTGACCGCGCTGCTGCCGCGCCTTCTGCCGCGCGGCATGATTTTGTGGATCATGCGCTTGCGGCTGCGCGAAGGCTGAAGCGCTCCGCTGGCGCGCCATGGCCGCGGCGAATTCGAGGTGCTATAGCGTTTTCGAGCGAAGTGGCCACCGGTTCGCGTGACGAAAGCGCGTCAAAATAAAGCTGGCCCCGCGCAAGTGTGGAGCGGCGAGTGATCCGGCGGCGTCACGTCTTCTATGTCGAGGGCTACGATCCGCAGGGCGCGGAGGGCTACTACGGCATCTTTCAGTACGCCGCCAAGCGGTTCCGCAACGTCTGGCCGGTGCGCCTGGACTCGAGCCCGTTGTGGCTCGACGACGAATTGACCGCGCACTGGGATGTGCGCACCTCCGGCGAAGGCTGGCAGACCGACACGCGCTACGAGTTCCTGCGGCTGGAGGGCCCCCTGCGCGCAAACATGGCGCAGCCGCTCTTGCGACAGATATGGCGCGCGTGGCGCTGGGCTCTGGGCGATCATTTTGGCGGCGCGACGATCCGCATCTTTCGCGCCGGGCCGCGGTTTGCGCTTCATCTGCTCTACTTCCAGTTCATGTTGCTGGCGTGGCTCGCCCTGTCCGCCGGCATCGGCGCGCTCGCGGGCTGGCTGTCGGCCAGATATCTGAGCCTGCCGTTTGCGGCGGGCCTCGCGATCGCCGTCGCCGCCGCGCTGGCGGCGTTCGTTCTGCTGCGCCCGCTCGCCGACCGCTTCTTCGTCGTCCAGATCAACAACTGCTGGCCGTATGTGCGCGACTTCGCCGGCGGCGCGCCGTCGACGCTCAATGCGCCGCTCGACGCATTTGCCGAGCGCCTCGTCGCGGCGGCGCGTGCCGGCGAAGCCGACGAAATTCTCGTGGTCGGCCACAGCGGCGGCGGCGTGTTCGCACCCTGCGTGATGGCGCGCGCTCTGAAGATCGATCCAGAGCTCGGCCGGCGCGGACCGCCCGTCATACTGATGACGCTCGGCTCGATCATGCCGGCGGCGGCGCTGCATCCGAAGGCCGATGCTTTGCGGATGGAAGTCGAGCGCGTCGCGGTCGAGCCGTCGATCCAATGGATCGATTGCCAGTCGCGCACCGACTGGCTCAACTTCTATGGCCTCGACCCGATCGAAGGCGTCGGGATCAGGCCCAAGGCGCCGCGCTGCAATCCCGCCATCTGGCAAGTCCGTTTCCGCGATATGCTGACTGAAGAATCCGTCGCGCGCCTGCAATGGAACCTGTTCCGCAAGCACTACCAGTTCATCATGGGCAACGAGCTGCGCGCGCCGTACGACTATTGCATGCTGACCTGCGGCCCGGTTCCGGCGCCGGTGTGGCGCGAACGCGGCTGGGAGATCGTCCAATCCTTCCGCGATGACGGCGGCTACGACGAGGCCGCAGGCACCCCCGCGAACGATCCGTCCGCGGCGAACGCCGGCACGATGTCGGCGCCGCGACAAGCCCAGTCCTCGACCGCGACCGGCCCCGCGGCCAACATGCAATAGTCGTACGGCGCGCTTTTGTCGTTCGCCATCAGGAACTGGTAGTGCATCACGAACAGGTTGAGGCGCACGCGGCTGTAGCGCTCTTCCGAAAGCATGTCGCGGAAGCGGACATCCCAGACCAGCGGATTGCGCCGCCGCTCGCCGACGTCGATGCCAAGACCTGCGACCGGATCGAGGCCCCAGAAATTCAACACGTCCTTGCGCGACTGCGCGTCGATCCACACGATCGACGGCTCGATTGCAACGCGTTCGATCGCGCGGCGCAGCACCGTTGCCCACGGCTGCACGCCGACCGACGGCATGATCGAGCCGGTCGTGAACATGACGATCCTGGGCCCGTGGCGGCCCAGATCGGAATCGAGTTCGAGTGCGCGCGCGACGATCACTGGAAGCAGAATTCCGCCGCCGCTGTGGCCGACGATGACGATTTCGTCGGCGGCGTTGGCGCGCGCAGCCTCCACGAGGCGCTGCGCGCAGACTTCAACCGGATGCTCGAAGCAGGACTTCTCGCCGCGCACGTATTCGACAAGATGTGGCCAATGGCTGTTGATCTGGATGACAAACCAGCGGTGCGCGAGGGGTTTCATCGCGAAAAACAGCAGCGCCGCCGCAATCAGGCCGCCCATCACGCCGACCGACTCGATGCGGCCCAGATAGCGCACGATCGCCCAGCCGGCGAGGGCGCCGCCCAATGCGGCCAGCCCGACCCAAAGCACCATCATCATCTGGAAGTGCACCAGCGATACGCCGTACCGCCACCCGGCGCGAATGATGCGATAATTCGAGCCGTCGACCATGAAGCAAGCCGTCCAGCGCAAGGCTCGGAACACCAGCTTCGGCAGCGGCTCGGCCATGTTGGCGCGGATCATCTGCTCCTGGCGCAGGAACTCGTAGCGCGTTTCCGTGCGCCAGTTCGGCCCTTCGGCCGCGACGTCCCAATGGGCGAAGTCCTCGGAGTCGATCTGCAGCGGGCCGAGCGCACCGCCGAAGCGCCACAGCTTCTGGAAGCGGACGAAGGAGCGCTGGAACAGGTCGTAGTAACCTTCCGCGCCCTGCGGGTCGTAGCCCTCGACGTAGATGACGTGCCGCCGCCGGATCACCGCAACCTCACCGATTGAAGGCTCAGGACGCCGCGGTTCACAGGCAGCGCATTACGGCGCTTCGCGGCGCAGGAGGTCGCGCAGCTTGTGGCGCTGCACCTTGCCGCTCGCCGTGCGCGGCAGGTCGTCCACCGCCTCGAAACGCCTCGGCAGCTTGTAGGACGGCAGCACCTTCTCCAGCCGCTCGCGCGCCGTGGCGGTCACCGAATGGCCGTTGACGGCCTGCGACGGCACGACGCCGGGCGCGGGAACGACGTAAAGCACGATCTCGGCGAGACCGAGCGGGCCTTCGCCGAGCACTGCCGCGGCATCCGCGATCGACGGTACCCCGGCCAGCGCATCCTCGATTTCGCTCGGCGAGATCCACATGCCCGACACGCGCAGCATGTCGCCGGTACGACCGCGATGATGCAGGTAGCCCTCGTCGTCGAGCATGTATTCGTCGCCGGTCGCGAACCAATCGTCGCCGCGGAACCGCTCCGCCGGGCGAAGCAGCGGGCCGGCCGGGCCGGTTTCCACATCGCGATATCCGGAACAGATCGACGGCGTGCGCACTTCGAGCCGGCCGCTCTGCGCCGGCTCGGTTACAGTCTTGCCGAACTCGTCCACGATTCGCACCTCGACGCCGGGCACCGAAAGCCCCGAAGAGCCGGGCCGGCACGCATCCGGCCGGTTGGCGACGATCATGTACATGGACTCGGAGCAGCCCAGACAATCCAGGATCGGCCGGCCGCTCGCCTCGTGCCAGGCGTTCCAGATGCGCGGCGGCAGGCGCTCGCCGGCCGACACATAGCAACGCACCGCGCCGAACGCGGGCAGCTTGGGCAGGCCATCTTCGATCAGACGGTGATAGACCGACGGCACGCTCAGCACGATCGTGGGCTCGAACCGCTCCACCGTCGCCGCGACCGACGGCGACGTCGCCCAGCGTTCCAGCAGGACGCTGGTGGCGCCGGCCCGCATCATGCCGAACAGCGTCGACAGCGCGTAGGCGAAGTGCAAACACGAGGTGGTGAAGGCACGGTCGGCGGGCGTCACCTTGAGAACCTGCTCGGGGAACGCACCGCACACGGATACCGTGCCGTGGTGGTGCTCGACCGCCTTCGGCTGGCCCGTGGTGCCCGAAGTCATCACCCAGAATGCGGGATCTACCGGCGCCCGGTTCACGGGCCGCAGCGGACCGGCGTCGCGGCCTTTCCACAAACGCAATTCGCGGTCGCGGCGGATGAGTTGCGCCTGCGGCGCCACCTGCGCCATGGCCGTCGCCGCCGCCACATCGAACTCGGCGTCGACCACGACGGCGTAGGGCTTCGCGATGGCAAGGGTCTGCGCCAGTTCGTCGGCGCTGGCGCGGGTCGAGACCGCGACCGCGATGCCGCCGGCCGCCATGGTCGCAAGATGCATCGCGACCAAGTCCGGGGTGTCGAACATCAGCATGGCGACGCGGTCGCCGGGGCGCAGCCCGCTGGCCGTCAGACCGGCTGCGAACTGGCTGACGCGGGCGGCAAGTTGCCCATAGGACAGCGTCTCATCGACACTCATAACCGCCGCGCGATCCGCGCCGGCGGTCTTGAGGCCGTGCAGCAAGCAGCACTCAACGACATTCATACTGCAACTCGACCTGAAGGCGGCAATCCCGCACCCGGACTGCGACTTGGATGGCGGCAGGCCCCCCAAAGGCCGAGCGCCGAGAACACCTTAGCGAATGGGCGGCGATTTCGTCCACCGTGGGCATACGATTTCCCGCGGAGGTGTGTCGCGACAGCATCGCAGCAACGCAACGATGAACGGCCGTCGGAGCTCCCGCGTGGCGGCAAACGGAGAATGCCTTTCTCCTGTGCACCGCCCGCTGCCGGCATGGCTGGCCGGCTCCGGCGGCTACCGGAAGCGTCGTTCAGCCACCGACAGGAAGGCGCCCGACGCGCAGGAAGGTGCCCGACGCGCGGTCAGCCCGGCGTCGCCTGGACCGCCTCGACGATCTCGATCGCCGGATGCGCAGTGGGCAGGACCCGCTCAATGCGCAGGTCCGCCTTTGCAAGCAGCGCCCCGTACTCGGCCTCGGTGCGCTCGCGGCCGCCGACCAGCAGCATGACGTGCAGGTCGAGCCAGCGGCCCGGTCCCGGCGTGTCGTCGGCCGGCACGGTCTTCTCCAGGACCAGCAAGCGCGCGCCGGGCGGCATGGCACGGCGCACATTGGCGAGAACCATGAGCGCCTCGGCGTCGTCGTAGTCGTGCAGCACGTGGCGCAACAAATACAGATCGCCACCCGCCGGCACGCCGTCAAACATATTGCCCTCGGCCAGCGCGACGCCCGGCAACGGGCCGCCGTCGCCGCGCCGCGCGGCGGCAATGCCTCCCGGCAGATCGTACAGCGTGGCTTGAAGCGCAGGATGGGCCGCGACGATGGCCGACAGCAGCGAGCCGTTGCCGCCGGCCACGTCGATAACGTGCTTGAAGCGCGAAAAGTCGTAAGCCGCCACGATCGCCGGCGTTTCAGGCCCGTGCACTTCGAGCATCATGCGCTGGAAGCGCGCGCCTTCGTCCGGGCGATCGCCGAGCCAGTCGAACAGCGGCCGGCCGTGCAGCGTCTCGAACGCCACGCCACCCTTCAGCGCCGTGTCGAGATAGCGCCAGATGTCGGCGTGATACTCGGTCATCAGCGCAGCGGCGGTGTGCATCGACAGCGGCGCGTCCGAGCACAGCAACCGGCCGAGCGGCGCAAGCGCGAACGTTCCGCGCACGCCTTCCGTCACGACGCCTACGGTCGAAAGCGCGCGCAGCAGCCGGTAAACACGGTCCCCATCGAGGCCGAGCGGCGCTGCGATCGCGTGAGCGTCGGCCGCACCTTTGGCCATCGCATCGGCGAGGCCAAGCCGCGCGAAGCTGCCGATGGCATGCGACACCCACAGGTTGCTGAGAAGCTGCATCATCTTCTTGTGCAGCGTGCCCTGATCCGCGGGCGCTTTGGGCGGTTTGACGCTTTCGACCTTCACCTGTCGCTCCGAATGGAACCGCGCCGAATCGGCGGCCCGTCATGCTGCGCGGGCCGCGGCGCCATAGTCCACCGCAATGCGGCATCCCGACGACGTTTCCACGGGTAATCGGCGGGCAGCGTCACGCCGCCGCCCCGGCGCATGGGTGCCATCGCTTCCGCGGTGGCACAGCAGCGTCCCGGACCGCTATGATCGCGGCACGCCGAAGCCGAAACCAACCGGAGCCTGAATCGACATGGTTGCACAGCCGACCGCACAGCGGTCCGACTCCAAGGAACGCGCGCCGATCGCCGGAGAGGCCTTCCTGCGCGCCCTTGCCGATCACGGGGTCGAGTACCTCTTCGCCAACCCCGGCACCGACTTCCCGCCGGTGGTCGAGGCTTACAGCCGCGCCAAGATTTCCAACCACAAGGTTCCCACGCCGCTCGTAATCCCCCACGAGAATCTTGCGATGGCGATGGCGCACGGCAGCTACGCCATGACGGGCAAGCCCGCGGCTGTGATGCTGCATGTCAACGTCGGCACCGCCAACGCCATCAGCAACCTCATCAACATGAGCCGCGACTACGTCCCGGTCCTGCTTTGCGCCGGCCGCACCCCGATCACCGAGAAAGGCAAGTTCGGCGGGCGCAATCGCTACATCCACTGGGGCCAGGAAATGTTCGACCAGGCCGCGATGCTGCGCGAGATCGTGAAGTGGGACTACGAACTGCGCCTTCCGGAGCAAACCGCCGACGTGGTGTCGCGCGCCTGCGAGATCACCATGACGAGTCCACGCGGACCCGTTTATCTCTCTTTGCCGCGCGAGCCGCTGTCCGCACCGCTGCCCGAACCGATCGGCCCGGTGAAGCCGCGCGCGGTGCCGGCACCGCCGCATCCCGATCCGGCGCAGATTGCGACGCTGGCCGAATGGATCGCGGCCTCCGAGAAGCCGCTTTTCATCGCCACCGCGAGCGGGGCTGCAGCCATCGGCCCGCTCGGCCGCATCGCCGAGAAATACGCGCTGCCGGTCGTGACGCAGCGCCAGCGCGAGGTGTGCCTGCCGTCGAACCATCCGATGCACATGGGCTATGACTCGCATGCGTTGATCCCGGATGCCGACCTCATCGTCATCCTCGACGCCGACGTGCCGTGGGTTCCGAACGACCAGCAGCCGAACCCCAACGCGCGCTTCGCGTCGCTGGGCGAGGACCCGAACTTCCGCCGCTATCCGATGCGGAGCTTTCCGAACGACCTTTCCATCATGTCGAATACCGCGGCAGGGCTGGCGGCGCTGGAACAGGCGCTGTCCAAGCTCTCGATACCCGAAGCGCGTATCGCCGCGCGCCGCACCCGCGCCGCCGAGTTCAACCGCAAGCGCAAGGAAGCCTTGGCAAAAGCGTCCGCCGTCCCGGCCAACGACAAGATCAACTTCGCTTATCTCTCGCGTCTGGTCGGCGAATGCATCGGCGAGGACGCCATCGTGTTCAACGAGTATTCGCTGATGCAGGAGCACATCGAGCGCACCAAGCCGAACACGTTCTACGGCAACTCCGCGGCGGCGGGCCTCGGCTGGGGCTTCGGCGCGGCGCTGGGCGCCAAGCTCGCCGCGCCCGACAAGCTCATCGTCGCGACATTGGGCGACGGCGCCCACATGTTCTCCAATCCGATGGTCAGCCATTGGACGGCGGACATCCACAAGTTGCCGATCCTCACCATTATCTTCAACAACAGCCTCTACGCGGCCGTGCGCGGCGCGACCATGTCGATGTTCAAGGACGGCGTGGCCGGGCAGGACGGCGGCCGCTTCATGGCCGACCTCAGCCCGAGCCCGGCGTTCGAGCTTGCGGTGCAGGCCCAGGGCGGCCACGGCGTGCGGGTGGAGAAGGCCTCGGAATTGCCGGCCGCGCTCGCCCGCGCCCGCGATGTCGTGGTCAAGGAAGGCCGCCAGGCGCTGGTGAATGTGATTTGTCCGACTTGACGCACACCCCCTCGACAAATCGCACCGCCGCTATAAACAAGCCGCGACATCCGGGAGACCCTGACGATGACCATGCGAGTTGACGCCTACACCCACTTCATACCGACGCGCTTCTACAAGGAGGTGATGTCGGTCGGCGCCTATGCCGACATCGGCAAGCGCATGATGGGCGTGCCGTCGATCTATGACGTGAACGTGCGCCTCAAGGTGGTCGACAAGTTCAAGGACTATTGCCAGATCCTGTCGTACCCGATGCCGCCCTTCGAACTGATGACCAAGGACGGCAAGAAGGCCGAGGAATACGCCAAGATCGTCAACGACGGCTTCGTCGAGCTCTGCAAGAAGTACCCCGACCACTTCCCCGGCTGGGTGGCGCAAGCGCCGATGTCGGCGCCCGACGTCGGCGTGCGCGAGGCCGCGCGGGCCATGAAGAACGGCGCGCTCGGCGTGCAGATCTACACCAACGTCGCCGGCAAGCCGCTCGACCATCCCGACTTCGAGCCGTTCTGGAAGGCGATGAACAAGTCAGGCACGCCGATCTGGCTGCATCCGTCGCGCACCGCGAGCTTCGCCGACTATCAGACCGAGACCAAATCGAAATACGAAATCTGGTGGACGCTCGGCTGGTCCTACGAGACCGCCGCCGCCATGTCGCGGCTGGTGATCACCGGGATGATGGACCGCTACCCGAAGCTCAAGATCATCACCCACCACTTCGGCGGCATCGTGCCGATGCTGGAGGGCCGCCTCGGACCGGGCTGGGACCAAATCGGCGCGCGCACCTCCGACGAAGATCTGCAGAAGGTGAAGAACAAGCTGAAGAAGCGCCCGCTCGACTATTTCAAGCACAACTTCTACTGCGACACCGCCGTGTTCGGCGGCAAGCCCGCGACCGAGTGCGGGCTCGCCTTCTACGACGCGGACAAGATCGTGTTCGCCTCCGACTGCCCGTTCGATCCCGAGAAGGGCACCTACTACATCCGCGAGACGCTGAAGATTCTCGACGGGCTCGGCCTGTCGAAGGCGAAGTACAAGGCGATCATGCACGGCAACCTTGAGAAGCTCACTGGCCGGAAGCTGGTGTAGCTCGTTCTCCCGCAGCTCGGACCCGCGGAAATTGCCGGTGGGAATGAGAAACTGACCATGAAGCGGCCCGTGATCGGCGTCATCGCCAATACGCGCCTGATCGAGGACCGCTTCACCGCGCAGCTGGTCGGCGAGCCGAGCCTGCGCGCGGTCGCCGAGGTCGCGGGCGCGCTACCGATGATGTTCGCGGGCTGCCCGAAGATCACCGAAATTGGCGACCTGCTCGATTCGGTCGACGGCATCCTGCTGACCGGCGGTCGCGCCAACGTCCATCCGGCGCGGTTCGGGGCCGAACCCGGAGCGAGGTACGAACCCTACGACGAGCGGCGCGACGCCATCGCGCTGTCTCTGGTCGAGGCCTGCGTCGCGCGCGGCGTGCCGCTGTTCGGCATCTGCCGCGGTATGCAGGAGATGAACGTCGCCTTCGGCGGCACGCTGCATCCGGAAATCCGCGAAATCCCCGGCCGCATCAACCACCGCATGCCGCGGCTGGAGAACGGCGAAATCCACCCCGATCTCGAGGTGATCTTCGGCGAGCGCCACGACGTGCGGCTCACGCCGGGCGGCGAATTCGCCCGCCTCCTCGGCCGCGAGACCATCCGCGTCAACTCGCTGCACGGCCAGGGCATCGAAACCCCCGGCCGCCGAATTGTGGTCGAAGGGGTGGCCGACGACAGCACCGTCGAGGCGGTGCGCGTGGCCGACGCGCCAGGCTTCGCGCTCGGCGTGCAGTGGCACGCGGAATACGACCCGCAGCGCAACCCGGTTAACAAGACGTTGTTCCAGGCGTTTGGCGCCGCAGTCAGGCAGCGCCATCGCGCCGCATGACGGCTCTGCCCGCGTAAGACTTGAAATCCGCGCGGCGCGCGGATAGCTAACGACATTATCCTCCGGCCCTTGTGCGACAGCGCCTCACGCGCGGTGCACCATGGGCGGCTCCCATCTCTCGAACGAAGGAACCCGATGAGCTTCCGTACTCCCGACTTGCACGAACGACAGCAGGCCGCCGCAACGGCCAGGAAGTCTGCGCTGGAAAAGTTCAAGGCCGCCGCGAACGACCCCTCGGTGGCGGAAAAGCAGGCCGCGCGTGCGGCCATTCATCAGGCACGCCAGGAGCGCATGGCCGAGCGCGAGAAGCAAAGGCTCGCGCGCGAAGCCGAACTGGCCGCGCAAGCCGCACGCGAGGCGGAGCTCGCCGAACAGGCGCGGCTCGAAGCCGAGCGGATCGCTGCGATCGCCGCCGCCGAAGAGGCGGAGCGTGAGTTACAGCTTGCTGCGGAACAGAAGGCCGCACGCGACGCGCGCTATGCGGCGCGCAAGGCCGCGAAGAAGGTTCGCCGGCGCGGATATTGATCGCGCTGCGCGTGACAAACGAATGAAATCCGACGGCCGCGCTGTCAGGCGCGGCCGCCGGTCGCATTCGGATCAGCGAAGCCGGGCGGCGACCGGAGCCGTCATGGCGCCTGCGCCACCCACGGCGCCGGTGCCGGCCGGACCGGTCGAGTTGAACCCGCCCGAACCGTCGAGCAGGCCGCGCGACATCAAATTCGACGTCTTGGCGGTCTTGCCGTTCCTCTCGGAGGCCACGACGACCTGCTTGCGGGCCGAGGTGCCGCGCTTGGCGGTCTGCTTCTTGGCATCGTTCAGAACCGGCGGGTTGACCAGTTCGGGCTTCGGGCCGAGATCGTTGCCGGGAATCGTCGGCTCGTAGTCGTTCTTGCCGTCGCCATCCTTGTCGTTGCCTCCCGTGCTGTTGTTGTTCTTGGGGCTGCCCTTCATGTCCAGGGTCGGCGGGCCTTCGGTGCCGCCTTCCGAACCGTCGTACATGCCGCCCTTGATCGCCTTCGCATGCCTCATCGCGGCGTTGGCCATCTTGTCCAGATTTTTCTGCTGCTCGGCGGTCAAGCCGCCCTTGGGCTCCTTGCTGCTCGGCGGATTGTTGGGACCGCTGTCGTCGCCATCGGGGCCGGGATTCCATTTCGGTCCCTTGCCGTCCCCGCCGCGCTCCAGATAGGCGCCAAGCGGGGAATCCAGAATCTCGTTGTGGAAGACCGCGGACGCGTCCTTCACCTTCCTGAGCAGTTCCTCGACATCCGGCTTGAAGGTGCCAGCCCCGTTGTTTGGATCGTTCGGGTCGGGATTGCTTCCGCCCATCTTGTCGAACACGGCGTCGATGACGCCCGGCTCCAAATAGACGCCGAACTTGCCGTCCTTTTCGATGGTGACGGCGAACTTGGTCTGGCCGTCCGATCCGACCTGATACCAGAGCTTCACCGAACCGTCGCCCGACGTCCACGTGTTCTCCCAGGCCTTTGCGGATGTCGGCACGAGTACCGTAGAGACCGCCGTGGTGGCCAGCAGCAGGGCGAGCGGCAATGCAAATCTCAGCGTCGATTTGAGGCGCAGCATGGAAGCCCTCCGTCTATTGTTTTGTGAATCGCCCGAGCCCACACGGCAGCGAGTGTGCCGCTTCGCTTGCAGACGATCCGGTTGCCTTCGCGCGTTGGTCGGATGAACGGCGGGACAGGTTCAGCGGAGAATTTCCGTTAACCTTCGATCCCGCCGGGACGGCGATTGTTTGTGGGTTTTTGCGGCATCCGCGCCTGATTCACGAGCCGCCATCTGCTAGCGTCCCATTTATGGACGCCGCCCGCTCGATTCCGCCCGATGACGCAGCGCCGCCGGAGCCCGCTCCGCGCGCCACTCCGGTCATGGAGCAATACATCGAGATCAAGGCCGCCAATCCGGACAGCCTGCTGTTCTACCGGATGGGCGACTTCTACGAGCTGTTCTTCGAGGACGCCGAGGTCGCCTCGCGTGCGCTCGGCATCGTGCTCACCAAGCGGGGCAAGCATCTCGGCCAGGACATCCCGATGTGCGGCGTGCCGGTGCATCGCGCCGACGAATATCTGCACCGGCTGATCGCGCTCGGCCATCGCGTCGCGGTCTGCGAGCAGATGGAGGACCCGGCGGAAGCGAAGAAGCGCGGCGCCAAAAGCGTCGTGAAGCGTGACGTCATCCGCCTCGTCACGCCCGGCACGCTGACCGAGGACACGCTGCTCGACGCGCGGCGCAACAACTATCTCCTCGCCGTCGCCCGCGCGCGCGCCTCGACCGAACGCGATACCGCCCGCTTCGCGCTGGCCTGGATCGACATATCGACCGGCGAGTTTCGCGTCGCCGAATGCGACCGCCTGGGATTTGCGGCCGAGATCGCACGGCTTGAGCCCGGCGAGATCGTGGTGTCCGACGCGCTCTACGCCGATCCCGAGCTGACGCCATATCTGCGCACCCTCCCCGCGGTCACGCCGCTGACGCGCGACGCCTTCGACGGCGCGACCGCCGAGCGGCGCCTCTCCGACTATTTCGCCGTCGCCACCACGGAAGCCTTCGGCGCGCTGACGAGGCTGGAGCTGACGGCGGCCGCGGCTTGCGTGACCTATGTGGAGCGAACGCAGCTCGGCAAGCGGCCCCCGCTGTCGCCGCCGGTGCGCGAAGCGCAGGGCGCAACGCTCGCCATCGACCAGGCGACGCGCGCGAATCTCGAACTGATGCGGACGCTTGGGGGCGAGCGGCGCGGCTCGCTGCTGTCGGCCATCGACCGCACGGTAACCGCGGCGGGCGCGCGCCTGCTGGCGCAGCGGCTCGCGGCGCCGCTCACCGAGCCCGAAGCCATCGCGCGGCGGCTCGACGCGGTCGAGGCCTATGTGGCCGATGCGCTCGCGCGCCAGGAGACTCGCGAGCATCTCAACATCGCACCCGATCTCGCCCGCGCGCTGTCGCGGCTCACGGTCGGGCGCGGCGGCCCCCGCGACCTTGCGGCCATCCGCGACGGCATCGGCGCCGCGGCCGCGCTCGCGCGCCGCATCGAGGCTATGGCGAAAAGACCATCCGAGATTGCCGAGGCCGCCGAGGCGCTGCACGCACCGGACCCGGCGCTGGCGCGGGAGTTGGCCGCGGCGCTGGCTGAAGAATTGCCGCTGCTCAAGCGCGACGGCGGATTTATCCATGAGGGCTACGTCGGAGCGCTCGACGAGGCGCGCAGCCTGCGCGACGAGTCGCGGCGCGTGGTGGCGCAGCTTCAGGCGCGCTACGCCGAAGAGACCGGCGTGCGCGGGCTCAAGATCAAGCACAACAATGTGCTCGGCTACTTCGTCGAAGTCACCGCGCAGCACGGCGACAAATTGTTCTCGGCGCCGCTCAACGCGACCTACATCCACCGCCAGACGCTCGCGGGCCAGGTGCGCTTCACCACCGCGGAACTCGGCGAGCTGGAGGCCAGGATCGCGGGCGCGGCCGACCGCGCGCTCTCGCTGGAGCTGGAGGCGTTCGAGCGCCTGTGCACGGCCGTCGTCGCGCAGGGCGACGCCATCATGGCGGCGGCGCAGTCGCTGGCCGCGCTCGACGTCGCCTCGGCGCTGGCCGCGCTTGCGGTCGAGCGCGCGTACGTGCGGCCGGAGGTCGACCGCAGCGTCGGCTTCGCGATCCAGGGCGGCCGCCACGCCGTTGTCGAACAGGCCTTGAGCACGCCGTTCATCGCCAACGACTGCGATCTGTCGCCGCCGGGCGGCGCGGGCACCGACGCCGGCGCGGGCAATATCGGCTCCGGCCGCATCTGGCTTCTCACCGGGCCCAACATGGGCGGCAAGTCGACGTTCCTGCGGCAGAACGCACTGATCGCAGTGCTGGCGCAGATGGGCTCCTACGTGCCCGCGCGCCATGCAAGAATCGGCGCGGTCGACCGGCTGTTCTCGCGTGTCGGCGCAGCGGACGATCTGGCGCGCGGCCGCTCGACCTTCATGGTGGAGATGGTCGAGACCGCCGCGATCCTCAACCAGGCCACCGAACGGTCCCTGGTCGTGCTCGACGAGATCGGCCGCGGCACCGCCACCTTCGACGGCCTGTCCATCGCCTGGGCGACCATCGAGCACCTGCACGAGCAGAACCGTTGCCGCGCGCTGTTCGCCACCCACTTCCACGAACTCACCGCGCTCGCGACCAAGCTCCCGCGCCTGCACAACGCCACCGTGCGGGTGAAGGAATGGCAAGGCGAGGTGGTGTTCCTGCACGAGGTGGTGCCCGGTGCAGCCGACCGCTCCTACGGCATCCAGGTCGCCAAGCTCGCGGGCCTGCCGGCGAGCGTGATCGAGCGCGCGAAGGTCGTACTGGCGATGCTGGAAGCCGACGACCGTTCGGCGCCGCGCGGCTTCGAGGACCTGCCGCTGTTCGCGGCCCCGAACCGGCCCGCCACGCCCGATCCGCGCCAGGCCGCCTTCGAGGCTCTGGTCGCCGCGCTCGCCGCCGTCGACCCGGACGAGATGTCGCCACGCGAGGCGATGGAGGCGCTCTACGCCCTCAAGCAAAAGGCCGCAGGTCTGCCGTAGGTTCGCCCGCCGCGGCCTGTGCTATGCTTTTCGCGCGGCCGCAGCGGCACGCCAACACGACATGCGCGCGACACAAGCGCGACAGCACATGAGGGAGGTCATGAAGACATCATTCGGCAGCGCGATTCTGCTCGGCCTCGCCGTCGCCACCACCGGCGCGCAGGCCCAGACTTTTCCAAACCGCACCGTCAACGTCGTCGTGACCTCCGCCGCCGGCGCCGCAACCGACGTGCTGACGCGCGCGGTGTCGCAACGCCTGACGCAGAAGTGGGGCCAGAACGTCGTGGTCGAAAACCGTGGCGGAGGCGGCCACTATCTCGCGGCCGGCGTGGTGATGAATGCCGGTCTGGACGGACACACGCTGCTGTCGTCGGAGACCGGCTTGTGGTCGAGCCAGCCGCATCTCTACGCCAAGGGCAAGGCGCCGGTCGACATCCACAACGATTTCGTGCCGGTCGCCGGCTACGCCAGCATCCCGGTCGGTGTTTTGGTGCATCCGTCGGTCGCGAAGTCGCTGCCGGAGCTGCTGGCGCGCGCCAGGGAGAAGCCGGGCTCGTTGAACTTCGGCACCGCGGGTCCCGGCACCGCGCTGCACACCGCTGCGCTCCTGCTGCAAAGCCTCGCGGGCATCAAGCTCACCGCCGTGCACTACCGCGGCGCGGCGCCGGCGCTCAACGACCTGATCGCGGGGCACATCAACGTCGTGATCATGGGCCCGTCGGTAGCGCTGCCCGCGGTCCGCGCGGGCAAGGTCAATTTGCTCGCCTTCGGCGGCCTCAAGCGCGTCGCGCAGATGCCCGAGGTGCCGACCGTTGCGGAAACCGTTCCGGGCTACGACGCCAGCGTTTCGTTCGGCATGTTCGCGCTGGCGCGCACGCCGCGCAGCGTGCTGGCAAAGGTCAATGCCGACGTTCAGGACGTCATCAAGGAGCCCGAGTTTCACAAGAAGTTCCTCGAGCCGATGGTGGTGCAGCCGATCCCGGGTTCGCTCGAGGGCTTCGCCGAGTATCTGAACAAGGACTCCGCGAAATGGGCCAGAGTGATCAAGGAAGCCAACCTGAAGATCGACTGAAATCCGATTGGACGCGGCAATATGCGCCAGCGCGCCGGTGGCCCGGCGCGCTCCGCCGCAATAGACTGATCCAGGACAGGTCCGCGCCAAGCGGAACGCTGAAAGGGGGAAACGTCATGACCAAGTGGCTCAGCCTTCTGACCTCGGCCGCGCTGCTCGCGCTGGCGGCACCGGCGCAAGCGCAGACCTACCCGTCGCGGACGGTCACCATCGTCGTCACCGCCGCGGCCGGCGGCGTGACCGACGTGCTCGCCCGCGCCATCGGCGCGCGGCTTTCGGAGATGTGGGGCCAGCAGGTCGTCATCGAGAACAAGGGCGGCGGCGCGCACATCGTCGGCGCGCAGCAGGTCGCCAAGGCCTCGCCTGACGGGCACACAATCATGTTCGCCGAGGCCGGCACCTACGTCATCAATCCCAACCTCTATCCGAAGGACAAGCTGCCCTTCGACATGGTGAAGGACTTCATCCCGATCACCGGCCTGATCCGCATTCACCACTCGGTGATGGTGTCGAACAAGCTCGGCGTGAACAACGTCTCCGAACTGATCGACCTGGCGAAAAAGAAGCCCGGCGAGATCACTTACGGCACCGCCGGAATCGGCTCCGGCCCGCATGTCAACGTCTCGCGGTTCGAAAACGTAGCCAAAGTCAAGCTGATCCCGATCCACTATCGCGGCGCCAACCCGGCCATCAACGACATCATCGGCGGCCACACCAACATGATGATGGTCAGCGTCGGCCTCGCCCTGCCGGTGCACCGCGATGGAAAGCTCAAGATGCTCAGCATCGGCAGCAGCAAGCGTCTTCCGCAACTGCCGGAATTCCCCACCACCGCGGAGTCCGGCAAGCTGCCGGGCTATGTCGCGGGCACGTGGTTCGGCATGGCCGTGACCGGCGGCACACCGCGGCCCATCGTCGACAAGATCAACAAGGACGTACGCGCGGTCATGGCGGAAGATGCGTTCAAGAAGCGGTTCATGGAGCGGCAGTACGCCGAGGCGATGGACAGCTCACCGGAGGAGTTCCAGGCCTTTCTGCGGACAGAAACGCAAAACTGGGCCAAGGTGATCCGCGAGCAGAATCTCTCCATCGCGCACTGACGCGTCCGGATATCTTCAGCGCGGGCGTGTGCGGAACGGCGCACGCCCGCGCAAAGTCCACAGCATCAGGTTCCATCCGACCGACACGGCTAGCGACAGTACAAGTCCCGCCGCCACGCCGAACGGCACGGTCGCCAGATGCACCGTGAACAGGCAGGCGCTGAAGCCGACCAGGCCCCACATGGTGTTGGCGATCAACGCCGCAGTCGCGGGTCCGCCGACGCGCGACTGGAAGATCAGCATCAGGCTGGTCATCACGATCGGATAGACCGCAAGCAACCCGGTCACCGTCGGACCGACGCGGCCCGACAGCCCGACCACCGCGGCCACAAGGCAGGCCACCATCGCGGCGCGCAACGGCACGTCGTACCATTTGCGCACGATCGGCGGCATCGCGACGTGCCGGAAGCGCGCGGTGAGCGGAATGCAGACTGCGAACAGCGCGAGATTGGCGGCGGCGACGGTGAGGAACGTCCATTCCATGCCGCGCAGCCAGTATGCGACCGCAAACCACACGGCAACGGCGCCCGGCACGCTCACCGCAATGCCGAAGCGTTGCGCCAGCAACACGTAGGCGAGCGAGAACACCGCCGTCGCGCCATGCGCCGCAATGCTGCCGATGGCACTCTGCGAGATGAAATTCGCGTCGAAGTCGAGCGCGAGGAAGAAGTACGCGGGCCCAGCGGCGATCGGCAGCGTCGCCACCAGCGCACCGATGGCCGGCCCTGCGCGCTCGGCCACCATGGCGGCGACGATCACGAAGCCCGCCGTAACGGCCATCTTCAGCGCGAGCGAGAGCCAGAACAGGAGATCGGGGGACATGAATGTGTTCCGCCCCTCATCCCGAAGGGCGGCCGCGGGCCGCGTGAGGCCGGGAAAGCCCGGCGCGTGCCCCGGATATCACACGCGTCGGAGCTTGATGTCCACCGGCGGTCCCTTGGCGATGGTCTGATAGACCACGCAATAGCGCTCGGTCAGTTTCAGCAGCTGATCGAGCTGTTCTTGCGGTGCGTCGGTTTCGACCTCGAAATGCAGCCGGATTTCGCGGAACCCGACCGGAGCATCCTTGGCAACGCCCAGCGTGCCGCGGAAATCGAGGTCGCCCTCGGCAGATACCGCGCCGGACTTGAGTGGAATGCCGAGCGCCGTCGAAACCGCCTTGAGCGTGACGCCGGCGCAGGCCACCAGCGCCTCCAGCAGCATGTCGCCGGAGCAGAGCTCCAAGCCCGAACCGCCGGTCGCCGGATGCAGACCCGCGACCGCGAGCGCGCGGCCGGTCTCGACCTTGCAAGCGATGCTGGCGTCGTCGAGCGCACCGCGCGCCTTCAGCGTGATCAGCGCCGTACCGGGATCGCTGCGGTAGCGATCCTTGATCGGCGCCTGCATCGCGCGCAGTTCGCTGGCATCCATTCCGATTCTCCCTGTCGCTCTCAAGCGTTCGTCAGCACCACGCGTCCGATTACCTTGCCGGCACGCAGTTCGTCGAGCACGGCGTTCACGTCGCCGAGCGGCCGGGTCGCAACCGGGACCGGCGGCAGACCGGTGCGGCGGACCAGATCGAGCAATTCCGCGGTCTCGCTCAGGCTGCCGGTGTAAGAGCCCTGGATTGCGATCGCCTTCATCGGGAACGGCGGCAGCGACAGGGTGATGTCACCGCCGTAGAGGCCGACGAGGATCAATTTTCCGCCCTTGATCAGGCTGTCCAGCCCGAGGCGTACGGACGCCGTCGAGCCCACGAGATCGATCACCGCCCATGCCCCGCCGCCGGTCGCAGCGACTATCTGCTTTGCGGCGTCCGGCGCAGCGCCGTCGACCACCGCAGCGGCGCCCGCGCGCCTCGCCGCTTCGCGCTTGGCTGGATCGATGTCGACGACGACGGCGCTGTGGCCGCCCATCGCGCGGTGCAGCGCGAGGCACATCAGGCCGAGCCCGCCGGCGCCGACAATCACGATGGGATCGGTCGTGAGCGCTGGCCCGACCTTCTTGAGCGCGCTGTAGGTGGTGACGCCGGAACAGGCGAGCGGCGCAACGCGCTCCGGCGGCAGATCGCCGATGTCGAACAGATAGCGAGGATGCGGCACCAGCAGATGGTCGCTGTAGCCGCCGTCGCGGAACACGCCGAGACTCGACGGCCTGGTGCAGAGGTTCTCGTCGCCGCGCCGGCAGACGCGGCATTCGCCGCAGCCCATCCACGGGTCGACCAGCACGCGGTCGCCAAGCTTGACGCCCTTCGCCTGCGGCCCGAGCGCCACGACCTCGCCGACGTTCTCATGGCCGAGCGTCACCGGCAGCCGCATGCCGCGCTCGACGACGCTGAGCCGCTTGCCGCCGCCCAGGTCGAAATAGCCGTCAGACAGATGCAGGTCGCTGTGGCAAACGCCGGCGGCCAACATCCTCAGAAGCACCTCGGTCCCCTTGGGTTGCGGTGTTGAGCATTCGACGCATTGAAGCGGCTCGCCGCACTGGCAAATCTGAAAGCTGCGCATGGTCGCTCCCGGCCCGGGCAGCCGCGAAGGCGGGCGGCCCAGAAATTTCCTGCCGGGAAACTCTACCCCAGGATCGAGCAGGACGGGATGCCACACCGCCGAGGGGCACGAAGCTCCGAATGTCACCACCACAGCGCCCCGCCCGCCGCCGCGCGCTGGCCGGCATCCGCGGGCTCAGCGGCACGGTCGAGCGAGCGGTCGAGAGCGGCCAAGACCCGGCGCTTGGCGACGTCGAACGGCGCCGACTGGCGATCGCGCGGACGCGGCAGATCGACCGCGATCTCTTCGGAAATCCGGCCGGGGCGCGGCTGCATCACCACAATCCGGTCGGCCAATACGATGGCCTCGTCGACGTCGTGGGTCACGACGACCAGCGTCGGCCTGCCGTCCGCCCACAGGTCGAGCAGGTGATCCTGCAAGTCGGCGCGGGTGAAGGCGTCGAGCGCGGAGAACGGCTCGTCGAGCAAAAGCACCTGGGGGCGCGGCACCAGCGCGCGCGCGATCGCAACGCGCTGCGCCTGCCCGCCGGAAAGCTGCCGCGGCCAGACGCCCGCCTTGTCCGCCAGTCCCACGCGCGCAAGCGCAGCAGCCACACGCTCCTCGCGCTCGCGTTTCGGCCGGTGCTCCAGCCCGAAGCCGACGTTGCCTGCGACGCTGAGCCACGGCAGCAGGCGCGGCTCCTGGAACACGATGCCGATCTTTTCGTGCGGCGCCACGATCCGCTCGCCCTCGAGCCGAACGCTGCCGTCGCTCGGCGCATCGAGACCGCTGATGGCGCGCAGCAGCGTGGACTTGCCGCAGCCCGAGCCGCCGATCACAACGACGATCTCGCCGGGCGCAATGTCGAGCGAAACGCCGTCCAATGCGCGCAGGCCGCCGGAATAGGTCTTGCCGACGCGGTCGAGTGTCAGCATCACCGCCTCCCGTGCCGGTCTTCCCAGCGCAGCAGCGGCGCGGTCGCGAGTGCGAGCAGCGCATCGGTCGCCTTGCCGAGGATCGCGAACGCGACGATCGCCGCAACAATGGTCGCGGGCTTGCCGAGCTGCTGGCCGTCGATCAGCAGGAAGCCCAACCCGGTGGACGCGCCAAGAAACTCGGCAGCCACCACGAACATCCAGCCGAGCCCGAGCCCCGCGCGCAGCGACAGCACGTAAGCCGGCAGCACCGCCGGCAGCAGGATTCGCCGGACCATGGCGAAGCCCGACAGCCGGAACGCGCGCCCGACCTCGACGATCTTGCGATCCACGGAAATCACCGCGCCCATCACGCCGAGATAGACCGGGAAGAAGACGCCGACCGCAATCAGGATGATCTTCGAGGCCTCGAAGATGCCGAACCACAGGATGAACAGCGGCACCCAGGCGATGGACGGAATCGACCGCAGCGCCTGCAAGGTCGGATCGACCAGCCGGTGCGACAGCATGGAATAGCCGGTGATCGCCCCGAGAACCGTGCCAGCCGCAACACCGCACACGAAGCCGGCCGCGACGCGCGACATGGTGGCGAGCGCGTGCGTCTGCAATTCGCCGGCGCTCCACAGCTCGGCGAAGGTCGCGAACACGACCGAGGGCGGCGGAACGAGCCGGCCCGTCGACCAGCCGGCATAGACCGCAAGCTCCCACAACAGCGCGAGACCGACCGGCAGGATCAGGCCGAGGCCGGGGCGAAGCAGGGCCAGTCCCGCCCGTGCGGCTTCGCCGCGGACGGCGGCCCATTCATTGCGCGTGGACGTCAGGACGAGAGACATGATCGCGCCTCACGGTTTGCGATTTCATCTTTGGTTCGGGCCGCCACCCGCCGACATCGCCGCAGTGCCGGGTCACCGGGGACGGGTCGACTGGACGGCGGCCCGATTCGGATCAACTCCGCGTCAGTTGGTGACCGCGACGTGGCGGCTGTCGATCAGGTCGTCCAGCGCCTTGCGCACGTCGACGTTGGCCCGGATCACGCCGCCCTTCTGCAGCGCTAGGCCGGCTTCGAGGATCGACTCGCGCTGCTCGGAGCCGACGCGGTTGAACGTCAGGCCGGTGCGCTCCTTGAGCTGCTTGTCGACCACCGCGTCGGACAGATTGGTCACGGCGATGAACACCTTCTTCAGCTCCGGATAGTTGGCGAGCGCGTGCTTGCGCGCCTCCTCGTAGACCGCGAGCACGCGGCGCACGACGTCCGGATGCTTCTGAAGGAAGTCCTCGCGGGTGTTGAGAATTCCCCAGGTGTTGGCCTCGGGCTTGCGGAAGAACAGCCGCACGCCGTCCTGCACCTCGTGCTGCGCCATCATCGGATCGAGGCCGGCCCAGGCGTCGATGTCGCCGCGGAGCAGTGCGGTGCCGCCGTCGGCATGCTGTTGCACCAGCACCGGCTGGATGTCCTTGTCGGTCAGGCCCGCGCCCAGCAGCGCGCGCACCAGGAAGATGTGCGGATCGGTGCCGCGCACCATCGCGACCTTCTTGCCCTTGAGGTCCGCAACCTTCGCAATCTTACTGTTCTTGGCGGCCACGAGCGCGGTCCATTCCGGCCGCGAATAGGTGTAGATCGACTTGATCGGATTGCCGTTGATCTTGGCGACCAGCGCCGCAGAGCCCGCGGTCGAGCCGAAGTCGATCGAGCCGGCGTTGAGGAACTGCAGCGCGTTGCTGGACGACACGGTCCGCACCCAGCGCACGGCGATGCCGTCCTTGGCGAACTCCTTTTCCAGCAGCCCCTTGTCCTTGAGCAGGAGCGAGACCGGATTGTAGGTCGCCCAGTCGATGCGGATTTCCTTCGGCTTTTCGGACGCGAACGCCGCCGCGGCCGGCAGCATTGCGCCGAACGCAAACCCGGCGATGAGAACACGACGAGACAGAGTGGACACTGCAACCTCCAGACAAAGTGCGGACGTTCGCGCCCAAGGGGCGCGTTGCCGCGGTTGATGGAGGCGGACAAGAATTTGCCCGCCCGTCAGCTTTGCGACGGGGCGGGCCCCGACCGCTTTAGCTGCATTTGTTAAGCGCCCGCAAGCTGCTCGCTTCAAATCGGCGCTGATATCTTGATATGACCTAAGTGATTGTAAGTCAATGAGAAAATCATGTTCGTCCGCGCGCGATAAGTTGGAACGGCGTTCCTTGCCCGCAGCCTCTTGGAGTGAGTCCGTTTTTCCCACATGGTTGCGCCGGCGGTGACACAGCCGCCGCGCTCGGCTATCCGGAAGCCCGCATGCTCACACCTGACAAGCCGAACGGCGCGGACGTCCTGTTCGACGAGTCCGCGCTGGTCGCCGACCTCGAACGCCTCGCCGGCGAATACGGCAGCCGCGAGCAGGAGCTGCGTCGCGCCGTGGCGCAGCGTCTGAAGACAGTGTTGGCGGAAGGCCGCGCGGCCGCCGAGCAGGCGCTGCTGCAAGATCGTCAGGGCCGCCGCTGCGCCGAACGCCTGTGCCTGATGCAGGACGAGATCATCCGCGTGCTCTACGAGTTCGCGGCGCGGCATCTCTATCCGTCGGAGAATCCGTCCGAGGCCGAGCGCATGGCGATCGTCGCGACCGGCGGCTACGGCCGCGGCCTGCTCGCGCCGGGCTCCGACATCGACCTTCTGTTTCTCTTGCCGTACAAGCAGACCGCCTGGGGCGAGTCGATCGCGGAAGCGGTGCTCTATTGCCTGTGGGACCTCGGGCTCAAGGTCGGCCATGCCACGCGCTCGATCGACGAATGCATCCGCCAGGCCAAGGCGGACATGACGATCCGCACCGCCATCCTCGAGTCGCGTTTCCTGCTCGGCGACCGCAAGCTGTTCGACGAACTGCTGGCGCGCTTCGACAAGTCCGTCGTTCAGGGCACCGGCCCCGAGTTCGTCGCCGCCAAGCTCGCCGAGCGCGAGGAGCGCCACCGCCGCGCCGGACAGTCGCGCTATCTGGTCGAGCCCAACGTCAAGGACGGCAAGGGAGGCCTGCGCGACCTGCACACCCTGTTCTGGATCGCCAAGTACGTCTATCGCGTGCCCGACCTTGGCGCGCTGGTCGATCGCGGCGTGTTCGACCAGGAGGAGCTGCGGCTGTTCCGGCGCTGCGAGGATTTTCTCTGGTCGGTCCGCTGCAATATGCATTTCGTCACCGGACGCGCCGAAGAGCGGCTGTCGTTCGACATCCAGCGCGACCTCGCGGTGCGGCTCGGCTACACGCAGCGCGCCGGCATGAAGGACGTCGAGCGGTTCATGAAGCACTACTTCCTGATCGCAAAGGACGTCGGGGACCTGACCGCGATCCTGTGTTCGGCGCTGGAGGACCAGCAGACAAAGCCCGCGCCGGTCTTGAGCCGCATGATGGCGAAGCTGCGCCCGCGCGGCCGACAGCCGCTGCGCGAGAGCGAAGACTTCCTCGAGGACAACAACCGCCTGACCATCGCCGGCAAGGACGTGTTCGCGCGCGATCCGGTCAACCTGATCCGCATGTTTCGCTTGGCGCAGAAGCACAATCTCGTCCTGCACCCCGACGCGCTGCGCGCCGCGACCAAGTCGCTGAAGCTGATCGACGCGGACCTGCGCGCCGACACCGAGGCAAACCGGCTGTTCCTGGAAATCCTTACGTCCCAGGACGCCGAGATCATCCTGCGGCGCATGAACGAAACCGGCGTGCTGGGCCGCTTCGTGCGCGCCTTCGGCCAGGTCGTTGCGATGATGCAGTTCAACATGTACCACCACTACACGGTGGACGAGCATCTGCTGCGCTGCATCGGCGTGCTGGCGGAGATCGAGCGCGGTAGCAACGGCGAATTCGTTCTCGCCAACGATCTGATGAAGAAGATCCAGCCGGAGCACCGCACACTGCTGTACGTCGCGCTGTTCCTGCACGACATCGCCAAGGGCCGGATCGAGGATCATTCGATCGCCGGCGCGCGCGTGGCGCGGCGGTTCTGCCCGCGAATCGGACTGTCGCCCGCCGAGACCGAAACCGTCGCCTGGCTGGTGGAGCAGCACCTCGTGATGTCGACCGTCGCGCAATCGCGCGACCTGTCGGACCGCAAGACCATCGAAAACTTCGCCGCCGTCGTGCAGTCGCTGGAACGGATGAAGCTGTTGACGATCCTGACCACCGTCGACATCCGAGCCGTGGGCCCCGGCGTCTGGAACGGCTGGAAGGCGCAGCTCCTGCGCACGCTGTACTACGAGACCGAGCCGGTGCTGACCGGCGGCTTCTCGGAGGTCAACCGCGCCCAGCGCGTGGCGATGGCGCAAGGCGAGCTCAAGGCCGAACTCAAGGACTGGCCGCCGGAACGCATCGACGCCTATATCGCACGGCACTATCCGGCATATTGGCTCAAGGTCGATCTGCCGCACCGCGTGCAGCACGCCCGCTTCGTACGGTCGGCGGAGGACGCAGGCAAGACGCTCGCCACCACCTACGCCCTCGACGCCGCGCGCGGCGTCACGGAGATCACGGTGCTGGCGCCCGACCACCCGTGGCTGCTGTCGACGCTCGCCGGCGCCTGCGCCGCGACCGGTGCCAACATCGTCGACGCGCAGATTTTCACCACCACCGACGGCCGTGCGCTCGACACCGTGGCGGTGTCGCGCGAGTTCGAGAGCGTCGAGGACGAGAGCCGGCGCGCCGCGCGCATCGCCGAGACCATCGAGAAGGCGCTGGGCGGGACGCTGAAATTACCGGAAGTGGTGGCGCGGCGCTCGGCGGCCAAGGGCCGGTTGCGCGCATTCGCGGTCGAGCCGGACGTCACGATCAACAATCAATGGTCGAACCGCTACACGGTGATCGAGGTGACAGGGCTCGACCGGCCGGGCCTGCTGTACGAACTGACCGCGACGCTGTCGAAGCTCAGCCTCAACATCACATCGGCGCATGTGGCGACGTTCGGCGAGCGCGTGGTCGACGTGTTCTACGTCACCGATCTTCTGGGCGCCAAGATCGCCTCGCCGACCCGCGAGACGGCGATCAAGCGCGCGCTGCTGCAATTGTTCGCGCGATCCGAACAGCCCGCGGGCGCGAAGGGCGCGGCGGCAAGTTGACCGATCAAAGCAAAACGATCCCGGCCGGTGCCGCCGGCCAGGATCGCTTGTCCGCAGAAAAAGGCCGGGAACCGGTTACTTCTTCTTCTTGGCCTTCTTCGCCGGCTTCGCCGCTGCCTGCTTCTGGCCGTGGTACATGACGAACTTGATCGGCGCCGGATAGAGGCTCGGCAGCGAGTCCATCACCAAGCGGCGTCCGGCATCGTTCGGGCTGACCTGCGCGGTGGCCGCCTTCTTCGCAGCCTTGGCCTTTTTCTTCGTCGCGGCTTCCGCCGGGATTGCGACGAGTGCCGCAAGCGCGGCCATCAATGCGATCTTTTTCATTATGCTCCCCCGTTTGCGCCCATCTCCATGATGGCGCTGTCAGTTGTACGCATTAACCATAGCACGCGGGAGCTCCCAAAGAGCAAACGGAAACGACATCTGAATGCACAGGCATCAGATGCCATTTCCGTTTGATGCAGCCGGCGGGCCCGGACCGGAAGCGGTCCGATCGCCCGCCAACAAGACCCAGGCCGGACCTACTTCTTCTTGGCGGCCTTCTTTGCCTTCTTGGCCTTCTTCGCTTTCTTGGCGGGAGCCTTCTTGGCCGGAGCCGCCGTCGTGCCGCCGCTCAGCGCGTCACGCACGAAGTTGCCAGTCTGCATCTGAGCCGACGCGGCCGGATCGGCCTTTGGCGCCGCCTTCTTCTTCTTTGCGGCATCGGCAGTCGTCACGAAGGCAGCCGCCAGCAGCGCCGCCAACAGGAGTGCACCCTTACGCATTTTGATATCCCCAGGCTTTTTTGAACACCGGAACCCCCGGTGCCCGGACATCATGCACACAATTGTCCCAATTGAAAATACGCCCAGGGGTCAATCTCGACACCTCTCCTGCCCCGCAAAACCCCCGCGCCGCCTGGCATCGCGGGGACCGGCCCACCGGCTTAACGCCCCCTTAAAGCCGCCCTTCTAGCCTCCGGCGGCACCCGGCGGCCAAGGCGCCGGGCGATGCAAGCGGGACGGGACATGGCAGGACGGCGCAGGGCCGGCGAACGCCGCGAGCCCGTTTTCGATGCGACGCCGTCTCCGGAGTCGCCGCCCCGGCCCAAGGCGACCAAACGCGCCGAGGGCGGACCGGAGCGCAGGCCCCAGCGCGGCGGCCTCCGGAAATTGTTTGGCGGGCGGCGCGGCGCAAAACGGACCGGCCTCGGCCGGGTCGCCTACTGGGGCGCCGTCACCGGCCTTTGGCTCGCGATCGCGACGGTGGGCGGCGCGGCCCTTGTCATGGCGTCGATGCCGCCGATCCAATCCCTGGAAATCCCCAAGCGCCCGCCTTCGATCAAGATCCTCGACCTGCACGGGCGGCTGCTCGCCACGCGCGGCGATATGGGCGGCGCGGCCGTGCCGCTTGCGGAGTTGCCGCGCCACGTGCCGCAGGCCTTTCTCGCCATCGAGGACCGCCGCTTCTATTCGCATTACGGTATCGATCCGCTCGGCGTCGCGCGCGCCGCCGTCGCCAACGTCATGCGCCGCGGCGTCGCACAGGGCGGATCGACCATCACCCAGCAGCTCGCCAAGAACCTGTTCCTGACCCAGGAGCGGACGCTGACGCGCAAGGTGCAGGAAGTCGGACTGGCGCTATGGCTCGAACAGAAGTTCAGCAAGCGGCAGATCCTGGAGCTCTATCTCAACCGCGTCTACTTCGGCGCCGGCGCCTACGGCATCGAGGCCGCCGCGCAGCGCTACTTCGGCAAGCCGGCGCAGAAGCTGAACGTGGCCGAGTCCGCGATGCTCGCGGGGCTGGTGCGCTCGCCGTCGCGGCTTGCGCCGAGCCGCAATCCCGACGGCGCCGAACGCCGCGCCCAGGTCGTGCTGTCGGCGATGGTCGACATGAAGTTCATCGGCGACAACGCCGCCAAGGCCGCGCTGATGCAACCGGCGCAGGCCGTGAAGTCCGCCGGCGCCGGATCGACGGGCTACGTTGCGGACTGGGTGATGGACGTGGTCGACGCGTTGATCGGCCGCGTCGAGCAGGACATCGTTGTCGACACGACCGTCGACCCGGCGATCCAGGCCGCGGCCGAGGCTGCGCTGGTCGACGAGCTGGCGCGGCACGGCGAGAAGGCCGGTGTCGGCCAGGGCGCCATCGTCGCGATGTCGCCGAGCGGCGAGCTTCGCGCCATGGTCGGCGGACGCAATTACGCCGAGAGCCAGTTCAATCGTGCTGCGGCAGCGCGGCGTCAGCCCGGCTCCGCGTTCAAGCCGTTCGTCTATCTGACCGCAATCGAGCGCGGGCTCACTCCCGACACGCTGCGCGACGACAAGCCGGTCGCGGTCAAGGGCTGGCGGCCGGAGAACTACGGCCGCGAGTATTTCGGCCCGGTGACGCTGAAGCAGGCGCTCGCCATGTCGCTGAACACGGTGTCGGTGCGGCTGACGCTCGAATTCGGCCCGCCCGCCGTGATCCGCACGGCGCACCGGCTTGGCATCGCATCGAAACTCGAATCCAACGCCTCGATCGCACTCGGCACGTCGGAAGTCTCGGTGCTCGAACTGGTTTCCGCCTACGCGCCGTTCGCGAACGGCGGCCATTCGGTGCAGCCGCACGTCGTGGACCGCGTGCGCACCGCGGGCGGCAAGTTGCTCTACGTCCGCGCGCGGCAGAGTCTCGGCAGCATCGTCGAGCCGCATGCCGTCGCGATGATGAACGAGATGATGCGCGAAACCCTGCTCACGGGCACCGCGCGCAAGGCCGAACTGCCGGGCTGGCCCGCCGCCGGCAAGACCGGCACGTCGCAGGAGTTCCGCGACGCCTGGTTCGTCGGCTACACCGGCCATCTCGTCGCCGGCGTCTGGCTCGGCAACGACGACGGCGCGCCGATGAAGAAGACCACCGGCGGCGGATTACCGGCGGAAATCTGGAGCCGCTTCATGCGGCAGGCGCACCAGAGCGTGCCAGTCGCGGGCCTGCCGGGACTTCCGCGTGGCACGTCGAGCGCGAGCCTCCTGCCGCCGTTCCGCACGCCCTTCGGAGCGCCGCCCGCGCCGGTCCCGAACCGTGACGCCGCCGCCCGCCCCGAGCCCGCGAGCGGCATCGACACCTGGCTGATGGACCGACTGTTCGGCCGGCGGTGATTACACGCGGCGGATGGTCCGGGTCGCAGCCCAGATCGCGAGGGCCAGAACGCCTGCGCCCCCGACGCCGAGCGCCAGCGGCCAGGCGGTTGCGCCGATCAGGTGGCCGAGCAGTGCACCGATCGCCGCCGACGAGGTCTGCTGCACGACGCCCATCAGCGACGACGCTGCGCCCGCGCGATCCGGAAATGGCATCAGCGCACCGGCCTGGGCCTGCGGCCACACCATGCCCATGCCGCCGAGGAACAACGCCATGCCGAGCACCAGCGTCGCCGGCAATTGCCAGCCGACCGTCAGCGCAAGCGACATGGCGAGCCCGCCCGCCGCCATCGCGGCGCAACCCACGCCCATGGTCCGGTCCGATCCCCAGTGCATCACGACCCGGGCTGCGATGGCGGTACCCCCCATGTAGCCCGACGAGCAGGCTGCGAACACCAATCCGAACGCGAGCGGCGACTGACCGTAGATGTCCTGCAGCACAAAGGCGGACACGGAAATCCAGCCGAACAGTCCGAGAAACGCAGCGGTCGCGATCGCAAGATGCGCCACGAAGGCCCGGTGGCCGAGAAAGCTACGATACGAGCGCAGAATGGAGACCGGCGAAACCGGCTCCGGCGCGCGCGTCCGCAGCGTCTCCGGCATCAGCATCCAGACCGACCCGACCGCGCCGATTCCGAACAACAGCAGCAGCACGAAGTTGGAGCGCCAGCCGAACAGCGTCTGCAGCACGCCGCCGAGCAAGGGGGCCGCAATCGGCGCCAGCGCCACGATCGTCGCCATGACAGCGAGCTCGCGGCCGAGGCGCACGCCCTCGTACACGTCTCGCACCACGGCGCGCGCCAGCACCACAGCGCCAGCGCCGCCGACGGCCTGAACGAACCGCGCCGCAATCAGCAGCTCGATCGTCGGCGCAACGGCGCAGGCAAAGCTTGCGAGCACATAGACCGTGAGCGCTGCGAGCATCACCGGACGGCGGCCGTGCCGGTCCGACAGCGGGCCGTAGAACACCTGCCCGATGGCGTAGCCGATCAGATAGGACGAGATCGTGAGCTGGACCTGCGCGGGGCTCGCCGCGAGCGCTCGCCCGATGTCCGGCATCGAGGCGAGATACATGTCGACCGTCAACGGGCCGAGGCCCGTCAGCACGGCCAGCAGAATGGTCATCGCCGTCGTGTCTGGACGAAGCATGCGGGACTGCGGCCGCCTATTGCGCGCGCGGGCCGACGCCGCGGTCGGGCAGCCCGTAGCGATGCAGTTCGGTGCCGTTGGCATCGAGCCAGTGCTTGGCGCGCTGCGCGTCGGGACAAATCGAGTGCACCAGGCGCCAGAAGCGCATCGAATGGTTCATTTCGATCAGATGCGCCACCTCGTGCACTGTAAGGTATTCCAACACGAACGGCGGCGCGAGGATCAGCCGCCATGAGTAGGACAGCACGCCGGTGGTCGAGCATGAACCCCAGCGGCTCGACTGGTCGCGCACCGAGATGCGCTTGATCCGGACGCCCAGGCGCTCGGCGGCGCTGCGGCTGGCGGCTTCAAGATCGCGCTTGGCCTCGCGCTGCAGGAAATCGCCGATGCGTCGCTCGACATGCGGCGCCTCCCCGGCAACGCAAAGCAGCGTCTCGCCGCCGTCGCCGGCTTCCTGCCAGACCGTCCCGCGCCGGCCCGCGCGATGCTCGATGCGATGACCGACGCCGCGCAGCGGGATCACGGCGCCATGCTCAAACGGCAGCGACACCGGCAGCCGGTCGAGCCGCGCCGCGATCCATCCGCCATGCTTCTCCGCAAATTCCTTCGCCTCGCGCAGACTGCCGCGCGGCGGCATGGTGAGGACGACCTCGCGGGTGGCGGCGTGGATGCGCAGGGTGTAGCGGCGGGCCTGCCTGTGGCGGCGGATGCGCACGAGATAGATCGCGCCTTCGAACGCGACCTGGATCGTCTGCGGTTCGCTCGGACGGCGATAGAGCAGCGCGCGCAAGGACATGCCGGTGGGTCCAGCCCGATTCTCGACAGGCATTGTGGCATATCCGCGCCGCAACGGCACCGGCATCGCGGCGCGCGCGCTCAGGCTAACAGCCTAGACGGCGACCTTCAGCGACCGCGGCCGCGAGGCCTGCGGGCGCATTTCGTGGGTCAGGATGAAATCCGCGATCCGCGGGGCGCATTCGGTGCGGAAACGCGAACCGTTGAACACGCCATAGTGGCCGACGCCCGGCTGCAGGTAGTGCGCCTTGCGGTCGGCTGGAATGTTGACGCACAGGTCGTGCGCGGCCTCGGTCTGGCCGACACCGGAAATGTCGTCGTGCTCGCCTTCGACGGTCAGGAGCGCGACATTGCGGATCGCGGTCGGATCGACCGGCCGGCCGCGGTGGGTCATCCGGCCTTTCGGCAAGGCGTGATCGACGAACACGGCCTCGACGGTTTGCAGATAGAACTCGGCGGTGAGATCCATGACCGCGAGATACTCGTCATAGAACTCGCGGTGCTTCTGGGCCGAGTCGCCGTCGCCCTTGACCAGATGAAAGAACAGGTTGCGGTGGGCGTCCACGTGCCGGTCCAGGTTCATGCTGACGAACCCGTTGAGCTGCAGGAAGCCCGGATAGACGTCGCGCATCACGCCCGGATGCGGGAACGGCACCTTGGTGATAACGTTGCGGCGGAACCAGTCGACGCCGCGCTCTTGCGCGAGCCGATTGACCGCGGTCGGGTTGCGCCGCGTGTCGATCGGGCCGCCCATCAAGGTCATCGAGCGCGGCACGTAGGCGTCGTTGCCCACCTCCATGGAAGCGACCGCGGCCAGCACCGGGACCGACGGCTGGCACACCCCGATCACGTGCACATCGCCGCCGAGGAAATGCAGCATGCCGATGACGTAGTCGATGTAGTCGTCGAGGTCGAAGCGGCCTTCCGCCAGCGGCACCATGCGCGCGTCGACCCAGTCGGTGATGTAGACGTCGTGGTTCGGCAGGAAGGCCTCGACCGTGCCGCGCAGCAGCGTCGCGTAATGGCCCGACATCGGCGCGACGATCAGCACCTTCGGCTGCGGCCGCCGCGGCATGTGGCAGAACAGGCGCTCGAAATGCTGCAGCCGGCAGAACGGCCGTTCCCAAACCGTATTGATATGCAGCGGCGCACGCTCACCGCCGACCAGCGTGGAATCGATATCCCAGTCGGGCCGGCCGTAGCGCCGCGTCGAGCGCTCGAACAGTTCGGCGGCGGCCGCAACCGACTTGCCGTAGGTCGTGTGCGTCAGCGGATTGAGCGGATTCTTGAAATAGAGCCGGGTCACGTCGGCAAAGGCGCGCACCGGATTCAGCGCGGCGTGGCCCATTTCATAGAGCCAGTACAGCCCGTTCGAGTGCGCCGGTCCGCGCGCGTCCGGCGCTCCGCCAAATTCGCCAATCGCCATTCCAGTGAGCCCCCGGACCCCTTGCTGCGGCGCAGCATAGTGACGAACCGATGACATGGTCAATATATAAGAAGGTTCCTTGCCAATCGTTACCTGGTGCAGGAATTGAGGAATTCCGCGGGATCGCGGGTCGGGGCCGCGTGCATCAATCGCCGCCCTGCAGCAAAGTTCCCTCGCGCCGGGCGCTGCGCAGCAGCAACTGGAATCCCAGCACGGCGACCCCGAACAGGACCGCGTTCAGCGCAAAGGCCTGCAGCATCAGGTCGCCGCGGAACACCTTCTCGATCAGGAGCGCGCGCATGCCTTCGAACACGTAGGTCGGAGGCAGCACCCAGGCGACGGGCTGCAGCCATTCTGGCAGCACCGACACCGGGTAGTAGACGCACACCAGCGGCAGGAACAGGAACATGATGCCCCAGGCGAGGTTCTCCGCGCCGAGCCCGTTGCGCAGCAGCAGGCCCGCCACGACCAGGCCCACCGCCCATCCGGTCAGGAACAGGTTGAACACGAACAGAAAAAGCGCGAGCCCCATAGCCCAGAGGTTGAAGCCGAAGAACGCGATCGCGAGCAGCGTCACCGGAATGGTGCCGATCGCGAGCCGGACGATGCTCATGATCATTAATCCGGCGATGAACTCGACCGGCCGCAGCGGGCTCATCATCAGGTTGCCCATGTTGCGGGCGTACATCTCTTCCAGGAACGAAATCGAGAATCCGAGCTGGCCCCGGAACAGGATGTCCCAGAGGATCACCGCGGCAATGAACGTGCCGGCCGCGCGCGCAAAGAAGTTGGAGTGTTCCGCCACGTAGAGCTGCAGGAAGCCCCACATCAGCATCTGCACCATCGGCCAGTACATCAGGTCGAACACGCGCGGCCACGACGACTTGATGACGTACCAGTGCCGCAGCACCAGCGCGGCGATCCGGCGCAGCGAGAACGCGGCATAAGCCGGCGATTGCATGCTCATTGCGCCGCCTCCAGCGAGCGCCGGCGAGCGCAGCGAGCGGCCGGCGCGAGAAGCGCAAGGGCAGCCTGCGGCTTGCTCATTGCGCCGCCTCCAGCAAGCGCCGGCGAGCGCAGCGAGCGGCCGGCGCGAGAAACGCAAGGGCGGCCTGCAGATTGCTCATTGTGCCGCCTCCCTGGCCTCGCCGCGCCCGCGGGCGATGTCGAGGAACACCTCCTCCAGATTGCTGCGGCCGTAGCGCGCGACCAGCTTGGCCGGCGTGTCGTCGTCCACGATCCGCCCGGCCTTCATCATGATGACGCGGTCGCACAGGCGTTCGACCTCGCCCATGTTGTGCGATGCGAGCAGGACAGTGGCGCCGCGATCGCGGCGATAGCGCTCCAGCCGTCCGCGCACCCAGTCGGCGGTGTCGGGGTCGAGCGAAGCGGTCGGCTCGTCAAGCAGCAGAATCTCGGGATTGTTGATCAGCGACTTCGCCAGCGCGACCCGGGTTTTCTGGCCCGACGACAGCTTGCCGGTCGGCCGGTCGAGAAAGTCCGTCAGCTCCAATTCCTCGGCGAGGCTGCGGATGCGCCCCGCGACGTCCCCGCAGCCGTAGAGCATGCCGAACACGTTGAGGTTCTGCCGCACGGTCAGCCGCATCGGCATGTTGACGTAGGGGCTCTCGAAGTTGATCCGGTGCAGCACGAGATGCCGCTGCCGCGGCATTTCCGCGCCCAGCACGGTCACCCGACCGCCGGTCGGCTCCACGAGGCCCATGATGGTCGAAATGGTGGTGGTCTTGCCCGCGCCGTTGCCGCCGAGCAGCGCCGTGCAGGCGCCGGTATCGAGCGCGAAGGATATCGAATCCACCGCGACCACGGCCTTGTAGGCCTTGGTCAACCGATCGACGACGACGGCGTGGCCTGCGGCAGCGGGGGCGAGCATGCCCGGGACATGTGACGCGCCGCCTCGCCGGGCGCAAGCCCCCCGCAACGCCGGCGATTTTGAAGGAGGCGGACGAACGGGTAAATTGTGCCCGTGCTCTACGACACCGCCGACCAACTGCACCTGCCGCGGCGCCGCAACGTCCGCCTCGATACGCTGCTGCGCCTGCGCTGGTTCGCGATCATCGGCCAGACCACCGCCGTTCTGGTGGTCCAATACGTTCTCGAATTCCCGCTGCCGGTCTGGGCCTGCCTCGCGGTCATCGCGCTGTCGGCATGGCTCAACGTCGCGCTGCGGGTGCGCTTCTCGCCGACGCAGCGGCTCGAGCCGGAGCGCGCCGCATGGCTGCTCGCGTTCGACATCGCGCAACTCGCCGTGCTGCTGTTCCTGACCGGCGGCCTGCAGAACCCGTTCGCGTTCCTGTTCCTCGCGCCGGTGCTGCTGTCTGCCACCGCGCTGCCGCCGCGCATCACGCTGGTCCTCGGCGGTTTCGCCATGCTGTGCGCGACCGTGCTGGTGTTCGCGCATTATCCGTTGCCGTGGGATGCCGAGGACCCGCTCGAACTGCCTTGGATCTACCTGCTCGGCGTGTGGCTTTCGATCCTGCTCGCGATCGGCTTCATCGGAATCTACGCATGGCAGATCACCGAAGAAGGGCGCCAGCTCTCCGAAGCGCTGGCCGCGACCGAACTGGTCCTGGCGCGCGAACAGCATTTGTCGCAGCTCGACGGACTGGCCGCGGCGGCCGCGCACGAGCTTGGAACGCCGCTGTCGACGATTTCGGTGATCGCGCGCGAACTCGAGCGCGCCATCGACGCCAATTCGCCGCACGCCGACGACGTCCGCCTTCTGCGCGAGCAGGCGCAGCGTTGCCGTGCGATCCTCTCGAAGCTCACCGAGTTGTCGACTGGCGAGCCGTTCGACCGCATGCCGTTGCCGGCGCTGATCGAGGAGGTCGTGGCGCCGCACCGCAACTTCGGGGTCGAAATCGACGTCACGCTCGCGCGCAGCCCCTCGCCGCCGATGGGCGCGCGCAACCCCGCGGTCCTCTACGGGCTCGGCAACCTGCTGGAGAACGCGGTGGACTTCGCGCAGGACCGCGTCGAAGTGACGGCCGACTGGACCGGCGAGAACGTCGCGGTCACCATCAGCGACGACGGGCCCGGGTTCGCGCCGGAGATTCTCGACCGCATCGGGGAACCCTACGTGCGTTCGAGCAAGCGGCGGCGGCTCGGCGGCGACGGCGAAACCACCGGGCTGGGGCTGGGCTTCTTCATTGCCAAAACTCTGCTGGAACGCTCCGGCGCAACGGTCGACTACGAGAATCGCGCCTATCCGGACCGCGGCGCCGTCATTCGCGTGCGCTGGGGCCGCGACGAATTCGAGCGCCCCGCGGGCTTCGCCACTTGAGCGTGGCGGCTACGTTGTCTACATTTCGTGCTGCAAAGGGATTGGCGTTGCGATGAGCGAAGCCATGCTGGCGGTCGTTCCGACCGAGCGAACGTTGCTGATTGTGGAGGACGACAAGTCGTTCCTGCAGCGGCTCGCTCGCGCCATGGAGGCGCGCGGCTTCGCAGTGACCACGGCCGAGTCGGTCTCCGATGGACTGCTCGAAGTGGAGCGGTCCGCTCCGGCGTTTGCGGTCGTCGACATGCGGCTCGGCGACGGCAACGGCCTCGACGTGATCTCTGCGCTCAAGCAGCGCCGCCCGGAATCGCGCGCCATCATCCTCACCGGATACGGCAACATCGCCACCGCGGTGAACGCAGTGAAGATCGGCGCGGTCGATTATCTGGCCAAGCCCGCCGACGCCGACGATGTGGTGTCGGCGCTGCTCGCGCTCGAAGGCCGCAAGGCCGAGCCGCCCGAGCATCCGATGTCGGCCGACCGCGTGCGCTGGGAGCACATCCAGCGCATCTACGAATTGTGCGGCCGCAACGTGTCGGAAACCGCGCGCCGGCTCAACATGCACCGGCGCACCCTGCAGCGCATCCTGGCCAAGCGCGCGCCGCGGTAACACTCACTTGATCAGCCGGCTCACGCGCTCGATAATCGGTTTCGGCGTCGCGTAGATTTTCGCGATCAAGGCGGCGAGATGCTCGCCGGTTTCCGGCTCCAGATCGAGCTTGGATTTTTTCGCGTCGGACAGAAAATCGGCGTCCTTCATGGTCGCGTTGAACGCGTCGCGCAGCAACTTCAGCCGCCCGGCCGGCAGGTCCGGCGGCGCGACGAACGGCCGGCCGATGCCCTGCCCGGCGTAGAGATACTCCAGCACCTGCCGTTCCTCGGCGTTGCGCGCCAGATCGAGCACGAACGGCACGTCCTTCAGGCGCGGGTCGGGCTTGTCGCCGGCCTGCAGAAGGACACGAATGGTGCCGTCGGCGATCCACTGCGGCTTGCGGTTGAGCACGCTGTCGAGACTTTCGCAGATGCCTTCGACCTCGCCGCGCTCCATCGCCAGGAACACGTCGGCCGACGAGCGGAAGCCGGACACCAGCTTGAACTTGTAGCCGAGCAGATCGCTCAGAACCTTGGGATAGGAGCGCGTGCCGGTACCGGGACCGGTGTCGCCGAGAATCAGCTCCTTGTCGCGCAATTCGGCGGCGGTCTTCACCGCCGCGGTCCGATAGGCGATGCAGACGTTGTGCTCTTTCGTGGGCGTGCCGAGCCACGACAGCTTCGTGGCGTCGAAGCGCGCGCCGGGCGCGCCGCTCAGCGGGCCTAGCGCCGCGTCGCGCGCGATGATGCCCATGACGGTGCCGTCCTTGGGCGCCGCGTTGTAGATGTGGCTGGTCGCGACGTAACTGCCGGCGCCGGGCATGTTCTGCGGCACCACCGAAGGCCTGCCCGGCAGGTGCTTGCCGATGTGGCGCGCCACCGTGCGGCCCCACAGATCGTAGCCGCCGCCCGGCCCGAAGCCGATGATCATCGACACCTGCTTGCCGGCGAACGGCTCGGCCGCGGATTGCGCAGCGGCGGGCGGGGCGCCGATTGACATCAAGAACGCCGCTGCGATCGCGGCCGTGCGTGCGGTTGTCCGCATCATCGCATCCCCCCTAGAACTCGACCCCGTAGGGCCCCGCCGGATCGGCCATCGACTGCAACCGCAGCGCCGCAGCACGCGCGATGCCGAGCGTCATGCTCTTGCGCGTCGAGGCGTGCAGCTTGTGCTCCGGCGCTTCGCAGACAATCTGTGCGCCGAAGGAATCCGCGACGATCAGGCCGGTGTCCCTGGGGAATATATCGCACGGCACCTCGACGGTGGTGGCGAAGAACAGCCGGTCGCAGTGCAGGCGGTACTCCTGCCACTTGTGGTCGGCGCGGAAGTCCGCGACGGAGGACTTGATTTCGACAATCCAGATGTCGCCGTTGCGGCCGAGCGCCACCAGGTCGGCGCGCCGGCCCGAGGCGAGCGGCATCTCGCTCACCACGCAATAATCGTGCGCGTGCAGAAGCCGCGCGGTGCCGCGGGCGATTCTGAGCGCGGTCTCCGACTGGCGGCCGTCGGGCGGAAGCTCGGTCAGCGGCGCGAAGGGCGAAGTCATTCGGCCGCCGCCCGCTTCTGCGCCGCCGCCACGCGCTCCGGGAACGCGCGTTCGAGGCCGGCGCGCGTCGCCGGCACGATGCCGCGCTCGGTGATCAGCCCGGTGACGAGCCGCGCCGGAGTCACATCGAAGGCGTAGTTTGCAACCGGCGAGCCGTCCGGCACGACGCGCACGGTTTCGATGCGGCCGTCCGCGGTGCGGCCGGTCACGGTCGCCTGCTCCTCCGCGCCGCGCTGCTCGATCGGCACTTCGGCGACGCCGTCGCTCACCGCGAAGTCGATGGTCGGCGACGGCAGCGCCACGTAGAACGGCACGCCGTTGTCCTTCGCCGCCAGCGCCTTCAGATACGTGCCGATCTTGTTGCACACGTCGCCCTGCGCGGTGACGCGGTCGGTGCCGGTGAGGACGATGTCGACCATGCCGTGCTGCATCAGATGGCCGCCGGTGTTGTCGGCGATCACGGTGTGCGGCACGCCATGCTGCACCATCTCCCATGCGGTGAGCGAGGCGCCCTGGTTGCGCGGCCGCGTCTCGTCGACCCAGACATGGACCGCGACGCCCTTGTCGTGTGCCATGTAGATCGGCGCAGTCGCGGTGCCCCAGTCCACCGTGGCGAGCCAGCCTGCGTTGCAATGTGTCAACACGTTGACCGGCTGGCCCTTCTTGCGCGCGGCAATTTCCTCGATCAATGCGAGGCCGTTGCGGCCGATGGCCCGGTTGATCGAAACATCCTCGTCGGCGATCTCGGCGGCGCGCCTGTAGGCCGCCGCGACGCGCTGCTCGCGGGGCAGGCCGCGGACCGCCGCCGTCATCTCATCCAGCGCCCATTTCAGGTTGATCGCAGTCGGGCGGGTCGCGAGCAATGCAACGGCGGCACGATCCAGGCTTTCGTCGGACCCATCCGCGCGTAACGCAAGACAAAGCCCGTAGGCCGCCGCGGACCCGATCAGCGGCGCGCCGCGAACCTGCATGGTTCCGATCGCGCGCGCCATGTCGCCGGCGGTGCGAAGCACCACGGTTTCGAAGCGATGCGGCAGCATCGTCTGGTCGATGGCGCCGACCGACCAGCCGTCCGGCTCGACCCAGATGGTGCGCGTGTGCCTGCCGCCGACCTTCATGCCCGACTCTTAAACCTCGACCTGCGGCAGAACAACACGGTCGTGAATTCGCCCCAATCGCCTCCGGTCCGGCCGGACCCGGCGCTGCCCGGGAAAAATCGCGCCGACAATCGGCCCGCGCCCAGCCGCAATTCCGGCCCGCACCGGCCGGAATGCCGGAAAACAGTCCGTAGCGTCGGACATTTCATTCGAGGGGTGGAAACATGACTGCCAAGCTGACGAGGGCGTTTGCCATTGCGTTGTTCGTTGCGGCGCTCGGGATGCCAGCCCAGGCAACGGCGCGGCCGGTCGTCGAAGTCGCGTTCGTGCTCGACACCACCGGCTCCATGAGCCGGCTGATCGAGGGCGCCAAGCGCAAGATCTGGTCGATCGCGACCGCGATCCTCGACGAGAACCCGGACGCCGAGGTTCGAATGGGCCTCGTCGCCTATCGCGACATCGGCGACGAATACGTCACCAAGACCTTCGACCTCACCGGTGACGTGCAAGACCTCTACGCCAAATTGCTCGAATTGCGCGCCAGCGGCGGCGGCGACTGGCCAGAGAGCGTCAACGAAGCGCTGCACACCGCAGTGACCAAACTCGCGTGGTCGCAAGGTCCCCGTGTCGATCGCATCATGTTCCTGGTCGGCGACGCGCCGCCGCACATGAACTACGCCCAGGACGTCAAATACCCCGCGGTGCTGCGCATGGCGCGCGACCGCGGCATCGTCGTCAACGCAGTGCAGGCCGGCTCGGCGCGCGATACCGAGCGGGTATGGCGCGAGATCGCCCAGCGCGGCGACGGCCGCTTCATCCCGATCCCGCAGGACGGCGGCCAGATCGTCGTCATCGAGACGCCCTACGACATCGAGATCATCGAGCTGCAGGGCCGAATCAACGGCACGGTGATCCCCTACGGTCCGCGTGCGCAGCGCTCCAGCGTCGAACAGAAGACACGGCAGATTGCTGCGGCGCCGCGGGCCGTCGCGTCCGAAATGGCCGGCTACCTGAACAAGAGCGCGGGGCGCACCGGCGCAGCCCTCACCGGCGGCGGCGATCTCGTCGCCGATGTCGCAGCCGGGCGCCAACGGCTCGAAGCAGTGAAGGACGACGACCTTCCGGACGCGGTGCGCGGCATGAGCCCCGCAGATCGCAAGGCGCACGTCGAAAAACAGGCGGCAGCGCGTAAGGCGCTGAACGAGCGCATGGCAGACCTGGTCAGGAAGCGCGACACCCACGCCGCCGAGCAACGCAAGAAAGCTCCAGCCCATGCCGCCGACTCGTTCGACCGCGCGGTGGCGGAAACGCTCAAGACGCAGGTCCGCCGGTAGCTTGCGTGCTTGAGGCCGATGTCCCAAGCTCCCGCCGGATGCAATCGGCGGGAGCTCTGCATGGCCATCGACTGGGAGGTTGAGTACAACAACCGCGCGCGGGTGCCCGAGCACCCGGAGATTTTCGCGCGCTGGCAGCGCGAGGCTGCGGCCTACCGCGACGAGACGGGCAAGCAGGGCCGCGCCGAGCTCGGCATCAAATACGGCCCGAGCGTGCGCCAGACCGTCGACCTGTTCATGCCGGCGGGCAGCGGCGCAAACGCGCCGCTCGCGATGTTCGTGCACGGCGGCTACTGGCGCTCGTTGGAACCGTCGACGTTCTCGCAGACCGCGCGCGGCATGAACGCGCACGGCATCACGGTCGCGGTGATCGGCTACGACCTGGTGCCGCAAGTCACCATCGGCAAGATCGTCGAGCAGACCCAGGCCGCGTGCCTGCAACTCTGGAAGCGCTTCGGCCGCCGCATCATGGTCAGCGGCCACTCCGCCGGCGGACAGCTCGCCGCCTGCATGGTCGCGACCGACTGGAAGAAGCACGGCGCGCCCGCCGATCTCGTGCCGGCCGCCTACGCGATCTCCGGCCTGTACGACCTGACCGTCCTCACCCATCTCTCCGGCAATGCCGAGTTCAAGCTGACGGAGGCGAGCGCGAGGGAAATTTCGCCGCTGTTCTGGCCCGCACCGAAGGGCAAGGTGTTCGACTCTGTGGTCGGCGGCATCGAGTCATCGGAGTTCCTGCGGCAGAGCAAGATCATCGCTGACGCATGGGCGAAGGACAACGCGACGCGCTACGAGGCCGTGCCCGGCATGAATCACTTCACCGTCTGCGATGCGATGGCCGATCCGGACAGCGCGATGACCAAACGGCTGGTCGAGCTAGCCGGCCGAGTCTAGTAGAGGGTCGTCCGCACGACCACATCTCGTGTTGCATCCCGGGCTCGATACTGCTTGTCGCCGCTAAGATCGGCCAGAATCGTACCATTGCTTGGTAGCGACGATCGGTCCACGAATTTTGCCGGGTTCCAAAGATCGGCACGCACGGACGCACGCGGACATTGGAAGTACACCGCTTTGACGGCAACCACGAGCACCGAACGTGGCGGTTTGCCGTTCATGGCAAACCGGGACAGCAGAGAAGGAGCAACCGATATTGCCGCTTTCCCGTTTACGCGCAGACACTCGGAAATACCGGGAATGAGAAACAACAAGCCGATGCGCGGGTCCGCAACAAGATTGCGCAGCGTGTCGACCCGGTTGTTTCCCCTGCGGTCCGGTATCAGCAACGTTCGCTCGTCCTCGACAATGACGAAGCCGGCAGGATCGCCGCGCGGGGACGCATCCATGCCGCCCGGCCCAACACTGGCGATGATGAAATACGGCGATGCGTCGATGAACTTGCGATAGTGAGGGTGGACATAGCCCACCTCTTTCACAAGCGACGCTTCGCTGCCGGTTCCATACAGGGCTCCGAGATCCGCCTCGCTACAGATGAGTGGAGTCGCATCCATGATCGTTTTCCTCTGAGCAGGAACAGTAGCCGTTGCCAACTGTGCAAGGTCGCGACCTAGACGACAAATAGGTAATATAGCTACCTTCTATAGGGAAACGTTATGGGATTGGGGACTATGGATTTTCGGCAATTGCGTTACTTCATCGGCGTCGTCGAGGCTGGCAGCTTCACTGCCGCGTCGCATCGCCTCCGCATCGCTCAACCGGCACTCAGTCACCACGTTATCTCCCTGGAAAGAGAGTTGGGTGCCAAACTTCTTGAGCGCGAGGCTCGAGGGGTGCGAACGACCGCTGTAGGCGCAGATTTTCTCGAGCATGCGCGTATTGTCCTGCGCGATCTTGAACGCGCTCGCGAGGCGATCGCGCCAACAGACAACGAGGTTGTGGGGCGGGTTGCGGTCGGCTTACCGACCACGGTAGCGCCGGTTCTGGCAAAGCCTTTGTTGGAAGCGGCCCTAGCATCGCTGCCGGGCGTAACTCTCCATCTTGTCGAAAGCCACTCGGGGTTCCTTCGTGAGTGGCTCGATACTTCGCGGCTCGACCTTGCACTGCTGTTCAACGTCGCTGACGCTGACGGGTTGGATTTAAGACCTCTTGTTGTCGAGACACTGCATCTTGTGAGCTCTCCCGCCAAGGCAGCCGTAAAGCAGACAGTCAGCCTTGCACAGCTCCACGAACACGACCTGCTTCTGGCCAGCCGTTCGCACGATCTGCGGAAAACCCTAGAGGATGCCGTATTCCTCGCCACCAAGCGTGGATTGCGCGTCAGAGCGGAGATCGATTCCGTGTCGACTATCAAGCAGATGGTGATTGACGGTCTTGGGAACACGGTTTTGCCGACCGCCACCATTCAAAAGGAGATCTCGGAAGGTCTTCTGATCGCCCGGCGCATTGTCCGGCCCACGATCACGCGCCACGCAGCGATGGCCTCATTATCGCGCCGCCCGAAGACGCGAGCACAACACATGGTCGCCAACTTGATCGCGGAAACGGCAAATCGATTGATTGCCCAGGGCATCTGGACGGCAAAACGACCGTCCAAACCATAGAGGTGTGAACACGGGTCTCGCTCGCGGCCCTACAACCAATACCGCCACGCGTAGATCGCGGTCAGCAGCACGCCAAAGACAATGATCCCGATCCGCATGATGTCCTGCGGAACGAAGCGGCCGATCGTGCCTCCGAGCATACCGCCGAAGGCGCCGCCCACCATCATCACCAAGGTCGGCGGCCAATTGACGGCGCCGTACACGCCCAGCATCGCCGCCGCCGCAACGGTGTTCAGCGCAATCACCACGTTCTTGGTGACGTTGGCGGAGCGGTACTCGCCGCCGGTGCCGATCGAGGTGACGGCGAGCGCGAGCACGCCGACGCCCGCGCCGAAATAACCGCCGTAGACGGACACCGGCAGCATCAGCGGAACCGTCCCCGCACCGACCCGCGGCGCCGCCCGGCCCGCCGCCTCGGCGCGGGCCCGCAGCCACGCGCTGACCCGCGGCGACAGCCAGAACAGCGCCGTCGCAAACCCGATCAGCACCGGCACCAGGACTTCGAACAGGCGCGCCGGCGTCACCATCAGGAGCGCAGCGCCGGCGATTGCGCCGACGATCGAGGCCGCGACCAAGCCGGCAAACGAGCGGTCCGGCGCCGGCAGCTTAGAGCGATCCGCCAGCGCCGCCGCGATGTTGGCGAACAACATGGAGCAGACGTTCGAAGCCGCCGCCGCGATCGGCGAAAGACCCACCCACAACAGCGTCGGGAACGTCACCAGCGACGCCCCGCCGACGATGCCCGACAGCGACCCGCCGATCACACCGGCGAAGAACAGCATCAGGACCGACGTGACGTCCATCATTGCGCATTCGGCCGCAACGGCGGCACGGCTGCCTCGTTAGTCAGCATTACATGAACGCCTGGATACCGGTCTGCGCGCGGCCGAGAATCAGCGCGTGGATGTCGTGCGTACCCTCGTAGGTGTTCACGGTTTCGAGGTTGCACAGCACGCGCATCACATGGAACTCGTCGGAGATGCCGTTGCCGCCGTGCATATCGCGGGACATGCGCGCGATGTCGAGCGCCTTGCCGCAGTTGTTGCGCTTCATCAGCGAGATTGACGGCGGCGCGGCCTTACCCGCTTCGAGCATGCGGCCGAGCCGCAGCGCGCCCGAGAGCCCCAGCGCGATTTCGGTCTGCATGTCGGCGAGCTTCTTCTGGATCAGCTGGTTCGCGGCCAGCGGCCGGTTGAACTGCTTGCGGTCGAGGACGTATTGCCGCGCGCGCTGCCAGCAGAACTCGGCCGCGCCCATCGCGCCCCAGCAGATGCCATAGCGCGCCATGTTGAGGCAGCCGAACGGGCCCGCAAGGCCCGAGACGTTTGGCAGCAGATTCTCTTCTGGCACGAACGCGTCCTCCAACACGATCTCGCCGGTCACCGACGTGCGCAGGCTGAGCTTGCCCTCGACCTTCGGCGTCGAGAAGCCTTTGGCGCCGCGCTCGACGATAAAGCCGCGGATTTTTCCTTCGAGCTTCGCCCACACGACGGCGAGGTCGGCAATCGGCGCATTCGAGATCCACATCTTCGCGCCGTTCAGCTTGAAGCCGTTCGGAACCTTCTCGGCGCGCGTGATCATCGAGCCCGGATCGGAGCCGAAGTCCGGCTCGGTCAGCCCGAAGCAGCCGACCAGCTCGGCGGTGGCGAGCTTGGGCAGATACTTCTTCTTCTGCGCCTCGGTGCCGTAGGCGTAGATCGGATGCATCACCAGCGACGACTGCACGGACAGCGTGGAGCGGTAGCCGGAATCGACGCGTTCGAGTTCGCGCGCGATGAGGCCGTAGGCGACGTAGCCGAGCCCCGCGCCGCCGTATTCCTCGGGGATCGTCGGGCCGAGCATGCCCTGCGCGCCCATCTCCGGCAGCAGTTCCTTGTCGACGCGCTCCTCGCGCCAGGCGAGCTGCACGCGCGGCATCAGCCGCTCCTGCGCAAAGGCGCGGACGCTGTCGCGCACCATGCGCTCGTCCTCGGTCAGCTCGCCCTCGATGCCGAGCGGGTCCTCCCAGTTGAAGTCGGCGTCCTTGAGGACGGGAGCGGGCTTCGGGGACTTGGGTTCGTGCGAGGCGGCGCGCGACATGGCGGACTCCGGCTGGGTACGATCTTGAGGGTCATTCTATCGACACGGCCGCGCCGTGTCGTCAATCGGCCAAACCGCCGTCGGCGGGCGGCACAGGGCCGCCTGCGACACGCGCGATACAAATTGCCTGATCTGGCTTTGAACTGGGTTCCGGGAATGGCGACTAAAGCCCGAAGGCGGGGCAATCCAAGGAGTGTCTCGTGATCTGCAAGTCAATTCCCCTGGTCATTGCCGCGCTCGGCGTGGCTTTCACCACTGCAAATTCAGCTTCGGCCCAGTCGCTCGGCAAGCTCGGCAACTCGCTCAACCGCGGGCAGCCGACGATGCAGACCGGCAACTGGGGGCCGACCATTCAGGTGCGCGACATGGGCCGCGGACCGGGCGGTCCGGTGACGAAGCCGCCCGGCTGGCAGCCGTCGTTCCAGGAAAAATCCGCCGGCCTCAAAGGCTACGTGGACAGAGGTCAGCCGCTCACGAAAACCGATGGCAAATCCGGCGTGTCCTGGAGGAATCCTAGTCCTTGGCCGGAACGCCGTCCGCGGCCGAATGGTCCGCACGACCCGCAATCGTTCTCCGAAAAGTCCGGAAAGTTGAAGGACTATCTCGGCCAGTCTCAACCGCTGAGCCAGGCCGACAATTCGTCCGGCATTATGAAGGCGCCGCCGAAGTACCACTATCCCAAGGACCCCAAGCGGCCGCCGCGGAACCCCGGCCAGACGTTGTCGGATGCCGGCAAGAAGCTCGACACGCATCTGGGCAAGGGCCAGACGATGACCCGCACCGACGGTTCGACCGGTTTCGGTGTTGCGCCGGTCAAGCATCGCTTCCCGCCGCCGCTGCGCAATTCGGGCGGCACACCCAAGCCGACGTTCACCGACCGCTCCGAGAAGCTCAAGGACTATCTCGACAAGGGTCAGCCCATGACGACGGCCGACAGTTGGACTCCGACGCTGAGTCAGTCTGGCGACGGCTATTTTCAACCGCCCAAGCCGATCCGGAACTGACGCGGACCGATCTGAGCCGGCGCTTCGGCAAATAATCGCCGCCGCCTCCCGCGTTCGGGAGGCGGCGGCGCGCCGTTGCCGATTCCGGGGGGGTGGGCTATCTAGGGCGCAACGCACCCGTAGCTCAGCTGGATAGAGCGCTGCCCTCCGAAGGCAGAGGTCAGAGGTTCGAATCCTCTCGGGTGCGCCACGTATTCAAGAGTCGACGTGAACATCACGACGCCCGCCGCCATCCCGACCGTCGCCGCCCACGGCGCGGCAATTCCTGCGCTCGGCTATGGCACCTCGCCGCAGACCGGCTCGGTCGCCACCGAGGAGATCGTGACCGCATTGCGCGCCGGCTACCGCCACATCGACACCGCACGCAAGTACGGCTCGGAAGGCGCGGTCGGCGAGGCGATCCGCGCCTCCGGCGTGCCGCGTTCCGAAATCTTCCTGGTTACGAAAGTCTCGCACGAGAACCTGCGGGCCGCCGATTTCGCACGCTCGGTGGACCAGAGCCTCAAGGCGCTGCGCGTCGACTACTTCGATCTCCTGATGGTGCACTGGCCGAACCCCGCCATCCCGCTGTCCGACACCATGCCGGCGCTGGCGAAGGCCAGGCGCAACGGCGTCGCGCGGCATATCGGCGTTGCGAACTTCACCACGCGGCTGCTCGACGAGGCGGCCGCGCTCTGCCCCGAGCCGCTCGCCGCGCTGCAGGCCGAGTATCATCCCTATCTCGACCAGACGAAGCTGCTCGGCGCCGTCCGCAGGCGCGGCATGGCGTTCGTCGCCTATTGCCCGCTCGGGCGCGGCCGGCTGTTCTCCGATCCGGTGCTCGCCGACATCGCCAAGGCGCGCGGGCGCAGCGTCGCGCAAGTCGCGCTGCGCTGGCTGGTGCAGCAGAATGTCGTTCCGATCCCGCGCTCGTCGCGGCCGGAGCGCATTGCCGCCAATCTGAATGTGTTCGACTTTGCGCTCACGGGCGACGAGATGCAGCGCATTTCGGCGCTCAGGCGCCCCGACGGCCGGATCGCCAATCCGGTGGAGCGCATCGCCGGCGGCTGGGACTGACCGCAACGGATTGGCAACCTTGACGGTCCACAATGACGGCCTCGCGCTGCGTGAGGCCGTGCATGAGTGCTCAGGACCAGTCCAAACCTCAGGACGTCGTCGGTATCGGCATCGCTTTCATGGCCGGCGGCGCCTATTTCTGCCTCGTTGCGCTTGGCGTGCTGCCCATGCCGGACGGCGGCGCGAACGCTCCATGGCCGATCCTGTTTTGCGCCGGCCTGGCCTTCTTCTTCGCGGGCTGCACCTGCATCGTCCGATCCAAAGCCGGGATGAACGACAAGCAGGACGAGGTACCCGAAAGCGCGCCGCTTTGGACCAAGCTGTCCTATCGCGTGTTCGGCATCGCAATCGTTGGCTCGCTCGCCATCGTCGGCACCTGGATCGCAATCGGCAGCGGCCCGCGCTCCTTCAACGTCTCCGGTCCGCTGTTCGAGACGCGGACCACGGGCGAGTTGATCGGCCGCTCCGTGTTCGGGCTCGGCGCGGTTATCGTCTGGATCTACGTGATCGCGCTCACCGTCGGCACGGTTCGCAAGTTCTTCGACCGCCGCGGCGGCTGATGCCGCTCACCCGACGCGGATCACCACCTTGCCGAAATGCGCGCCCGAGGCGAGGTGCTGGTACGCCGCCTGCACGTCGTCGAAGCCAAATACCTTATCGATCACCGGCTTGATGCCATTCGCCGCAATCGCGCGGTTCATCGCCTCGAACATCTGCGTCGAGCCGACCGAGATGCCCTGCACGTTGGCGCGCCGCGCAAGAATGAGCCGCGGGTCGAGCTGCGTCGCGGCCCCGCTCAGGCCGCCGATCATGCTGATCTTGCCTCCGACGCGGATCGCGCCGAACGAGCGCGTCAGCGTGTCCGAGCCGCCGACTTCGACCACCTGATCGACGCCGCGCCCGCCGGTGAACTCCATCGCAGCCTTTTCCCAGTCGGACGTCGACTTGTAATTGACGGTGTGAGCCGCGCCGAGCGCCCTGGCGCGCGCGAGCTTGTCGTCGCTCGACGAGGTGACGATCGCGCGCACGCCCATCGCCTTCGCGAACTGCAGTCCGAACACCGACACGCCGCCGGTGCCTTGCAGCAGCACGGCCTGACCCGCGATCAGTCCGGCGTGCTCGACCATGGCGTGCCACGCGGTCACGGCGGCGCAGGGCAGCGCCGCGCCCTCCTCGATTGACAGGTGCGCGGGGACTTTCACGACGCCTTCTTCTTCGAGCACAACGTATTCCGCGAGCATGCCGTCGCAGCCGCCGCCGAGCGCGCCGGCCTGCACGTCGGCCGGGGGCTCGCCCGCGACCCAGCGCTGGAAGAAATTGCCCGCAACTTTGTCGCCGGCCTTGACGCGCGTCACGCCGGCGCCGGCCTCCACCACCTCGCCCGCGCCGTCCGACAGCGGCACGATGTTCTCGCGCACCGCCTGGCGGTAGGTGCCGCGCACGATGCCGAGGTCGCGGAAGTTGAGCGAGCAGGCCTGGACCTTGACCAGCACCTGCCGGTGCGACGGTTTCGGCATCGGCCGCTCGACCTTGGTCACCCCCTCGATGCCGCAACCGGCTTTCGCGATTTGATAGGCGCGCATGACAGACCCCCTCGAAGTTAGGTTGTTTACTTTTCGCCCAAAAACTCGCCGGTCCAGCGGTCGTAATCGGCCTGGCGCAGCACGCGCTTCTGCAGGTCCGCGGCGGCAATGTTCTTGAGCTGCGACGGCCTCGTACCCTCGCGCAGCGCCTTCAGCGTGTCGTAAACGCCCTGCACCGACGCCCAGAACGAGTGGTGGCCCTGCAGGCAGATGCGGACCCGGCGCGCGGCCAGATAGTCCGCATCCAGCATGTCCTCCGGCACGCCGCCGAGGAAGATCGGCAGTTTGGTCGCCGCTGATACCGCGTCGAGCTGGGCGCGGTTCTTCACCCCCGCCATGAACAGCATGTCGACGCCTGCCGCCTCGTAAGTCTGCAGCCGCGCAATGGTGTCCTCGACGCCGGTGATGGCCATGGCACTGGTGCGGCCGACGATGACGAGGCGCGGGTCCTGCCGGCCCGCGAGCGCCGCCTTCATCTTGCCCACGCCCTCGGCGATCGGAATGAGCGTCGCGTCACCACCGCCATAGGGCGTCGGCAGCAGCGTGTCCTCGATGGTCATGCCCGATACGCCTGCGGTCTCCAACTCCTCCACCGTGCGTTTGACGCTCATGGCGTTGCCGTAGCCGTGATCGGCGTCGACCAAGAGCGGCAGCGAGCCCGCGCGATTGATGCGGTAGGCCTGTTCGGCGAACTCGGTCAGCGTCAGCACGCAGATGTCGGGCGCGGCCAGCACACTGAACGAGCCGACCGAGCCTGCCAGCATCATCGCCTCGAAACCGAGATCGCCCGCGATCCGCGCCGCGATTCCATCGTACACCGAGGCCGGATAGATGCATCGGTCGCCGCTGATCGTGGCTCGCAGGCGTTCGCGGCGCTCGGTCCAGTTCATTGTGTCTTACCCCGTTCGTTCGAATGCATTGCAGTTGTGCCGTTCTAGCACGCGGCGTGGCATGGCCAACGCCCCGATCGCGGCGCCCGCTCCGAATTGGGCAATCCGGCAAATTGTCCGAATCGCCCGAAGCTCTTGCTAACCGCGGACCGGCGATAAACCGCAACGCAGCATTGCTTCGTTGTTCTTCTTTTCCCATCCGCAGCCGCGCGGGCCCCGCACCGATGGCGCTCAGTCTCGACGTCAAGACGCTGTTCCTGGTCACGATGTACGTCGAGATCATTCTCGGCCTGTTGCTGTTCGTGGCGTGGTCGCAGGGCTTTTCGAAGCGGGCGCTGGCCTGGTGGGGCTCGGCGCACCTGCTGCGCGCAGTCTCGATCATGCTGTTCGGCTGGCACGGCACGGTGCCGCAGGCCGTGTCGATCGACCTCGCCAACGCGATCCTGTTCGCCTCCTTCGCGGTCACCTGGTGCGGCGCGCGCGTGTTCGACCGCCGCAAGCCGGAGCTGGCGCTGTCGCTGGTCGGATTGGCGGTGTGGATCGCCGTCTGCCGGATGTCGCCATGGTCCGGTTCGCCGGAGACCCTGGCGCTGGTCGGCTCAGGCATCGTCGCCGGATACACCTGGCTCACGGCCTACGAGTTCTGGCGCGGCCGCGCCGAGGCGCTGGTGTCGCGCTGGCCGGCAATCTTCATGCTGACGGCGCACGGTGCGCTGTTTCTTCTGCGCACGCCGCTCGGCGTTACCCCGCAGGCATCGCCCGGCAGCAACGTCGCGCTCAGCGGCTGGCTCGACGTGCTGAGCCTCGAAGCGCTGCTGTTCACCATCTCGATCGCGTTCATCCTCCTCGCGATGGCCAAGGAGCGCACCGAATACCGCCACCGCGCCGCTGCGCGCACCGATCCGCTGACCGGCATCGCCAACCGGCGCGGGTTCCTGGAGCAGGCGGTGACAAGCCGCCGCCTGGGCGGCGAAGCCAAGACCGTGGCGGTGCTGCTGTTCGACCTCGATCACTTCAAGGCCATCAACGACCGCTATGGGCACGCAGTCGGCGACCGCGTGCTGCAGACCTTCGCCGACGTCGCCAAGGCCAACATCGGTGCGGCCGGCATCATCAGCCGTTGGGGCGGCGACGAATTCGTGGCCGTCATCCGCGATGCCGAGCGCGACGGCGCGGCCGCGCTGGCCGAGCGCATCCAATGCGCCTTCGAGAACGCTGCGGCCGAGATCGCAAACCATCCGGTGAAGGCGACGGTGAGCACCGGCATGGTGTTCAGCGCCAAGGGCGCCTACGAGCTTCCGGTCCTGCTGCTACAGGCCGACCAAGCGCTCTACCGCGCCAAGGCGGACGGCCGCAACCGGGTTGCCGTCGCGGCGCCCGAGGCCGTGGCCGGCGCCATCGAGGCGCAGGCCGAGCGGCGGCAGACCGCCGGACGGCGCAGCGCCGCAGCCTGAAGCCGCACGATCGTCTGCAGTGCTTGGAAACGAATGCCCCGGACGCGCGACCCGCTAGGCGGTCGCGGCCTCTTCCGGCTCCGCGCCCACGACCGCCGCTTCGCCGTCGGGCGTGTCGCTGGTGGCGTCGATGAATTCCTTCATGTCGATCCGCCGGCGCGGCATCGGGATATAGTACTTGCCGGCGCGCACCATCGGCCGCGGCTTGAGCACGATGCCGAGCAATCGCTGTTGCAGCGTCTTGGGCGAGATCGGCTTGACCAGAAACTCGTTGACGCCGAGCCGCATGGCCGTGCTGACACGGGTGCTGATTCCGATATCGGTAACCATGATGACCGGCAGGTTCGGCTTGGGGAACGCGCCGGGCGAGCGCACGATGCGCATCACCTCGCGGCCGTCCAGCACCGGCATGTCCCAGTCCAGGATCATAACGTCCGGATTGATGGCGCGAATGGCGTCGAGCGCGGCCACACCGTCGGCCGCCTCGTAGATCGATTTGGCGCCGATGTTGACCAGCATCATCCGCGTCAGCTTGCGCATATAGGCGTTGCTGTCGGCGACGAGGATCACCAGGCCTTCGATCGCTTTTTCGACCTTCTGGGTCGCCATTCGGAATTCAAGACCCGCCTTTGGACACTCGCTAGCCATAGCAAGCGCGCGCTGTCATTCCGCTAAGCGCTTGTGTGCAATTTTAGCGATCGGAGGTCAGGCGGGTGCCAAGCGGCGTCCCGGCCGCAGCAGCAGCCAGGTCATTATCGAAACGTTCACCAAGTTCCACGCCAGCCCGTTGAGGAAGGCGGCCTGGTACGAGCCGGTCAGGTCGAAGATGACGCCCGACATCCAGCCGCCGAGCGCCATGCCGCCGAGCGTCGCCATCAGCACGATGCCGAGCCGCACGCCGGCTTCCTTCGGCGGGAAATACTCGCGCACGATGATGGCGTACATCGGCACGATCGATCCCTGGAACAGCCCGAACAGCGCCGAGATCACGTAGAGCGAAACCAGGCTGTCGAACAGCATGTAGAGAAACAGCGCGACGCCTTGCAGCGCAGAACTGATCAGCAGCGTCGCGACGCCGCCGATGCGGTCGGCGATAAAGCCGCCCGCGATGCGACTGATCAGCCCGAAGCCGAGCATCATCGACAGCATCTCGGCGCCGCGCGCGGGGCCATATCCGAGGTCGCCGCAGTAGGCGACGATATGGACCTGCGGCATCGCCATGGCGACGCAGCAGGCAATGCCCGCGACGAACAGCAGCATCATCAGCGCGTTCGACGACATGCCGAGCGACTCGCGCATGCCGGCCGCGGCGGCGACGCCGTGCGCTGCGAGCTGCGACGGCGGCTTGCGGCGCATGCCGAACGCCAGCGGCAGAATCGTGACGAGGCAGACCACGCCGATGCCGATCTGCGCGAAACGCCAACCTTCCGTGGAGATGAAATGCTGGATGATCGGCGGCCAGATCGTGCCGGCGAGATAGTTGCCGCAGGAGACCAGCGCCACCGCGATGCCGCGCCGGCGCACGAACCAGTGCGAGATGTCGGTCATCAGCGGGCCGAACGTGCCAGAGCTGCCGAAGCCGATCAGGCCCTGCGCCAGTGCGAACTGCCAGAGATTGCCGGCGATGCCCGACAGGATATAGCCCGCGCCGAGCATCAGCGCGCCTGCAATGACCGGAATGACGATCCCGTAGCGGTCGGCGAGACGTCCCATCACGATGCCGCCGGCGCCGAAGCCGATCATGGTCAGCGTGAACGGCAGCGACGCGTCGCCGCGTGCCACACCGAAGTCCGCCTGCACCGCCGGCAGCGCCACCACGAACGACCACATGCCGACGCTGCCGACCGTGCCGAGCGCAAGCGCAACGCCGAGCCGCGTCCAGGCGCGGGCGGAGTCGATGTCGCTCGCGGGAGAGGCCCCGGCGGCAGAGTGCATGGTCACGATGACGGATCCCGGCAGATTTCGGACAATTCCTAGCATCAACGCCCGGAGCAGTCCCGGCGCGATAGCGCAATCCAGCGATGCGCCGATGAATTCAAGTCGAGCGAGCCATCAACGGATGCGATGACCGGTGGTGGCCGGCCCGGCCGAAGCTCAATGCAGCTTGGGCGCTTTCAGGAACCGGCTGCGATCGCCGGTCTTGATCCGCATCTCCATGGTCTTGCCGTCGCGGTAAATCGAGAACGGCACTTCGACGCCGGCCGCGCCCAGCGACCACACCCGCTTGTACAATCCCGACAACCCGCTCACCTCGCCACCCGCGGCCGACAGCAGCACGTCTCGGGTGCGGATGTCGGCGCGCTGCGCCGGGCCGTCCTTGGCAAGACCCACGACCACCACCTTGTCCTCGATTTCGGTCGCATAGAGGCCGAGCCACGGCCGCGGCGGAGCTTTGGGCCGTCCGAGCGTCAGAAGATCGTCGAAGATCGGCTTGAGCAGGTCGATCGGCACGATCATGTTGATGTCGCCGGGCGGGCCCTGCTCGCGGCCTTCCTGCAATTGCAGCGAGCCGATGCCGAGCAGGTCGCCGGCCGGACCGATCAAGGCGGTGCCGCCCCAGTTCGGGTGCGACGGTGCGGTGAAGATCGCCTCGTCGACGACGTATTCCCAGTAGCCCGCGAATTCCTGCTTGGCGATGATGCGCGCCGCGACCGATTTCTGCCGCCCGCCGGCATCCGCAACCACCACGCGCTCGCCGACCGGCGCGGCGCCCGAGTTCCCGATCGGCAGCGCCGGAAGGTCGAGCCGCGCCAGAGCCTGGATCAGCCCGAAGCCGGTGGCCTGGTCGTAAGCCAATACCGTTCCCGGAACAGCGCGGCCGTCGATCAGCGTCAGCCAGATGGTTTCCGCCTCGGTCACCAGATAGCCGATGGTCAGCACCAGGCCGTCGGCTCGGATCAGCACGCCGTTTCCCGCGCGCTCGGTTCCCAGCGTGTCGGCGGTAAACGCATCCGGCGGAATGACGGCGCGGACCCCGACCACGGCGCTGAGCGCCGCTTCGAGATCGTAGGCGTAGTCTTCCGGCTTGGGCTGTGCCGACGCCGGCACCTTCCAATCGCTCAACGACGCCATTTCGCAACTCCCTGTCCGCAGTCGCGTCGTCCGCCGCCTCTGCGCATCATGTCCGGGGCGGCGTCCGGCAACAAATATCCAAAAGACTTAGCGTCTCGTCCAGATGCAGCGTGCAGACTCGCACCGCCTGCATCGCGATCCCGCCGCAACCGGCGGAGTTTGCTTTCAATTTTCATTTTTCTCCACAGCCGACTCAGATATGCAGGCCGCCACCGGACAACAGCTCTGGAATCGAGGTGAGCGTCATGCTTCCGAGTTTCCGGCTTATCGTTGCGGCGTTCCTGTGCGGTTTTGTGGTGGTGTTTGCGGGCTTGCGGCTGGCCGCGACCCTGCATCACGTCCATGCGTCGATGCCGATCGCCTCCGCGCACGCGGCAGCGCTGCCCGCCGGCGCGCTCGCCGAGCCGCCGGGACTACGTCTGGCGTCGCCCATCGTGTACGATCTGCGGTTCGTGGGCGGCAACAGCGCACTCGCCCCGCTGCCGGTCAGCCTGACACCGCCCGCAGCCGGCATCGACTCGCAGAGCCCAGGCAGCATCGACGCCGCCCTGCCCCACCCGCTGCCACTCGCGGAGCAGCAGGCCCCGCCACCGGCGGTGGCCGCCATCGATCCCGACGTGACAACCCGCGCCACGCCGGACGACCCACCGCCGGAGCCAGAGGCGCAACCTGACCGACTCGACGATTCCGCGGCGGAACCGCCGACCGCCGGCGCGCTCGAGTCCGACGTCGTGCCCGCGACGGCGACCGAGCCCGCAGCGCCGCCCGCGGTTCCCGCTACCAAGCCCAAGCCGGCCGCCGATGGCGAGCCAGCGGCAGCCGAGGCCGCGCCGGCCATCGTCACCGGCAGCGTGACGCAGCCCCCGGCCGTTCCTGCCGCACCAGACGCCGCGGCTGCGTCCGATCCGGCGCCGGTTCCCGCAGCCGCAACGCCGGAGGCCGCGCCCGCGACCGACGGTTCCGCCGTCGCGAACGACAATCAGCAGCCCGTGGCAGCTACCGTGCCCACGCCAAGACCGCGGGTGGCCGAGCCGGCGCCAAAGAAGAAGCGCGCCCGCCCCGTGCAGCGGGCGGCGCAGGATCCGTTCGGCTTTCCGTTCTCCAACTGACCGCCGCGGCGCTCCGCGCCCGGAAGACCTGTTCCCAAATCGCGCGGACATGCTCTAACTGTGCGCATGCGTCCCCTGTCCGTCCTCGATCTGTCGCCCGTGACCACCGGAATCTCCGGAGCGCAGGCGCTGCGCAACAGCCTCGATCTTGCCAGGCTCGCCGACCGCCTCGGCTTCGCGCGCTACTGGGTGGCCGAGCATCACAACCTGCCCAACATCGCAAGCTCGGCGCCCGACATCATGATCGGCCAGATCGCCGCCGTGACGGAGCGCATGCGCGTCGGCTCCGGCGGCGTGATGCTGCCCAATCACGCTCCGCTGCAGGTCGCGGAACGCTACAAGGTGCTGGAGGGCCTGTTCCCCGGCCGTATCGATCTCGGACTAGGCCGCGCACCCGGCACCGACCCGGTAACGTCGTACGCCCTGCGGCGGCGCCAGGACGATCCGGCAAGCGACGATTTCCTCGAACGCTTCCAGGAGCTGCTGCTGTTCGAACAGCGCGGCTTTCCCGAAAGCCATCCGTTCCGGAAGGTGCAGGCGATGCCGCAGGACGTGGCGCTGCCGCCGATCTACCTGCTCGGTTCGAGCGACTACAGCGCGCAGCTCGCGGCCCATGTCGGCGCGGGCTTTTCGTTCGCACATCACTTCTCCGATTTCGATCCGGTTGCGCCGATGACGATGTATCGCGCCCAGTTCCGGCCGTCGCCGCAGCGGCCGACGCCGCTCGCGATCCTGGCGCTGCACGTCGTCTGCGCCGACACCGACGACGAAGCCGAGCGGTTGGCCAGTTCGGTCGACCTCAATTTCGCGCGGCGGCGGCAGGGCGTGTTCCAGCCGATCCCGAGCCCGGAAGAGGCGGCGGCGCACGAGTACACGGCTACCGACCGCGCCTGGGTCGCGCGCAACCGTGCGCGGCTGGTGGTCGGCGGCAAGGACAGAGTGATGGCGCACATGGCGCCGCTGATCGAGGCGACGCAGGCCGACGAGGTGATGGTGACTTCGATGATCTACGACCACGAGGCGCGCAAGCACTGCTACGAACTGCTGGCGGAGGCGTTCGGGCTATAGCGTTTTCGAGCGAATTGAATGCCGGTTCGCATGAAGTAACCGCGTCAAAGACAATGCCGAAGCCGTGAACGGAGACGCGCGGGCATGAGCAAGGCGATCGGCAATATCTTCGGCGGAATTCCGGAGCAATTGCCCGAGGAGCTGTTCACCACTCTCGTCGACGTGCCGAACGTTCGCGTCGAGCGCATCGTCTCGCGAGGCCACGCAAGCCCGCCGGGCTTCTGGTACGACCAGCCGCAGGCCGAATGGGTGCTCGTTCTGTCGGGCTCGGCCGCTGTCCTGTTCGAAGGCGAAGCGTCGCCGCACGTTCTGCGGCGTGGCGACCATCTGCACATCCCGGCGCACGCCAAGCACCGCGTCGAATGGACCGACGCAACCGAGCCGACGGTCTGGCTCGCGGTGCACTACAAAGAATGAGAACCCCGGCGCGAACGCCGGGGCTCTCTGACGTCAAGCGACGCTTACTGCTGCGCGGCCTGAGCCTGCGGCTGCTGCACGTACGCGGTCTGCGACTGCTGCTCGACCATCCCGACCTGCTGCGGCTGAGCCGGCGGGTTCATCGCCATCTCGTTGGTGCAGCGATCCTTGAACAGCACCGCGCCCTCCTGGGTGTACTCCTTGCTCAGGCAGGTGCACGGGCCGGCCACCGCGGGGCGCGCCACCGCGTAGACGGCGGGCGCGGCGTAGATGACGCGGCGGTGAACGTGAACGACGTGGATCGGCTTCGGCCACTTCGGCTTCACGACGATCGGGGGCCACTTCGGCTTGATCGGCTTGATCGGCTTCACGCCGATCGGCTTGAGCTGGCCGACGATGCCGGGTTTCAGGATTTGGACCTTACCAGGACCCGGGCCGGCGTGCGCCGTGATGGAAGTCAACATGGCAACACCGAGCGCGGCGGTCGCGGCGATGGCCATCAGGGCGGTCTTGTGGAACATCGAACTCTCCTCGTGATCCCTGTGGGACCTTTAGATCGCCTATCCGGGCCATTGGTGTGGCCGCCGTCCGCAAAGGTTCAATGTCCTTGGCCGCGGCCGGCGCTCTAACGCTCGAAAAAATAACGATAAATGGATGTTCAGGATTCCGGACCGGCGACTCCGCAGCGTCCGGCCGACGGCCCCCGATCGCGCCGTCTGCGCGCGTCGCCGCTGATCCGGTTTCGGTGCACACAAAAAGCAAGGGGCCTGACTATAAGCCGGGGTCCGCTCGACCATTCGCATGTCATTTGTAATGACGCTGCGTTCTGCTGCATCGTGTTCTGCGGAGCCTGCACGGTCTGCAGTGCGGGCGCGTAGCTCACCTGCGACGATTGCGCCTCGGTCTGAGCCACGGCGACCGTCTCGCGATCCCCGCACATGTGCGCCATCGCGTCGAATGGACCGACGCAACCGAACCGACGGTCTGGCTCGCGGTGCACTACAAAGAATAAGAACCCCGGCGCGAACGCCGGGGCTCTCTGACGTCACGCGACGCTTACTGCTGCGCGGCCTGGGCCTGCGGCTGCTGCACATACGCGGTCTGCGACGGCTGCTCGACCATCCCGACCTGCTGCGGCTGAGCTGGCGGGTTCATCGCCATCTCGTTGGTGCAGCGATCCTTGAACAGCACCGCGCCTTCCTGCGTGTATTCCTTGCTCAGGCAGGTGCACGGGCCGGCCACCGCGGGGCGCGCCACCGCGTACACGGCGGGCGCGGCATAGACCACGGGGTGGCCAACGTGGACGACGTGGATGCCGGGCTTCGGCCACTTCGGCTTCGCGACCGGCCAGTTCGGCTTGATCGGCTTGCCCGGCTTCTTGATGTTGATGGGAATGTTGAGGTTCGGCTTGTTGAAGTGAAGGTTGCTCAGGTCCACCGACGGCTTCTTCTTGACGCCGATGGGAATGTTGAGGTTCGGCTTGTTGAGGTTGAGGTTGCTCAAGTCAACGGTCGACTTCTTTTGAACGTTGATCTTGCCGACGTTGAGGTTGGGCTTGTTGAGATGGAAGTTGCCCATGTTGACCTTGCCGGGGTTGGCTTGCACCGATACGGACGTGAACATGGCGACACCGAGCGCGGCGGACGCGGCGATGGCCATAAGGGTAGACTTGCGGAACATCGAACTCTCCTTGGTGATCCCTGCGGGACCGTTTGATCGCCTATCCGGGGCATTCGTGTCGCCGCGTGTCACAAAGGTTCACCACGGCGGCTCTGTGGAACGCGGTTTAATTTCGAGAAAACAATGATAAACAGACGTTCAGCCAGCCTGCGGCGAGCCACGTCGCAAGCCGGTACCGAATGGTTCAATGCAGTTCGAATATCGGGAGGTTCACTTGGGTAAACACTTCACGCTCACCGCGTCCGACAGCCATCAGCTCGGCGCCTATCGCGCCGATCCTGCCGGAAAGCCGAAGGGCGGCATGGTCGTCATTCAGGAGATTTTCGGCGTCAACCAGCACATCCGCGCGGTGTGCGACAAATTCGCGAGCGAGGGCTATGTCGCAGTGGCGCCAGCGCTGTTCGACCGCACGCAGAAGGACTACCAGTCGGGCTACACGCCGCCCGAGATCGAGAAGTCGCGCACCTTCGTCGCCAAGCCCGACTGGGACGCGATGATGCGCGACACCGACGCGGCGATCAAAGACCTCAAGGGCGTCGGCCCGGTCGGCATCATCGGCTTCTGCATGGGCGGCACGATCGCGTTCCTGGCCGCGACGCGCCTGTCCGGCCTGAGCGCGGCGGTCGGCTATTACGGCGGCCGCATCGCAGCCTTCGCCGACGAGAAGCCGAGGTGCCCGGTGCAGCTGCACTTCGGCGAGAAGGACGCCAGCATCCCGATGACCGACGTCGAGACCATCAAGCAGAAGCGCGGCGGCGATAGCGAGATCTACGTCTATCCGGAGGGCGGCCACGGCTTCCATTGCGACGAGCGCGGCAGCTTCCATGCGCCGAGCCGCGACCTGGCATGGTCGCGCACCACGGCGTTCCTGGCAAAGCACATGAAGTAACGGCTCGCGCCGTTCTGGCTTCCGATTCTTCGGCCGCGCGGTGGCGACATCGCGCGGCCGTTTGCGTTGCGGATGCACTTCCGTATCCCTGCGCACGGGCGTAACGTTCGCCCCGGGGGTGATCAATGCTGCGGTCGATCGCTGCGGCCATTGCGGCGATTGAAGCCACTGTCTGGGCGCCGTTCGCCGGTGCTGCCGCTGCCGAAGCCTTCGCCGGCAGAAGCGGCGGCGTCACGGCGCTCGTTCTCACGGTGGCTTTTGCCGGCCTGACGCTGCCGGCGCTGGTTCTTGTCATCTGCAACTGGCGCAACGACCGGGCCGCGATCCTCGCCGGGATTGCCCTGCCGATTTACGCCTATGCCCCGTTCGCGCTTGGCGCCAAGGCCACCGGCCCGATTTTCTGGCTGGCGATCCTGCTCGCTGCGCTCGTGCTGGGCTGCGCCAAGTTGTGGAACTCAGGCCCGCCGAAACAGGAGAGCGCGCCGGCGCCGACCTGGGACGACGTCATGCCGCGCTTCGTGCTGCTGCTTGCCGCGGGCTTCGCGACGATGTTCTGGTTCTTCGCCTTCATCCCGGCGATCAAGCATACGGTGAGACGGACAGGCGACGGCTTTGAGATCATTCCGGCGTTCTACGGCACGATCATGTTCCTGATCTTCGTGGTGCCGGTCATCGTTGTGGGCGTTCGCGGTGCGGCGAAAAAATCGCCAGAACTCCAGTTCGCACTCGCGGCGATGGTCCTGCTTCTCATGGGGATGGTGGGCGTGCCGCTTTTCTTAGCGGCCCTGTCCGGGAAGTGAGCGCGCACGCGCTCCATACTCAGAACCACCGTTCCCCGACGGTGAGCGTATCGCCGGGCCGCACCGGATAATGCATCGGCAGGGCGTAGCGCGCGGGCACGCCGTTGTAGGTGCGGGTCAGCGTGACGCGGCTCTTGCTGGCCCGCGGGGTGAAGCCGCCGGCGATGGCGACGGCGTTCTGCACCGTCATGCCGGGCACGTAAGGATACTGGCCGGGATAGGTCACCTCGCCGAGCACGAAGAACGGCCGGTAGGTTTCCACTTCAACGGCCACGCTCGGATCGCGGATGAAGCTTTGTTTCAATCGCCCTGCGATGGACTGCGACAGTTGCTGCGTGGTCATGCCTCGCGCATTGACCGCCCCGATCAGCGGCATGGTCACCTGGCCCGCCGCGCTCACCGCATAGGTGTTGCTGAGCGCGTCCTGGCCGAACACGACGATGCGGAGCTTGTCGCCTGAGTCGAGCGTATAGGTGCCGGCGTCTTCGACGATGGGAGCGGGGCCGCTTTGCACCGGCACCGCGCGCTGGGCGTGACGCACGGTGCGGGAGGCTGCGGCGGGCGCGCCATACATCATCATGTCGAGGTCGGAGCGCGGCTGTGCCTGCGGGGCCATGGCGTAGCGCGGCGCCTCCCGCGCGCAGGCCGTGAGCGCGAGAGCGGCGAGGCAAAGCACGAGAAGGCGGCGCAGCCGCATGCGAATCCGGGCCCGCAAAGCAAAGGTTAAGCCGGATTAACGCCCAGGTATGGTTAATGAAGGCTTAGGCATACGCGCAGTCGCGGTCCCGGCAAACGAAAAGGGCCGCGAACGCAGCCCTTCGCCTGTCTCCGATAGGCCAGCGGCTCACTCGGCGGCCACCGCCCCGGTGCCGATCGGGCAGGACACGCCGGTGCCGCCGAGCCCGCAGTAGCCGAACGGGTTTTTCGCCAGATACTGCTGGTGATAGTCCTCGGCAAAGTAGAACGGCGGCGCGTCGAGAATCTCGGTCGTGATCGCGCTGTAGCCCTTGGCCTTCAGCGCCTGCCCGAACATCGTCTTCGACCGCTCGGCGGACGCCTTCTGGTCCGGCGAGGTTGTGTAGATGCCGGAGCGGTACTGCGTGCCGACGTCGTTGCCCTGGCGCATGCCCTGGGTCGGATCGTGATTCTCCCAGAACGTCCTGAGCAGCGCCTCGTAGGACACCGTCTTCGGATCGAAGACCACCAGCACGACCTCGTTATGGCCGGTGCGGCCGGAGCACACCTCCTCGTAGGTTGGATTGGGCGTCTCGCCGGCGGCGTAGCCGACGGCGGTAACGAAAATCCCGTCGCCCAACTCCCAGAACTTGCGCTCCGCGCCCCAAAAGCAGCCCATGCCGAAAATGGCGGTCTCGTGCCCCGGCGGGTACGGCCCCTTCAGCGGATTGCGGTTGACGAAATGGTTCCGCGCAGTCGGGATCGCCTGCGGCCGGCCGGGCAGCGCCTGGTCCTTGGCCGGCATATCGGGCGACTTCTTGAACAGGAACATGGCCGGTTCTCCTGCAGGTCTGATTGCGATCGGTGACGCAAATATAGGCCGAACGCGCGCATTAGGCACCGTCCGGGTCGTCAAATTCCAGCCATCGGGACCCTCGAATGCTTCACGGCGTCGCGAGCGGCCCTGTTTCCCTAATCGCTCAGGGCACTTATGCTGCGGCCAAACCGGATTGTGTGTGGAGGCCCCATGACGATGCTGAGAACCCTTGCCGGCGCCTGCGTTTTTGCGCTGCTGGCGGTGCTGCCCGCACAATCGCAGAACACGCAGCCGCCATATGGCCCCCCAATCACACTGGAAGCCGCGAAAAAGGCCATGGCTGCCGCCGAGGCGGAAGCGGCGAAGAACAACTGGCCGATGGCAATCGCGATCATCGACAGCGGCGGCCATCTGGTGATGCTGCACCGCATGGACAACACGCAACTGTCCTCGGTCGAGCTGTCCACCGGAAAGGCGCGCTCGGCGCTCTACTTCAAGATTCCATCCAAGCTGCTCGACGAGGCGATCTCCGGCGGCGGCGCAGGCCTGCGCTTCCTCGCGCTCCGGGACATCGTACCGCTGGACGGCGGCCTGCCGCTCGTAGCCGACGGCAAGATCGTCGGTGCCATCGGCGTGTCGGGCATGCGGTCGTCGAACAACGCGCAGGTTGCGCAGGCCGGCGCCGAGGCCATGAAGTAGCGCTGCGGCAATTCGGATCGGGGCATGGACCAGCGGCCGCACATCGTCGTGGTCGAAGACGAGCCGACGCAGCGCCAACTGCTCGTCGACTACCTCGACAAGCAGAGCTTTCGCGTCAGCGGCGCCGACGGCGGCGGCGCACTGCGGCGAATCGTCGAGCGCGAGCTTCCCGAACTGGTGTTGCTCGACGTCGGCTTGCCGGGCGAGGACGGCTTTGCGCTGGCGCGCTGGCTGCGCGAGCGAAGCGGGCGCGTCGGGATCATCATGGTGACGGCGGCCTCCGACACCGTCGATCGCGTGGTCGGGCTCGAGACCGGCGCCGACGATTACATCGGCAAGCCCTACGAACCGCGCGAACTGCTCGCGCGGATCAAGAGCGTGCTCCGGCGCGTCACCGGCGCGCAGGCGTCCGCCGGACCGCGCACCCGCATGGGCCGCCGCGTGCTGGACCTGGAGAAACGCGTGCTGGTCGATCCGGGCAATGGCGACGAGGAGACGCTGACGTCCAGCGAATTCGACCTGCTCAAGGTTTTCGCCGAAAACCCCAACCGCCCATTAACCCGCGACTGGCTGCTCGAAGTCACAGCCCATCGCGAGATGGAGGCCTTCGATCGCGCCATCGATCTGCGGATCACCAGGCTGCGTCGCAAGATCGAGGCCGATCCCGCGCACCCGGAGGCGATCCGCACCGTCCGCGGCGTCGGCTACATGTTCGTGCCGCCGAAGGACTGACGCATTCTCTTCAGCATTTTGCCGTATTGGGCCGTGGCGGCGGAACTTGCGCCATGGCAGAGTGCCGCCCGCGCGGGGCGGCCGATAGCGCCGCCGAGGCGCGTGTTTGCGGGCGCCGGGACGCCACCGAAGAGGAGCGCTGAATGTTGTCGCGAATAGCGTGGGCCCTGACTGTCTTGACCCTTGCATTGACCGGACCCAACGCCGCTATCGCGGCCGGACCCTTCACCGGCATGGCCGGCGAATGGACCGGCGGTGGCCTGATCAACATGACCGACGGCAAGCGCGAGCGACTGCGCTGCCGGGCGAACTACACCGTCGGCGAGGACGGCAATCATGTCCAGCTCGCCATTCGCTGCGCCAGCGACAGCTACAAGTTCGATTTGACCGGCTTCGTGACCAACCGAGGCGGATCGCTGTCCGGCCAGTGGAGCGAAACCACGTTCAACGCTGCCGGCACGATGAACGGCCGCGCCACCGGCAGCCAGATCAACGTGCTTGCGGTCGGCAACACCTTCTCGGCCCGGCTATCCATGTCGACCGGCTCGAACCAGCAGACGGTCACCATGCGGCCGGAGGGCACGGTGGTCGACCGGGTGACGCTGTCGCTGCGCAAACGCTGACGGCGGACGCAAGTTGTCCTATGATCCCCTCACAGACTGTGAGGGGGCGCCGATGAATCCGTATGCAATCGGACAACGGGCCGTCGCCGCGCTGGCGATCGTCCTGACATGCGAAGCTGCAATGGCGCAGCCGGCGCCGGCACAATCTGCACCGCGGGGCACAGCGCCTGCGGCCGCGGCCAAACCGGACGCGGTCAAGCCGGCCGCCGCCACACCGGGCGAAACCGCCGCCAAACCCGAACCGCATGTGTTCGCGATCATGGCCGGCTCGTGGAGCGGCGGCGGCACGATCGTCTTGTCGAGCGGGACGCGCGAGCGGCTGCGCTGCCGGGCGCGCCACAGCGCCGGCCGGGACGGCAAGAGCCTCAATCTCAGCATCCGCTGCGCCAGCGACAGCTACCGCTTCGATCTGTCCAGCAACGTGGTCGAGCGGCGCGGGCGGATTTTCGGCAGTTGGCAAGAAGCCAGCAACGGCGTGTCCAGCTCGGTTTCGGGCAGCGCCGCCGGCAACCGCGTCCGCGCGGTCGCGACCAGCGACCTGTTCACGGCGGGACTCGCGCTGACGACGCAGGGCGACCGGCAGTCGGTGTCGATCACGCCGCGCGGCGTTCACATCACCGGCGTACACATCGCGCTGCGCAAGCACTGACAACGCCCGCTCAGGAGCGGGGCTGCGACGCCTCGATCTCGGCCATTGCGCGGCGCAGCTCGGACGCGAGCGGTCCCAGGCCCTCGCGGCACCGCGCGCGGTCGCCGGCCTTGCCGGCCTGCTCCAGAACGGCTGCGGCGCTGCCGACACCCTTGGCGCCCACCGCATTGGCCGCGCCCTTGAGCTTGTGGGCCGCCGCGGCAAGCGCGGCGAGGTTGCCGCTGCGCGAGGCGCCGTCGATCTCGCGCTGGGTCTCGATCGCAGTGTCGCGAAACTTGCCGAGCAGCGAGCCGATGGCGGCAAGGTCGTCGCCAAGCCAGGCGCCGAGCACGCTACGGTCGATGGCGGCCCCGTTGTTGCCCTCGCTGGCGTCGGCGCGGTCGCTATCGCCGCCGACCGATAGCCAGCGTTCGAGCGTTGTGCGCAGCCGGTCGATGCTGACCGGCTTCACCAGATAGGCGTCCATCCCGGCCGCGATGCAACGCTCCTCCTCGCCTTTCATTGCATTGGCGGTGACGGCGACAATCGGCGTGCGGCCCGCCTTCGCACCTGCGGCTTCGGCTTCTCGAATGCGCCGGCTCAGTTCATAGCCGTCCATGCGCGGCATGTGGATGTCGGCGAGCACCGCGATGTAGCGGCCCGCCATCCAGGCTTCGAGCGCCTCGACGCCGTCGTTGACGCTGTCGGCGGCCACGCCCAGCAGTCCGAGCTGGCGGACCAGCACTTCGCGATTGACCGGATGGTCGTCGACCACCAGCACACGGTGGCGTTCGCTGCGGATCGGGATGGGAGCGGCCGGCCGGTCGCCGCCCTCGGGCCGCAGCAGCGCCGCCAGCGGCGAGTCGGCCGGCGCGGCCTTCAGCGTCAACAACACGGTGAAGGTCGAACCGGCACCGGGCGTGCTCTCGATTTCGATCGTGCCGTCCATCAGCTCCACGAGCCGCCGCACGATCGACAGGCCGAGCCCGGTCCCGCCGAACTTGCGCGTGGTCGAAGAATCGGCCTGGGCGAACGGCTGGAACAGGCGCGCGCGCTGCTCCGGCGTCAGCCCGATCCCGGTGTCGCTGATCGACAACGTTACGCGCGTCGCACCCTGGCCGAGCGGCGCCGTACCGGCGCGCACCTGGACGCCGCCGCGCTGGGTGAATTTCACGGCGTTGCCGAGCAGGTTGAACAGGACTTGCCGCACGCGTGTCGGATCGCCGACCAGCGCGTCGTTCGAGCCCGCGGCGATCAGCACATCGATGGTCAGGCCCTTGGCCGCGGCCTGCGGGCGGAACGTTTCCACCGAGCCCGAGATCAGACCCGAGAGCGAGAATGCGGTCTCTTCCAGCTCCAGCCGCCCGGCCTCGATCTTGGAGAAGTCGAGCAGATCGTCGATGATGCGCAGCAGCCCCTGCGCGGAATCGCGCATGGTCGCAACGCTCCGGCGCTGCTCGTCGTTGAGCCCCTGGTGCTCAAGCACTTCCATCATGCCGAGCACGCCGTTCATTGGGGTGCGGATTTCGTGGCTCATGGTGGCGAGGAATGTGGACTTCGCATGCGTGGCCGCTTCCGCTTCGGCGCGCGCCGCCTCGGCGGACTCTTTGGCGGCGCCCAGCGCCACCTCGCGGTCTTTCAGTTCGGTGATATCGCGGTAGAGACCGATCATGCTGCCGTCGGCGAGCCGGTTGTACTTGAACTCGACGTGGCGGCCGCTCAGCGTGCGGCGCTCGTAGCGTCCGCCCTTCGGATTGCGGATGATCGAGGCGACTTCCTGGACCTTATTCTCGATCTCGTCGTCCCTGAGCCGGCCGTACTCGCCGCGCTTGGCCTGATAGCGAATCATGTCGTAGCCGGTTGAGCCTGGCTTGAGCACGTCGGGTGTGTATTGCTGGCGTTCGATGTGCTGGCGGTTGCTGAACTTCCAGCGGAAGTCGCTGTCCCATAGCGTGATGCCGTCGCTCATGTTGTCGAGGATGGTCTGCAGCAGCTCGCGCGTGCGCTCGACGTCCTCCTTGGCGGCGATCATCGCCCCCTCGCGATCCTTCAACTCGGTGATGTCGCGGGTGACGGCAATGGTCTCGCCGTTCGCGAGCGGAATGAACTTGAATTCGAGCTGGCGACCTTCGGCGGTCCGCCGCTCGAATTGAGCTCCGCCAGGGCTCGAAATCAGGGCGAAGCGCTCGCGCGCCAAACGCTCCGCCTCTTCCGGCGGCCCGAAATCGCCGCGCCGGGCCTGGTGGCGCAAAATGTCCAACAGCGACGAGCCGGGCGCAACCACGCTCGGGTCGATCTGCAGGAAGTCGATCAGACGCTGGTTGGTGAACCGGCAGCGGAAATCGCGGTCGAACAGCGTGACGCCGTCGCTCATATTGTCCAGCACGTACTGCATGACGCTGCGCGCCTGGGCCAACGCCTGTTCGCGCTCCTTGAGGCCGGTGATGTCGCGGAAGACGGCGAGCAGGCCGCCGTCGGCGATCGGCTTAAAATGATATTCGATATGGCGGTCGCCTTCGCGCCGCTCGTAACGATTGCCGTCCGGAAGTAACATGCGCGCAACCGCTGCGTCGACCTTGCGTTCGACCTCCTCGTCGTTCGCCACCGGTCCGAAATCGCCGCGCGCCGCCTGGAAGCGGATCAGGTCGCGCGCCGGCGTTCCGGGACGAGTCATCTCTTTCGGGAATTGGCGACTCTCGACGCGTTCGCGGCTGATGAGCTGCACGCGCATGTCCTTGTCGAGCAGGGCGACACCGTCCTCCATGTTGTCGAAGGCGGTCTGCATGATCTGGCGCGTGCGCTCGACGTCCGCAGTGCGCTCCTGGACCTCGTCGAACAGGCGCAGGGTCTCGATTGCAATCACGGCCTGGTCGGCGAACGTCGAGATCAGCTCGATCTGCGCCGGCGTGAACGGGCGCGGCTTGGCGCGCGTGATCGCCAGCACGCCGATCGGCTGGCCGTCGCGCAGCAGCGGCACGCCGATGATGGTCCGGTACTCGTCGAAGCGTTGCGGTCCCTGCCAGTTGTAGGTCGGGTCCTTCGTGATGTCGGGGATGTGGATCACGGTGCGGTCGAGCACGGTCCGGCCGGTCAGCGAGCTTCGGTCGAGCGGGATCGGCGAATTGAACATGAACTCCGTCAATTCGCGCGAGTAGCCGTGGCTCGCCGTGACCCGGAATTCGTCGCCGATCTTCTGATGAATGTTGGCGCCGTCTGCCTCGCACAGCGCCACCGCCGATTCCACGAGCTTGTCGAGCACCGCCTTGAGATCGAACTTGGTGCGGCTGATGAGCTTGAGGATCTCGCCTGCGGCCCGCAGCGCCGCCTCGCGCTGCTTGACCTCGGTGACGTCGTGGCCCACGCAGAGCACACGGCCGCCGGGCAGCGGGTTGAAGGTGAATTCGACGAGGCTGCCGTTGCCGGCCCGGCGCACGTGCCGGCTGCCTTTCGGGTCGCGAATGCGCGCGGCGCGCTCGGCCACGACCTTCTCGACGTCGACGTTCGGGCCGTAGTCGCCACGCTCCGCCATGAAGCGCATTCCCGCATAGCCCGAGACGCCCGGCCCGCCGATTTCGGGCGTGTACTGGTGAAATTCGTAGAGCTGGCGATTGACGAACTCGACGTTGAAGTCCTTGTCGAAGAGCTGGACCGCCTCGTTCATGTTGTCCAGCACGGTCTGCATGATCTGGCGCGTGTGTTCGACGTCGGCGCGCGCGGCCTCGGCAGCCTCCTTCGCCGACGCGAGCGAGGCCTCGCGTTCCTTCAGCTCGGTGATGTCGCGGTGGATGCTGAGGATGGTGCCGTTGTCGAGCGGCTTGTAGCTGACTTCGATGTAATGGCCGCTGGCCGACGGCCGCTCGAAGCGCACGCCGCCCGGGGTGAGGAGGTGATCGACCAGTTCGCGGACCTTCGCCTCCGGGTCGTCGACCGGGCCGAAATCGCCGCGGCCGACCTGGAAGCGGCGCACGTCGCTCATCATGCAGCCGGGGAACACGATGTCGGCGGGATAGCGCTGGAACTCCATCATCCGCTGGTTGACGAAGTCGGCGCGCACGTCGTCGCCCTGCGGCGTCATCAGCGCGATGCCGTCGCTCATATTGTCGATCATGGTGGCGAGCACCGACCGGGTGCGCTCGGCGTCGGCGCGCGCGTACTCGGCGGCCTCCTTCGCGGCGGCCAGCGCCTCCTGCCGCTCCTTCAGCTCGGTGATATCGCGGAACATCGCGAGCACGCCGCCGTCGGCGAGCCGCCGGAAGGTGAATTCGATGAAAGCCCCGCTGGGCACGCGCCGTTCGTAGCGATAACCCGCCGGATCGGTCACCTTCGCCACGTGCTCTGCAACGCTGGCTTCGAGGTCGTCGACCGGCCCGTAATCGCCGCGGCCGTAGATGAAGCGGTAAATGTCATGCAGCGACACGCCGGCGCCGCGCAGTTCCGGCGGATAGCCAACCATCTCGTCGAGCCGCCGGTTGGAGAATTGCCGGCGGAAGTCCTTGTCGAACAGCGTGACGCCGTCCGTCATATTGTCGAGCACGGTCTGCATCGACTCCTGCGCACGTTCGAGCTCGCGGGTGCGCTCCTGCACCTGCTCGAACAGGCGGACCGTCTCGATCGCGATCACCGCCTGGTCGGCGAACGTGGAGATCAGCTCGATCTGCTTGGCGCTGAACGGCCGCGTCACCAGCCGCGCCAGCGCAATCACGCCGATGGCCACGCCCTCGCGCATCAGCGGCACGCCGAGCATGGTGCGGAACCGGCCGATCGCCTGCGACTCCGGCCAGTTGTACTCGGGGTCCGACGCCATGTCGGGAATGTGGATCGGCCGGCCCTCGAGCGCGGTCCGCCCGACCACGGTGCCGCGGCCGACCGGGATCCGCTGATCGCGCAGGAAGGTGCTGTAGGCGTCGTTGTGGCCGACGCCGGCCATCGCGCGGTAGTGCGAGCCGTCGCGGCGGAAAATGAAGGCGGTGTCGGCCTCGCAAAGGTGGACGGCCGAATTGGCGAGCGCATCGAGCACGGTCTGCAGCTCGAACGTCGAGTGGCTCATCACCTTGAGCACGTCGGCGGAGACCCGCATCGCCTCGTCGTCGCGCTTGGCCTCGGTGATGTCGCCGGCCGCGCCGACCATGCGGTGCGCACGCCCGTCGGGGCCGCGCAGCGCGATGCCGGCCTGACGTGCCCAGCGCCAACTACCGTCGCTGGCGCGGTAGCGCAGCTCCATGGAGAAGCGCGGGGTGTTGCCCTTGAGATGTTCCGCGAGCGAATAGCGGAACAGCGGCTGGTCGTCGGGATGGATCCGGTCGGTCCAGTCCTTCGGAGTGTGAAGCTCGTCGGGCGTCAGGCCGAGAATGCGGTAGAGGCCGGGGGCGTAATAGACCGTACCGGCGTCGATATCCCAGTCATAGAGATTCTCGTTGATCGATTCGAGCGCCAGTGCATAGCGCTGCGCGGCCACGACCTCGGCGCGCGCCGATTGCAGCTCGCGCTCGCGCAGCTTGGCCTCGGTGATGTCACCCGTCGCGCCCACCATGCGCCGGACGCGACCGCGGCCGTCGCGTTGCGCGATGCCGTGCTGGCGCGCCCAGCGCCAGCTGCCGTCGCCGGCGCGATAGCGGAACTCGGATTCGAAGCGCGGCGTTTCGGCGCGGAAATGCGCCAACAGGGTTTCGCGGTGACGGACCTGGTCGTCGGGATGGATCAGCTTGGCCCAGCCTGCGCGCGTGACCGGCTCGTTGGGCCGGAGCCCGAGCATCTGGCGAAGCGACGGCGAGAAATAGACTTCGTCGGTCTCGACGTCCCAGTCGTAGACGCTCTCGTTGATCGACTCGAGCGCGAGGGCATAGCGCTCGGCCTCGCCCAGGCCGCCGTCGCGCGCCCGGCCCGCGGACTTGGGGCGGACCGTCCTGGCATGAGGGCTTGCAGTGCCGGCTGCCGCTTTTCGTTTGGTCTTGGCGCCTGACATGCGCTTGGTCGGCATCGCTGAAACTCCCCCAACTCATCATAGTGTGCACGCCGTGTATCTGCGGTGTTTCGCGCCGAACGGGATTTGTATCGTCTGTATCGCAGCGTCGGGCCGGCCGGCCGCGACCGCCCCATGGGCGCTCGAAAACCCAGGTTTTTGGCCGGTTTTCAGCCATTGATGAATCATTCTCGGTAGCGATACCGACGATACCAATTAGCGTTACCGCGACATTCGGGCGATACGCTCGGCGCCTAGTGTGGCCCCATCGAAGAAGGGGCCGTGCCATGACCAAGACCATCAGCATCTACGGCGTGCAGGTCGCGCTCGGTGCGATCGCGCTTGTGGCGGGTTATGCCAAGCTCTCGGGCGCGGGCCCGATGGCCCAGCAGTTCCAGGCGCTCGGCCTCGGCTACGGCTTCCTGTTCGCCGCCGGCACCGCGGAAATTCTCGCGGGCTTGTGCCTCCTGTTGCCGCGCGGCGGCATCCTCGGAGCAGTGCTGCTGTCCTGCGTCATGGTCGGCGCGCTCGGCGTGACCATCGGTCACGTGGCGAGCACAGTCGCCGCCCACCCGCATTCGCCGCAGTTCACGGCGACCGCCATCGCCAAGCAGAGCCCGGCCGAACGGATCGTCATCGTCCGCCCGCGCGCCGCGTGGGACATCTGATATCCGACAGACACGGGGAGATCGACATGATCGGCAAAATTCTGATCGCAGCGCTCGCTACCGCGACCCTGTTCATCGCCACCGCCAATGCCGCAGTCGTGGCCGACGGTCGTACGGCCGAAGCGAACTCACAGCCGCTCGACGCCAAGCGCTCCGAAAGCATCCGCTACGACGGCATCCCGGCCCCGAATCCGGCCGTGCGCCAGGCCGCCGCCATTTCCGCCGGCCGCCACCAGTTCTGACCGAACCTCCGCTGCCGGTCCCGCAATGGGTCCGGCAACTTCAAGGGATCGCGCCCAACGGCTGCGATCCCTTTTTTTTCGGAACGCCACCGCCGGGATCGTGTCCCGCGATACCAACGATACCAATTCGAGGCCCCGTCAACATCGCCGCGATACACGGCGCGCCTAGGCTTGCCGCAACGAAAAGGGTCGAGCAAAGGGGCGCGTCATGACCAGGACCATCGGCATCTATGGTGTGCAGGTGACGCTCGGGCTGATCGCGCTTGCGTCAGGTTACGCGAAACTCTCCGGCGCGGCCCTGATGGTCCAGCAATTCCAAGCGCTCGGCCTCGGCCACGGCTTCCTGTTTGCCGCCGGCACCGCGGAAATTCTTGCGGGCCTGTGTCTGCTGCTGCCGCGTGGCGGCATCCTCGTCGCGGTGCTGTTGACCGGCGTCATGGTCGGCGCGCTCGGCATGACCATCGGCCACGTGGCCAGCGCGGTTTCCGCAAAGCCGCCAATCCCGCAGTTCACCGCCACCGGCTATCAGCCCGCCGTAAAGCAGCACACGCTGCAGCCGATCGTCATCGTCAGCCCGCTCGCGGCGATCGACATCTGAAAGTCGGACCGCCTCCTCCCGGCGGTCTTCTTGGGGGCGTGCACACCGGCCTCGGGGCAACCCGGGGTCGGTGTCATTTTTCAGAAGATGGGACTGTCAGTCGCGGGCGTAGCCGATCAGCGGCTTCTTCCTGCGCCCGAGGACGATCAGCACGATGCCAAGCACACAGGCCACCGCCGACGCCGGCTGGTCCACGATCGTCGCAACGCCCAACTGCCAGACTTCGGCGCCGGTGTAGCGTTCGACCGTCGCCTGCGCGGCCTGCAGGCTCGCGGCATGGATATCGGTCCAGATTTGCGTGACTTTGGTGAAGAACAGGCCGCCGTCGGCGATCGACTTCATGCCGTCATAGACCACGAAGATGAAAGCCAGGGCGAGCAGCAGCAGGCCGAGAAAGCGCAACAAAAACCGGATCATGACCCAAATTCCAGGAGCTTCGGCGATCCGATTAACCCGTGCGGGCCGTTCGTTCAACCGACGTGCTGTCTCAGCACCACCAGCGCGGCCAAAATTTGACGGAACCGATATCCGGTGCCGATCCCGCCATGCCGTTCGCGAGGATCGGCGCTGCGCGCTGGCATGACGCGGGCCCGCCAAGGGGCGGCTCCCTTGAGCAGCCCCGGTCCATTCCGCTAACGTCCGGGCATCGGCCCGGCGGCCGGGGGGTAGCGTGTTGAAATGGCAAAGAAATCCAACAATCGGCCGACTTTCACCGACCAGGAAGCGTTGCTGTTTCACAGCCAGGGCCGGCCGGGCAAGCTGGAAGTGGTCGCAACCAAGCCGATGGCGACCCAGCGCGATTTGTCGCTGGCCTATTCCCCCGGCGTCGCCGTGCCGGTGCTGGCCATCGCCGAGGATGAGAGCAAGGCCTACGATTACACGACCAAGGGCAATTTCGTCGCCGTCATCACCAACGGCACCGCCATTCTCGGCCTCGGCAACCGCGGCGCGCTCGCGGCCAAGCCGGTGATGGAGGGCAAGGCGGTCCTGTTCAAGCGCTTCGCCGACATCGACTCCATCGACCTCGAGGTGTCGTCCGAGGACCCCGACGAAATCATCAATTGCGTCAAGCTGCTCGGAAAGGGCTGGGGCGGCATCAACCTTGAAGATATCAAGGCTCCGGAATGCTTCATCATCGAGCAGAAGCTGCGCGAACTGCTCGATATCCCGGTGTTCCATGACGACCAGCACGGCACCGCGATCATCTCCGCGGCGGGCCTGCTCAATTCGCTCGACCTGACCGGCCGCAAGATCGAGGACACCAGGCTCGTCTGCAACGGTGCGGGTGCGGCGGGCATCGCCTGCCTCGAATTGCTGCGCTCCATCGGCTTCAAGCCAGAGAACCTGATCCTCTGCGACACCAAGGGCGTGATCTACGAGGGCCGCACCGACGGCATGAATCAATGGAAGTCGGCCTACGCGGTGAAAACCTCCGCGCGAACGCTGGCCGATGCGCTCAAGGGCGCCGATGTGTTCTACGGGCTCTCCGCCAAGGGCGCGGTGACCAAGGACATGGTCCGCTCCATGGCCGACAAGCCGATCATCTTCGCGATGGCGAACCCGGACCCCGAGATCACCGCCGAAGAGGTGGCCGAGGTGCGAGACGACGCCATCATGGCGACCGGCCGCTCGGACTATCCGAACCAGGTCAACAACGTGCTCGGCTTCCCCTACATCTTCCGCGGCGCGCTCGATGTGCGCGCCACCACCATCAACATGGAGATGAAGATCGCAGCCGCCCGCGCGCTCGCTGAATTGGCCCGCGAGGACGTGCCCGACGAGGTCGCGGCCGCCTATGGCACACGCCCCAAATTCGGGCCGGACTACATCATCCCGGTGCCATTCGACCCGCGGCTGATCTCGCACGTACCGCCGGCGGTAGCGAAGGCCGCGATGGAGACCGGCGTTGCGCGCAAGCCGATCGTCGATATGGAGGCCTACAAGCAGTCGCTGCAATCGCGCCGCGATCCGGTGGCCGGCGTCCTGCAGCGGGTGATTCAGCGGCTGCGGCGTGCGCCCAAGCGCGTGGCGTTCGCCGAGGGCGAAGAGGAGCAGGTAATCCGCGCCGCCGCGAGCTTCGTGCAGCAGGGGCTCGGCACCGCGCTGCTGGTCGGCCGCGAAGAGCCGATCCGGCAGAGCGCGCAAAATCTCGGCATCGAACTCGGTAGCGGCATCGAGATCATCAACGCCGCGCTGTCCACGCGCAACTCGAACTATGCCGCCTATCTCTACGAGCGCCTGCAGCGCCAAGGCTACCTGTTCCGCGACTGCCAGCGCATGGTCAACCAGGACCGCAACATCTTCGCGTCCTGCATGACGGCGCTGGACGACGCCGACGCCATGGTGACCGGCGTCACCCGCAACTATTCCGTGGCGCTGGAAGACGTGCGCCGCGTCATCGACCCCAAGCCCGGCCACCGCGTCATCGGCCTGTCGATGGTGCTGTCGCGTGGCCGCACCGTGCTGGTCGCGGACACCGCGATCGCCGAAATGCCCCAAGCCAAGGAACTCGCCGACATCGCGGTCGAGGCCGCGGGCGTGGCGCGCCGCATGGGCTACGAGCCACGGGTCGCAATGCTCGCCTTCTCCACCTTCGGCCACCCGCCGGGCGAGCGCTCGGCGCACGTGATCGAGGCGGTAAGGATCCTCGACCAGCGCCGGGTGGACTTCGAGTACGACGGCGAGATGAACGCCGACGTGGCGCTCAATCCCGAGGCCGCCGCGGCCTATCCGTTCAGCCGCCTCACCGGCCCGGCCAACGTGCTGATCATGCCAGCGTTCCACTCGGCGTCGATTTCCACCAAGCTCCTGCAGGAGCTCGGCGGCGCCACCGTCATCGGCCCGCTGCTGGTCGGGCTCGACCGGCCGGTGCAGATCGTGCCGCTCGGCGCCAAGGACGCAACCCTGGTCAACATGGCGGCGCTGGCGGCGTTCAACGTGAGCGGCTAACACTTTCGCCTCGCGGCCGGGATTGCGCCGGCCAAGACGCAGTTCGAGGAAACGTCATGTCAGACCATACCCTTCGCGGCGTCATCGCCGCCGTCGCCACTCCGGTCGCCGAGGACGGCTCGCCCGATCTCGCCCGCGCCACCAAGCTTGCGCGCTACCTCCTCGACAACGGCTGCGACGGGCTGAACGTGCTCGGCACCACCGGCGAGGCGACGTCGTTCTCGCTCGACGAGCGCAAGCGCGTGATGGACGCTTACAAGGCCCAGGGCCTGCCACTCGACCGCCTGATGGTCGGCACCGGCGCGGCCGCGGTCGCCGACGCCATCGCACTGACCCAGCACGCCTCGGCGCTCGGCTTTGCCGGTGCGCTGGTGCTGCCGCCGTTCTACTACAAAGGCGTGCCGGACGACGGGCTCGTGGCCTATATCGAGGCAATCGTGAACGCCACGGCGGCAAAGCCGATCCCGATCTACCTCTATCACTACCCGCAGCAGTCCGGCCTGCACTGGACCGTGCCGCTGGTGCGCCGCCTGCTCGACCGTTTCGGCTCGCGGATCGTCGGCTTGAAAGACTCTTCGGGCGATATGAACTACGCGCGCGAGGCCCAGGCGATCGGCAAGCACTTCGCCGTGTTCCCGTCGACCGAGGCCGTGCTGCTCGACGCCCGCGCGGGCGCGTTCGCGGGCTGCATCTCGGCGACCGCGAATCTCAACCCCGACCTCTGCCAGTTGGCCTGGGCCAAGGGCGACAAGGCCGCGCACGACGCGGCGGTGACGATCCGCAAGCTGTTCGACGGCAAGGCGCTGGTCTCGGGCGTGAAGTCGCTGCTGTCGCACATCCACGGCGATCCGGCTCTGGCGCGGGTCAAGCCGCCGCTCGCGGCATTCCCGGCCGCGGACCGCGCCGGTGTGGTCGCGGGCTACGACCAGGTCCGCGGCAAGCGCGTCGCTTGATGGCCCCGCGAGACACCCGGATCGCGATCGTCGGCGGCGGCATCGGCGGGCTGACCGCCGCAATCAGCCTGCTGCAGGCCGGCTACGATGTGCAGGTCTACGAGCAGACCCGCCTGCTGTCCGAAGTGGGCGCCGGCATCAACATCGGACCGAACGCCTCGCGGCTCCTGATCCGGCTTGGCCTCGGCGACGAATGCGCGAAGGTGGCCTTCCGGTCCCCCCACCACCATCAGCGCCGCTGGGACGACGGCCGCACGCTCGCCCGCACGCCGCTCGGCGCCGAGATCGAGGCGGCGTTCGGCGCTCCCCATATGATCTTCCACCGCGGCGAATTGCATTCGATCCTGGCCCGCGCGGTGCCGGCGGAGCGCATCCACCTGGCCCATCGCTGCTCAGGCTTCGAGCAGACCGGAAACGGCGTCCGCATCAAGTTCGAGAACGGCGTCGACACCGGCGCCGACATTCTGATCGGCGCCGACGGCATCCATTCCACCGTTCGACGCTTCCTGCTCGGACCGGAACCGCTCCGCTTTGCATGCCGTGCCTACCGCGGCCTGATTCCGGCCGAGAAAGTGCCCGACATCCCGCGGGAATCGACGTCGTGGCTCGGCCCGGGACGGCATATCGTCCATTACTTCGTGTCGGCGGGGCGCATGCTCAATTTCGTCGGCCATGTCGAGCAGGAGGCCTGGATCAGCGAATCCTGGACCGAGCCCGGCCGGGTCGAGGACCTGCGCGCGGCTTACGCCGGCTGGCATCCGCAGCTGCAGCGCGTGCTCGACGCGGTGGAGGAGACATTCATCTGGGCGGTGCTCGACCGGCCGCCGATATCGCGCTGGACCTACGGCCGCGTCACCATGCTGGGCGACGCTTGTCATCCGATGATCCCCTTCATGGGCCAGGGCGGCGCGCAGGCGATCGAGGACGCAGCCGCGATCGCCGCCTGTCTCCTGAAGTGCGGCGACGACATCGAAGGGGCGCTCAAGCTCTACGAAACGGTGCGGCTGCCACGGGCCTCGAAGATCCAGACCGGATCCTGGGACAACAAGGCGAAATACCACATGGTTGACGGCCCCGGTCAGGTGGCCCGCGACGCCCAGTTGGCCAAAGGCGCAAGCAACGCCTACGTCCACGTCGACTGGGTTTACCGCCACGACGCGGGGGCTCTGAAACCTGCGGAGCCCGCTTCCGCCAGTCATTGACGCCCTCCGGCCCGATGACTATAAGCACCGCGCCGGCCGCGGGGGTCCCGCCGCCGGATTTCCCTTCAATTCGACAGGTTTCAGACAGCGTTCATGGCCAACACTTCGTCCGCCCGCAAAGCCGCCCGCAAGATCGCGCGCCGCACCGAGGTCAACAAGGCGCGCCGCTCGCGCATGCGCAGCGCCGTGCGCCAGGTCGAGGAGGCGGTTGCCGCCGGCGACCGCAGCAAGGCCCTTGAGGCCATGAAGACCGCCGAACCGCAGCTGATGCGCGCGGCGCAGCAGGGCCAGATTCACCGTAACTCGGCCAGCCGCAAGGTGGCCCGGCTGACCAAGCAGATCGCCAAGCTCGGCAAGTAGCCGTCGAAAAGCAGGCTTCGGCACCCAGACCTCGGCAACCGAGCACCGCCGCCGGCCGCGCCGCCATTTTCCTCGCAACTCATCCCCTCAACGCGTCAATGTGCGACGCGCTTCGCCGTGCGCACACGATGGCTCGCGCGATCGGCCCGGCGCGCGAGAAATTTACGCTTGCCGCGGTGCCGGAGCGCGCGCGGGAACCACGACGCTCGCATTGAGAATTCAGTTCTGCTCTGTTGTAATTATGTCACATGGCTGACAAGAATTGCGAACGTACGTAGTCCTACTTACGTTGCACGTCTTCGATTCCGCCGCGCGCGCCATCGCTTGCCGCAAAAGCTACCCTGCAATTTCGGTCATGAATTTGTCTTGTGACGAAAGGATTTAAGTGGAAAGCGAAAGCGAGGAGTCGGAATTTTTGGAAACGAAGGCCGCAACGCGCGTGTGAAACTTGTCGGGGCGACGATGCGCGCCTCATCGCCACATTGAAAAAATTTCTTTCCGTCGATTCAACATCTTGCGCCGCGCGCGACGTGCGCTTAGCGCTGCGTAGCGCGCGCAAACACAGATGGCGCCTGAATTCCAGCAGCATTGTCTTGTTGCGGCTTCGAATGACCGTGCTATTTTTGACTCGCTTCCAGGCGTTCCGCGAATTCAAACGAGGTGGCGACTTCAGACTCGATGCAGATGAGAACGGTGCGAAAGTTTTTCAATCGCTGCTGCTCTCGTGACCGTGCTTAAGAGTCCGAATTCGTTTCCCTCCGTGTGAACTTCGTGCGACCCTCCCGGTCCGGTTGGAGCGTCTGAAGCATGAGGTCTTTGTACTTCGACAACACGATCTAACAACTCCATTGCGACTTTCGCCGCAGTGGACGAGGGGGGCACTATGTCTCACGCACGGGTTCTCTTTCGTAACGATCGCGCAAACACGGGCCACACTGGCCTGCGCAGTTCGAGAGGGCCCACGCGACCCAAGAGACCGGCCTCCGCCACGGGCTAACCAGGCCCGATTTCCGCTTCACCTTCGCCGCTAGGGCGAAGGGTGTTTCCGGCCCGACATTCAATCCACGCTTCAGTGGCGTAACCGCGCGTAACGGCATCGGCGGCCGGTCCGCCGCCATCCGTTTCACCGAGTTCCAACACAACCGCCAAACATCAGAGAAGAAAATGCCGAGCCCTGATCAACAGCGCTGGTTGCGAGTAAAGGAACGGCTACGCGCCGAGGTTGGCGAGGAAATCTATCAAAGCTGGTTCGCGAGCATGGAGCTGGATCGCGTCGACGGTGCGACCGTGCATCTGACCGTGCCGACGCGCTTCCTGAAGAGCTGGACCCTGACGCACTATTCCGAAAAGCTGCTGGCGTGCTGGCAGGCGGAGGCGCCCGAGGTCCAGAAGGTCGATGTCAACGTGCGCAGCGCGGTGATCCGCACCGCTCCGCCCAAGCCGCGCATTCCGGAGTCGATCGAAAGCGCGCGCGACCCGCGGCTCGGCCGGATGGACCTCGGCGAATTGCGCGCCGCCTATGCGCCGGTTTCCAGCGGCCACGACGCGCTCGGTGGCTCGCCGCTCGATCTGCGGCTGACCTTCGACAGCTTTGTGGTCGGCCGATCCAACACGCTTGCCCATGCTGCAGCGAAGCAGGTGGCGGTCGCCCGCCGCGGCGAGCCGGTGATGTTCAATCCGCTCTACATCCATGCCGGCGTCGGCCTTGGAAAGACCCACCTGCTGCAGGCCGTCACCTGGGCCGGCAACCACGGCGCCGAGCGCAAGGTGCTTTATCTCACCGCCGAAAAGTTCATGTACGGCTTCGTTTCGGCGCTCCGGACCCAGACCGCGCTTGCCTTCAAAGAGGCGCTGCGAGCCATCGACGTGCTCGTCATCGACGACCTCCAGTTCCTCCAGGGCAAGTCGACCCAGGCGGAATTCTGTCATACTCTCAATGCCTTGATCGATGCCGGCCGCCAGGTGGTGATCGCCGCCGACCGCGCCCCGACCGACCTTGAAAGCCTCGACGACCGCGTGCGGTCGCGGCTTGCCGGTGGGCTCGTGGTCGAGATGGGCCAGCTCGGCGAGGAACTGCGGCTTGAAATCCTGAAGACCCGCGTCACTGCCGCCCGCCAGTATCATCCGGGCTTCGACGTTCCGGGACCGGTGCTCGGCTATATCGCCAAGACCGTGACCCACAACGGGCGCGACCTCGAAGGCGCGGTCAACCGCCTGCTCGCGCATAACAAGCTCACCGGCCAGCCGGTGACCATGGAGATGGCCGAGCGCGAGGTGCGCGACCTGATCCGCCCGCAGGAGCCCAAGCGGGTTAAGATCGAGGACATCCAGCGCGTGGTGGCGCGTCAGTACAATGTGAGCCGCGCCGACCTTTTGTCGTCCCGGCGGACGGCCAACGTCGTCCGCCCTCGGCAGGTCGCGATGTATCTGGCCAAGACCCTGACACTTAGATCGCTGCCGGAAATCGGCCGCCGCTTCGGCGGTCGCGACCACACGACGGTGCTGCACGCAGTGCGCAAGATCGAGGGTCTGGTCGGACACGACGCCATGCTGGCGGACGAAATCGAGGTGCTCAAACGCCAGCTGCAGGAGTGAGGCTAGGCGTCATCGGGACGCGGCGCGGCAATCCCCGGTGAATCGCCGGGAAAACGCCGCGTCTGCGGCCCCAAAAGCTTGCGAAAAGCGCGTATTCACGCCATTTTCGACGCCCCCTGACCATCGGGCGAGGCCATGAAGGTTACCGTCGAGCGCGCAGAGCTTTTGAAGTCGCTGGGCCACGTGCATCGCGTGGTGGAGCGCCGCAACACCATCCCGATCCTCGCCAACGTGCTGATCCGCGCCGAGAAGTCGGCGCTCAATCTCAAGGCCACCGACCTCGACCTCGAAGTCATCGAGTCGATTGCGGCCGAGGTTGCGCCGGCAGGCTCGACCACCGTGCCGGCGCACATGTTCTACGAAATCGTCCGGAAGCTCCCGGAGGGCTCCCAGGTGGTGCTGGAATCGTCCGGCGACCGCGCGATGCTGACGATCCGCGCCGGGCGCTCGCGGTTCACGCTCCAGACCCTGCCGGAGAGCGACTTCCCCGATCTTGCCGCCGGCGACATGTCGCACAAGTTCACGCTCGCCGCCGCCGACCTGAAGCGGCTGATCGACAAGACGCAGTTCGCGATTTCCACCGAAGAGACGCGCTACTATCTCAACGGCATCTACCTGCACACCGCCGGCAGCGGCAAATCCGCGACGCTGCGCGCGGTCGCGACCGACGGCCACCGCCTGGCGCAGACCGACCTGCCGGTGCCCTCCGGCGCTGCCGGCATGCCGGGCGTCATCGTGCCGCGCAAGACCGTCACCGAAATCCAGCGCCTGATCGAGGACAACGAGGCCGAGGTCACGATCGAACTGTCGAGCGCCAAGATCCGCTTCTCGATCGGCGACGTAGTGCTGACCTCCAAGCTGATCGACGGCACCTTTCCCGATTACGCGCGGGTGATCCCCTCCGGCAACGACAAGGAGCTGGTGGTCGACAAGAAGGACTTCGAGGCCGCGGTCGATCGTGTCTCCACCGTTTCGAGCGAACGTGGCCGTGCGGTCAAGCTGGCGCTGACCGGCGGCAAGCTGGTGCTCAGCGTGACCAATCCGGACTCCGGCAGCGCCACCGAAGAGTTGGAAGTCGAGTACGATTCCGATCCGATCGATATCGGCTTCAATTCGCGCTACCTGCTCGACATCGCGGCCCAGCTCGACGGCGATGTGGCCGTGCTCAGGCTCGCCGATCCGGGCTCGCCGACCCTGATCCAGGACAAGGACGCCAAGGGCTCGCTGTACGTCCTGATGCCGATGCGGGTCTAACCTCCGCGAATCCCGGCGAGCAGCCCAAAGGCGCGTTGAAGCCGCGCGCAAACGCGCTTATGGCTCGCTCGGCCGGAACGACCGGACGACATGACCGCAGCCCGCATTCGCCGCCTGGCGCTGACCAATTTCCGCAGCTATCGCGCCGCGAGCCTCGAAGCGGCGGCGAACCTCGTTGTGCTGACCGGCGAGAACGGCGCCGGCAAGACCAACCTGATCGAGGCGATCTCGCTGCTCGCGCCCGGGCGCGGCCTGCGGCGCGCGACGCTCGAAGAGGTCGCGTTCTCCGAAGGCGACGGCGCAGGTGGCGATACTTGGGCCGTGTCCGCCGAGATCGAGGGCATGCTGGGGCTCGCGACGCTCGGCACCGGCATCGAGCCGCAGGGCCCCGACGAAACGCCGCGCACGAGGCAATGCCGGATCGACCGCGAACCGGTCGGCTCGGCCGCCGCCTTTGCCGATCACCTGCGCATCGCCTGGTTGACGCCTGCAATGGACCCGCTGTTCATGGGGCCGGCGTCCGAGCGCCGCCGCTTCCTCGACCGGCTTGCGCTTGCGGTCGACGCCGAGCACACCGGCCGGGTCGCGGCGCTGGAGCGCAGCTTGCGCTCACGCAACCGCCTGCTCGAAGAACCGCGCCCCGACACGCACTGGCTCGATGCCGTCGAACACGAGACCGCCGAACTCGCCGTCGCAGTCGCGGCCGGCCGCACCGAGACCGTGCGGCGGCTGCAAGGCGCGCTGGCGAAGCGCCGCGACGAAGCGTTTCCCTCGGCGGAGATCGCGCTCGACGGCTGGATGGAGGCGCTGCTGCCGAACCATCCCGCGGCCGAGATCGAGGATCGCTACCGCGCAGTGCTCCACGACGGCCGCGCCCGCGACGCCGCGGCGGGCCGCACCCTCGACGGGCCGCATCTCACCGATCTGGCGGTCAGTTTCCCGCAAAAGAACATCGCCGCCGCCGATGCCTCGACCGGCGAGCAGAAGGCGCTACTGATCGGGCTCGTGCTCGCGCACGCGGGCCTGGTCGCCGAGATGACCGGCTTTGCGCCTGTGCTGCTGCTGGACGAGGTGGTGGCGCATCTCGACCCAGGCCGGCGCGCCGCGCTGTTCGCCGCACTCGGCCGGCTGGGCGGCCAGGTCTGGATGACCGGTGCCGACCCCGCGGCCTTCGCCGAGATTGCCACTGGTGCGGACGTGTTTACTGTGACGCCCGGACGTCTCGTTCGCGCCGCCTGAGGCCGCGGTTCCCTCGCTGCGCGCATGACTGTGCGCCCGCCGGCGAGGAACATTCCGTCCGATCGGGGACTTAACGACACGGACGCGGGCGATGCCGTCGCCGCCGCGCCCGCAAACAATCGGAACCAGCGCAGCCGGGGAAGAAAGGACGCGCTTGCCGGACCATGACGCCACGGGACAAACGTGAGACCGCGCTCGACGCGGCGAGAGAGCGGATCGGCCGCCGCTTGCAGGAATCGATCGACCGGCTGCGGGACGACATCGCGCGTGTCGAGTACTGGGCCGACGCGCTCGATGGCTTCTGCCGGCCGGTCCCGGACTACCAGGCCTCGGGGACTCCTCTGCACCGCCATCTGCTGCCGCAACAGTCAGATGGCGGCGGCCCGGAGCGCAGCCCGCAGCGCGACCGGCACCTCTTAAAATAGCGCCGCAAACGTCGCGAATCACGCCGTTCTCAGGACCCTTCGGCAGCCGGATTCCGATGCAGATTTTTGCGGCCCCGTCCCTACAAAAACCGCATTGCGATCAACATATTAACGCGAGCCAAATTGCGCTGTACGCAGCCCGCCGTTTCGTGCCAAATCAGCGCTGATTCTCAATCATTTTTTCCCGGCGATTCGAGGCAATCCGCATGGCCGAGCCCGCCCGCAACATCCCGTCCGACTACGGCGCCGAGTCGATCAAGGTCCTCAAGGGGCTCGACGCGGTCCGCAAGCGGCCGGGTATGTACATCGGCGATACCGACGATGGCTCCGGCCTGCACCACATGGTCTACGAGGTGGTCGACAACGCCATCGACGAGGCGCTGGCCGGTCACGCCACCGAAGTCACCGTCACGCTCAATCCCGACAGCTCGTGCACCGTGCGCGACAACGGCCGTGGAATTCCGACCGACATCCACCAGGGCGAAGGCGTCTCGGCGGCCGAGGTCATTATGACCCAGCTGCACGCCGGCGGAAAATTCGACCAGAACTCCTACAAGGTTTCCGGCGGCCTGCACGGCGTCGGCGTGTCGGTGGTCAACGCGCTGTCGACCTGGCTAAAGCTCACCATCTGGCGCGACGGCAAGGAACATTTCATGGAGTTCCGCGACGGCGATGCGGTGTCGCCGCTCGCCGTTGTGGGTGACGCCGAGGGCAAGCGCGGCACCGAAGTGACGTTCCTGCCCTCGCCCGCCACCTTCACTATGATCGAGTTCGATTTCGCCACGCTGGAGCACCGGCTGCGCGAACTGGCGTTCCTCAATTCCGGCGTCACGATCGTCCTCTCCGACATGCGGCATGCAGTCGAGAAGCGCGAGGAGATGCGATACGAGGGTGGCGTCGAGGCGTTCGTCAAGTTCCTCGACCGCAACAAGACCGGCCTGATCCCCGCGCCGATCATGATCAAGGCCGATCGCGACGGCGTCGCGGTCGAATGCGCCCTGACCTGGAACGACGGCTATCACGAGACCGTCCTCTGCTTCACCAACAACATCCCGCAGCGCGACGGCGGCACACATCTCGCGGGCTTTCGCGGCGCGCTGACGCGCCAGATCACCAGCTACGCCGAAGCCGGCAACGCCGCTCGCAAGGAAAAGGTTGCCTTGACCGGCGACGACTGCCGCGAGGGCCTGACGGCCGTGCTGTCGGTGAAGGTTGCCGATCCGAAGTTTTCCTCGCAGACCAAGGACAAGCTGGTGTCCTCCGAGGTGCGGCCTGCGGTCGAGAACGTGATCAACGACCGGCTCGCCGCCTGGTTCGAGCAGCATCCCGCCGAAGCCAAGAATATCGTCGGCAAGGTGGTCGAGGCCGCCGCCGCCCGCGAGGCCGCGCGCAAGGCGCGCGAGCTGACGCGGCGCAAGGGTGCGCTCGACGTCAATTCGCTGCCCGGCAAGCTCGCCGACTGCCAGGAACGCGATCCGGCGAAGTCCGAGCTGTTCATCGTCGAGGGCGACTCGGCCGGCGGCTCCGCCAAGCAGGGCCGCAACCGCGAGTTTCAGGCTGTACTGCCGCTGCGCGGCAAGATCCTGAACGTCGAGCGCGCGCGCTTCGACAAGATGCTCGGCAGCCAGGAGATCGGAACGCTGATCACGGCGCTCGGCACTGGTATCGGCACCGAGGAGTTCAACGCGGAGAAGCTGCGCTACCACAAGATCATCATCATGACCGACGCCGACGTCGACGGCGCGCACATCCGAACGCTGCTGCTGACGTTCTTCTACCGGCAGATGCCCGCGCTGATCGACCGCGGCCATCTCTACATCGCCCAGCCGCCGCTCTACAAAGTCGCGCGCGGCAAGTCCGAGCAGTACCTCAAGGACGAGCGCGCGCTGGAGGACTATCTGATCGCAACCGGCCTCGAAGAGGCGGTGCTCAAGCTGCACTCGGGCGAAGATCGCGCCAGCGTCGACCTGCACGATCTGGTCGAGCAGGCGCGCATCATCCGCAACGTGCTTGCCGGCATACACAACCGTTACAACCGGCAGGTGATCGAGCAGGCCGCCATCGCCGGCGTACTGACGCCGGGCATAGCCGAGGATCCGGACACCGCCGGCAAGGCCGCACTCTACATCGCCCGCCGTCTCGACGCGCTGTCCGACGAAACCGAGCGCGGCTGGCTCGGGAAGTTCGTCGAAGGCGAGGGCTTCCTGTTCGAGCGCACCGTGCGCGGCGTCAAGGAGGTGGCGGTCATCGACCCGGCTCTTCTCGGATCGGCGGACGCACGGAAGCTGGACGAGTACGCCGCCTCGCTGCAGAGCATCTACGTCAAGCCGGGGCTGTTCCGCCGCAAAGGCGAAGAAACCCCGATCTATGGGCCTGTGGGGCTGTTCGAAGCCGTCACCGATGCGGCACGCAAGGGCCTCACGCTGCAGCGCTACAAGGGGCTGGGTGAAATGAACCCCGAGCAGCTTTGGGAGACCACGCTCGACACCGAGGCGCGCTCGCTGCTGCAGGTGAAGGTGAAGGAGATCGACGAGGCGAGCGACATCTTCGCCAAGCTGATGGGCGACGAGGTCGAGCCTCGCCGTATCTTCATCCAGGACAACGCGCTCACCGCGAGCGTCGACGCGTAATCGCGCGCGTCCCGCGGAGGCGGCGGGAACCGCGCGCAGTTCAAGTCTCGATCAGGACACGCAAGCGCGCTGCGGATCGTGCGGCGCGCTTCGCTTTTTATTAGCAGCTCCGCGCCCGGTACCAGGTCCAGCCGTACGGGATGTAGGCCGTGTGGCAGCCGCCGTAGGCGTAGCCGCCATGATAGCCGTAGCCCGTCTGCGTCCAGCCGCCGCCGTAGCGCACTGTGTGGTAATGCGGACGGTGATAGTAGGGATAGGAGCTGTAGTGCTTGCGATAGTACGGCCGGTAATACGAACGATAGGACGGACGGTAGTAACCCCCGTCAACGTAGGTGGTCCTCACCACCGGCCGGTCGTAGCAATTCGAGCGCTCGTAGCATGACGAACGATAGGAGTACGCCGACCTGTCGTGGTAGTGGGCCCGATAGGTCGGCGCGTGGTCGCGATAGTACGGCCGCTCGGCATACCGCTCGTAGGTCCGCGGAGCGGACTCGTAGTAGGTCACCGGCGCCCGCTCGCGATAACCGCAGTCGTCTCCATAACAGCCCGCCGCGGCCGGGCTCGGAATCATCGCGCCGAGCGCCAATGCGCCGAACGCGAGCAACGCATACGCAGTGCCACGCATCATTTGCCTCCGTTACGCAATTCCACAACCTGATAAGTGTAGCGCGGAACGGGGCTTCCGTTAACCATATATGTCTATGATTTCACGTACTTTTTTGTTCTCTCTTCGCCACAAAGTTAACCCAAAATGAGACACCTTGCCGGGGCCCGGAACGGCGGCGCGAATATGCCCCGGCAAACGCCCGGATTCGCACGCTGTCACCCGACCGAGCGCGGATCGCGTGTCGGCCAGCGGCCGGCCTCGACGCGCGCGATGAAATCGGCGACGACTTGGTTGAACAGTGCGGGCTCCTCCTGATTCACGACGTGCCCGGTCTTGGGCATCACCACCAGACCGGACGTCGGGATCACGCGCTTCATGAACACGCTCGGCTCCAAACAAGGATCGTCCTCGTCGCCGACCACGATCAGCGCCGGCACCGTGATGGTCTTGAACTGCGCCTCGAAGTCGTAGATCGGCGGCCGCTCGCACTGGAAGCCTCGCATGGTGTTGGCCGAGCCCTTCGAGTCGTGCTCGGCGAACATGCGGTTGAACTCCTCGAAGCCGCGCGGGTCCTTGAGCATGTAGGCGATGCGCTGCGGGCTCATGCCGTAGCCCTTCACCACTTCGGGCGTGCCCTTCTTCTCGAAATCGTCGGCAATCTGACGCCAGCCCTTGCGCATCTCCTCCATGCGCGAGGGGATCGAACCCGAGCCGGCGCCGGCGATGGTCAGCGATCGCGCGCGCTGCGGAAACATGAAGCCCATCACCGCGGTGGTGTAGCCGCCCATCGAAAGCCCGACGATATGCGCCTTGTCGATCTTGAGATGATCGAGCACGGCGCAGACGTCGCTCGCCCAGTGCTTGTACGAATAGGACTTCGGGTCCGGCGGCACGTCGGACGGTTTGTAGCCGCGCGCCGCGTAAGCGATGCAGCGGTGCATCCGCGCGAAGTACCGCATCTGGGGCTCCCAGTTGCGGTGGTCGCCCGCGAACTCGTGCACGAACACGATTGGCGTGCCGCTGCCGGCCTCTTCGTAGTAGAGCCGGACGCTGTCGGAGGTGGTGGCGTAGGGCATGGCAGTTCCTCGGTGGTCAGAAACGCGGTCTCAGCCCCCGAAGTATCGGCTTTGATAGGTGTGCTCGTCCACCTTCTGCTTCAGCGCCCAGTCCGCCAGCGTCGCGTGGGTCGTGAACCAGGCGTCGCGCGACTTTTGCATGTACTTGAACAGCTCCATCAGAACCGCTGTGACGAGCGGCCGGCCGCCGAACTGGCAGTGGATCACCAGGGTTTGGAGCGCGATCGATTCGTTCTGCCGCAGGTAGTCGAACGTACCGCGGTGAACGTCGTAGAGGTCGCGCGTCGAGGCGCGCAGCACTCGGTTGTCGGAGAAATCGGTCGTGGGCACGCCCGCGATCGGTCCATGCGGCGTGGCGATCTTGATCGGCAAGTCCGCGTAGGTGACGTCGCAGGTCCAGTACAGGCCGTTCTTCTTGAGCAGGCCAGCGGTCTCCGGCGTGAACGCAACCACCGGGCTGCCCCAGCCGGTGACCTTCTTGCCGGCGCAGCCCTCCAGCAGATCGACGCTCCTGCGGATCAGCTTGTCCTGCTCTTCCGGCGCGAAATACGACGGCAGGTCGTCCTGGGTGTAGGAATGCCCGGCGATGTCGAAGCCCGACCTGGCGATCTGCTTCACCGCGTCGGGATAGACCTCTGTGCAGCGGGCGTTGACAAAGAACGTCGCCGGGACGCCGAGCCGCTCCAGCATCCGCATCAACCGCCAGACCCCGACGCGTCCGCCGTAGGTGGCCCAGGCCTTGGACGCATGATCCACCGTGCCCTTCCTCAGATGCGAGGTCTGCACCGAGTAGCTCGGCGCGCTGTCGTCGGGCCAGATCTCGAACATCACCGTAACCGAAACCGCGACCTTCTTGCCGTTCGGCCAGGTGAGCGCACGTCCCGTGGCGCCACCCGCCTTCTTCGACTTTGCCATCTGTCATGCTCCATCCGGCCGGCGCGGAATGCGCCGCCGCTCGCGAATCGAAAATGCGTTCCGGATCAATCGACTTGCGGGATGCCCATCGCCGGGATCAGTTCTTTCCATTTCGCGGTGTTCCGGTTGATGAATGCGATCAAGTCCGGGCCGGTCTTGTAGTCGACCGCCATCCCGAGCTTGAACAGCCGCTCCTGGTAAGCCGGCTGCCTGGAGACCTCCGCGAGCGCGCCCGCAATGCGGTCCGCGATCTCCTTCGGCAGGTTCGGCGGCCCGACCAGCCCGAACCAGGTTTCCATCTGAACGTCGGTGAACCCGGCCTCGCCTGTCGTCGGCACATTGGGAAGTATCGGATGCCGGCGCGGTCCGGCCTGCGCAATGACGCGCAGCTTGCCGCCCTCGGCGATGCGTGTCGACGCGATGCCCATCGACACCCCTTCGATCTGCCCTGCGATAGCATCCTGTGCCGCCGGCCCGCCGCCGCGATACGGCACGTGCACGAAGTTGCCGCCGCTTCTGAGCTTGAGCATCTCGACCGCGATATGGAGCGCGCCGCCGGTGCCGCCGTGGCCGACGCGGATGCCGCCGCCTTGCGTCTTCGACAACGCCACCAGCTCCTGCAGCGTGTTGGCCTGGACCTTGGGATTGACCGCGAACACGGTCCACGACGTCACAGCCAGCGCGATCGGGGTAAAATCCTTGACCGGGTCGTATTTGTAGCTGCGCTTGAGGAACGGCAGCATGGTCGACTCGGACGTGTTGATCATCAGCGTGTAGCCGTCGGCCGGCGAGCGGATGAGTTGCTCGGCCGCGATCATGGTCGCGGCGCCGGGCCGGTTGTCGACCACCAGCGTCTGGCCGAGCCGCTCGCCCAGCTCCTGCGCCACGATCCGGCCGAGCACGTCGACCAGGCTGCCGGGCGCAGTATGGATCAGGAAGCGGATAGGACGGTTCGGATAGGACTGTGATTGCGCCGGCGCATCCGCGGGCAGCCCGGCGATCAGGGCCGCAAAACCCAATGCGCCCAAGGACCGAAGACAGACTCGACGGCTCGTCATGGTGCCCTCCCATCCGCGTTGTTGTGCGGGCAGCATGGTAAGGAGCCATACCGTCGTCAAGCCGGAGCGGTCCGGTCAATCCTCCTCGTACGGCAGGCCGACGTAGTTTTCCGCGATCGTGGTCGAGGCGGCGTGCGAGTTCAGCACGTAGTCGAGCTCGGCCAGTTGCACCTGCCGCTCGAACGCGGTCTGGCCCGGAAAACGATGCAGCAGCGTGGTCATGTAGGTTGAGTAGCGCACCACCTTCCACACGCGCTTGAGGCAGGTGTCCGAATAGAGTTCGAGCCGCGCGTCCGCACCGGTCTTGAAATACTCGATCAGCGCCCGCGACAGCACCCGCACATCGGCGACCGCGAGGTTGAGGCCCTTGGCACCGGTCGGCGGCACGATGTGCGAGGCGTCCCCGGCGAGAAACAGCCGCCCGAATTGCATCGGCGCCGACACGAACGAGCGCACCGGGGTGATGCCCTTCTGGAAAATGCGGCCCTCCTTCAGCTCGACGCGGCCCGGATCGCCGAGGCGGATGTGCAGCTCATCCCAGATGCGCGCGTCGGACCAGTTCGCCACGTCGTCGTCGGGATCGCATTGCACGTAGAGCCGCGAGACTTGCGGCGAGCGCCGGCTCGCCAGCGCGAAGCCGCGGTCGTGATTGGCATACGTCATTTCGGCGAGTGGCGGCGATTCCGACAGCACGCCGAGCCAGCCGCAGGCAAACTCGCGGTCGTAGATTGTCAGCACATCGGCCGGGATCGCCGGCCGGCAGACGCCGTGGAAACCGTCGCAGCCGGCGATCACATCGCACTCCAGCATCTGGGCCTTGCCGCCGTGCGTGAAGTGGATCGTCGGCCGGCCGCTCTTCAGGCCGTCGAGCCGTGAGACTTCGGCCTCGAACAGCAGCGCGCCGCCGCGCTCCAGCCGCGCCGCGATCAAATCCTTCACCACCTCCTGCTGGCCGTAGATGTGCGCCACCTTGCCGCCGGACATGCCCGGCAGGTCGAGGTGGATGAGCTTGCCGGAAAAACGGATGTCGAGCGCCGCGTCGATCATGCATTCGCGGCGCAGCCGCGCGTCCACGCCGAGATCGGCCATCAGATCGACCGTGCCCTGCTCCAGCACGCCCGCGCGCACGCGGCTCTCGACATAGTCGCGGCTGCGCGACTCCAGCACCACGCAGTCGATGCCGGCGCGCTGCAACAACAGCGACAGGAACAGCCCCGCGGGCCCCGCGCCGACGATACCGACTTGCGTGCGCATGGGATTGGGACGCTGCGCGTCGTCGGCTATTGTCTGGGCTTGAGGATTTCGGTCAGCGCACCGGTCTCCTCCTGCTTGCCTTCGAAGTCGGCGGCCAGACGCGTGTAGAATTCGCTGATGGCCTCGTACATCTTCCGCGCCGCAGGATCGTCGCCGACGAAGTCGGCAATTTCGTCCATCTCGCCGACGAAGCGATAAGCTTTCGAATACATCCCCGGAATCGCGCGCTGAAACCACGGCAGCAGCGTCTTCTGGCCGCGCTCAAGCTCGTTGCGGAGCCCTTGCGCAGCGCCGGCGCGGGTCGCGGCCAGCATCATCATCGAGCCCAGCGCCGTCACGCCCTTGGTGATGCCCGCGTAGGACATCTTGAGCGCGGAGGCGGCGCCGATCGGCCCCTCGATCACGTTGACGTTGACGCCGAAGTCGCCGATTGGCGCAAAGCGTGAGGCGTCCGGCCCCGATGCATGCAGCCACGGGCTCGAACCATCGTTCTGCGGCGGCAGCCCGATGATGCCGACGTCGATGAACGGAGCGCCGGATTCGACGATGACCTTGCCGATCTCGATCTTCGTCGGGGGGCTCACCGCGTTGCAGTCGACGTAGACCGGCTTCTTGTTGCTCGGTCCGATCAAAGCGGCCATTTTCTTCGCCAGAGCCAACGCCTCATTCGGCGGGAGGATCGATAGGAAATAGTCGGCCTGCGCGCACTCCTGATCCGAGACCGCGACCATGCCGGCCTCTCGCGCCCGCTTGACACTGGCATCGCTGCGGCCGGCCAGCGACGTGACGACGTGCAGGCCGCGCTCCGCCAGGCGTCCGCCCACCCCCGCACCCATCGCGCCTTGCGCCACCACCGCTACAGTCGGATTCATCGTGTCGTTCCTCGTTTGGCTCCAGCGGGTATTATAGCGCCGGAAACGTCATGCGGGGAATGCAGTGAACAGGCGTCGGGATTGCGCGGTAATCATCGTCGGCGGCGGCCCGTGTGGGCTCACGCTCGCCATCGAATTGGGCCGGCGCGGGATCGGCGCCATCCTGCTTGAAGAAAAGGCAACGCCCTCGCGGTTCCCGTCGGCGAACGCCACCCAGGCCCGCACCATGGAGCACTACCGCCGCCTCGGCTTCGCCGACAAGGTGCGCGCGGAGGGGCTGCCGCCCGACTACCCGACCGACATCGCCTATTTCACCCGCTACACCAAACATGAACTGGCCCGCTTCAGCCTGCCGTCGTCGCGCGCCGCGCGCATGATGGTGAAGACGCTGTCCGGCTCATGGAGCGCCGCCGAGCTGCCGCACCGCGTGTCGCAGATTTTCGTCGAGGACGTGCTGCGCGCGGAGGCCGCCGCCTGTCCCACGGTGTCGCTGCGGCCCGGCTGGCGCGTGACCGCGTTCCACGATACCGGCAACGGCGTCGAAGTCGACGCCGAGCGCGGCGGCGAGCGCACCACGCTGCGCGCGGCCTACATGCTCGGCGCAGACGGCGGCGGCAGCGGCACGCGCAAGGCGCTGGGCACCAACTATATCGGCGAAACCAGCGCTGTGCGCGACATCATGGGCGGCCGGATGTTCGCGATCCATTTCCGGGCGCCGAAATTCTATGACGTGCTGCCGCATCCGAAGGCGTGGATGTACTGGGCGATCAACCACCACCGCCGTGCCTTCATGGCGTCGGTGAACGGCATCGACGAGTTCACGTTCCACACCCAGATCAGGCCGGATCAGCGCGCCGAACAAATCTCCGACGCCGAGGCCGTCGCGATGTTCCACGAGGGCTTCGGCGCCCCGCTCGACATCGAACTCATCGGCCGTTCGTCCTGGAACGCCGGTTACACGCTGGTGGCGGAGAAGTTCGGCCGCGACCGCGTGTTCCTCGGCGGTGACGCCGCGCATCTGTTCACGCCGACCGGAGGGCTCGGCTACAACACCGCGGTCGAGGACGCGGTCAATCTCGGCTGGAAGCTCGCAGCCGTGCTGAACGGCTGGGGCGGGCCCGCGCTGCTTGCAAGCTACGAGATCGAGCGCCAGGCGCTGGCCAAGCGCAACACCGCCTACGCGCGCGGCTTCGCCGACTCGGTTGGACTGTTTCCGCTGGCGCTCGAGATCGAGGACGACGGCCCTGCCGGCGATGCCGCGCGCAAGAAGGCCGGCGACCACTACAACCATCACGCACGGTTCGAGTTCAACATTCCGGGCGTCACCTTCGGCGGCCGTTACGACGGCTCGCCGATCGTCGTGCCGGACGGCACGTCGCCGCCGCCCGACAGGCCGAACGAATACGTGCCGACCGCCTGTCCCGGCGGCCGTGCGCCGCATCTGTGGCTGCCTGACGATCGCTCGATCTATGACGCGTTCGGTTTCGAGTTCACGTTGCTGCGGCTCGGACCGAAATCGCCGGATGCTTCGCCTTTCGCGGAGGCCGCGAAGACGCTCGGTGTGCCGCTCTCGGTGGTCGACGTCACAACCGGCGAGGCACGCGAGCTCTACGGGGCCGATCTCGCGCTGATCCGCCCCGACCAGATCGTCGCCTGGCGCGGCAACGCGGCAACCGACGCTGCCGCCGTGCTGCGCCGCGTCAGCGGGCATGGCTGATCCTTGTTGCGCCGCTTGCGGGCGGGCGACATTGAATGCGACAAACTGAGCGCCAATGGGAGGAAACCGTCCATGCGTGTCGTTGCACTCGAAGAGCATTTCACTGCGCCTGCGCTGACCAAGCGGATCGATCCGGCCGTCGTCGCGCGCCGCGGTTTCCGGCCGCGCAAGATGGTGCCCGGCCGGGCGAACCCGATGGAACTCGCGCCCGAGATCGGCGAGATCCGCCTGAAGTCCATGGACGAGGCCGGCATCGACGTGCAGGTGCTGTCCGCGACTGGTGCCGGCCCCGACCTTCTGCCCGGCGCGGACGGCGCCGCGCTCGCGCGCGAGATCAACGATCATCTCGCCGCCGCCTGCGCCAGGCATCCCAAGCGCTTTTACGGCTTCGCCTCGCTGCCGATGGCAACGCCGGAGGCCTGCGCCGCCGAGCTTGAGCGCACCGTCAAGCAGCACAAGTTTCTCGGCGCCCTGGTCAACGGCACCTGCGAGGGCCGCTTCCTCGATCATCCGAGTTACGACGGTCTTCTCGCCGCTGCGGTGCAGCTCGACGTGCCGATCTACATTCATCCGCACCTGCCGCCGGAGCCGGTGCGGCTCGCCTACTACGACAACCTTCCGGACGGCGCCGACCGCGTGCTCGCGTCCGCCGGCTGGGGCTGGCACCAGGAAACCGCGATCCACGTGCTGCGCATGGTGTTCAACGGCGTGCTCGACAAGCACCCCAAGCTGAAGCTTGTCATCGGCCACATGGGCGAGATGCTGCCGGTGATGCTGGCTCGCATCGACGAGGTATCGGAGGCCGACGTCGGGCACCTCAAGCGCGCGCCGAGCCGGCAGATCGTCGAACAGGTCTGGATCACCAACAGCGGCATCTTCAGCCAGCCGCCGTTCATCGCCGCGCTGCAGACCTTCGGCATCGACCGGCTGATGTTCTCGGTCGACTATCCTTACGCGCCCAATTCCATGGGCAAGAAGTTCCTCGACGAAGTTGCGCTGTCGCCGGCGGACTTCGCCAAGTTCACCCACGGCAACGCCGACGCGCTGCTCAAGATCAAGCCGTAGGTCGCCGCAGCGGTTCAAAATGCATCATGCCCGGTCTTGCGCCGGGCATGATTGCAAATCCGGTTTGCGAGATCGGCGGGCAGTCACGCCCGCATTGTCGCCGAGAAGCGCCGCCAGACCGCCTCGCGCTGGCCGAGTATCTGGTCCACGACGACCTTGGCGTCGTTAAGCGAATCCGTCGGCCAGGAGCGATATTCCAGATTGCTGCTCAGGTCGCGCGCGCGCCAGCGCCGGAACAACGAGCGCCTGCGCGCCTTGCCGGGCTTCAAGACGCCGGTCAGCGAATCGACCACATTGTTGGTGCAGCCGAAGGCGATCTGCTCGCGCGTGGAGGCGTCGCAGACCTCATAGACGCCCGGACCGATCGGCGCGGCAATGAATTCGCCGTAGAAGGGATCGGGAAACGGCTTCCATTCCGTCCAGCGGTCGACCATGGGGCTTCGCTTGGGTCCGTGTGCGCCTGGGTACGTGCCGGGTGCGGTCCGCGAATCGCCGGTAACACCGCACCAAATTGGATACGTCAATTCGTTCCAATTGCGCCTCGAATGCGGCACCGCCATGACCGCTATCCACAGCTTTGGCAGCGCAACGCACGACGCCGCGCACGCAAACCAATTGCAGACAATTCACATTGAAACTGCGTCGATCCGTCAGAACGCGCGGCCCGGAAGCACCAGCACCTTCGGTTTCGCGGGCAGCGTGGTCTTCGACACCACGACCGACGGTACGTCGTGATGGGCAACGTCGAACTGGCTTTCGCCGAGCCGGTCGAGGAATCGCCGCAGCGTGTAGGTGCTGAAATAGTGCATCGGAATCATCAGCGGCGCTTTGAGCGCCTGCAGCACCTCGACCATGCCGTCGAGGTCGAGCGTGGCGCCGCCGTCGACCGGAACCATGACCGCGTCGAGCCGACCGATCTCGTTGAGCTGCTGCTGATTGAGCGTGTGGTGCAGATGGCCGAGGTGGGCGATGCACATGTTCGCCATCTCGAAAATGAAAATGGAATTGCCATGCCTTCCGGTGCCGCCGTCCATCCAGGTGCGGATGTTGGTGGGCACGTTTCGGACGCGGACGTCGGAGACCTGAATGTCGTGGCGGGCGGGCACGTCCGGCCCCTGGCCCCAGCCGCGCAGCACGTGCTTGATCCCGGGCTCCGGGCTGTCGGTGTAGTGGGTTGAGTGGGCGCGGTTCATGGTGACCACGTCCGGCAGCGCGCGTGGCTTGACGTAGTCGTTGTAGTCGGTGGCGATCTTGATGCCGCGCGGGCTTTCGACCGTGAAGGTCGAGTGCCCGACATAGGTGATGCGAACCTGATCGCCGGCGAGCGAGGCCGGAACCGCGCGCGGCGCCCGGTTCCGCGCGACCAGGCCCAAGCAGTTCTCCATCATTTCCGGCTTGATCGCGGGCCTGGACTGCGGCGGCGCGGGCTGCGCCGAAGCGGGTGCGGCAAGCATCGCGACCGCGGCCAAAAGCGGCACGAAACGCACAGAGAGCGAACTGCAACCAGGAACCATCGCGGCCTCCGTTGCCCCCGGCAGGCGTGCCTCAGTTCGACGCGTTTCTTAACGCGAAGCGGTTCCCACTTCGCTCGAAAACCTTATGGACCGGAATCTGGCACGGAACGCGGGCACAGGCCACCGGATGTCCCCTCACAAATGCGAAGGGCGGCGCCGGTGACAGCGCCGCCCCATTTCAGACTCGGTCATTCCGACTTGGCCGTTCAGACTTGGCCGCTCCAGTCAGCGGTAGTGGCGGTAATATTGCGCGCGGCGCCACGCAGTGGCGAACCCGGAATCCAGAGCGGCAAGCACGGAGGAAGCAGCCCTGGATTCCGGGCTCGCGCCTTCGGCGCGCCCCGGAATGACAGCGGAGGACGCCGCTAAACCGGCAACCCGCTCTGGCGCGCGAGGTCCTTCAGCGACGCCTCGGGCCGCGCGCCGACGTGCTGGATCACCTCGGTCGCCGCCAGCACGCCGAGCCGGGCGCACGTTGCATGATCGCGCCCGCGCGCGAGCCCGAACAGAAAGCCCGCCGCGAACAGATCGCCCGCGCCGGTCGCGTCCACCACGCGCGCGACCTTCGACGCCGCCACCGGAACGACCGCGCCCTTGCTCACCACCACGCAGCCCTTCTCCGAGCGCGTCACCGCAGCGAGCACCGCGTCGTCGCGCAGCGCGCGCACCGCGGTGTCGAAGTCCGCGGTCTGGTACAGGCTGTGCAATTCGCGCTCGTTGGCGAAGATCAAGTCCACGGTCTTGCTGCGGATCAACTCGACGAACTCGGCGCGATAGCGATCGACGCAGAATGCATCGGACAATGTCAGCGCCACCATGCGGCCCGCGCCATGCGCGATCGTCGCAGCCTTGCGGAACGCATCCTTCGCATGCGGCGGGTCCCACAGATAGCCTTCGAGATAGGTGATGGCTGCGCTCTGCACCGCCGCCGGATCGACGTCGTTCGGATGCAGGTCCTGCGCCGCGCCCAGATACGTGTTCATGGTGCGCTCGCCGTCCGGCGTGACCATGATGTAGCAGCGCGCGGTCGAGGGCCCGTCGGCCGCGGGCGGCGTGTCGAAGGCGACGCCCGCCGCGCGGATGTCGTGCGCAAACGCGCGGCCGAGCTCGTCGTCCTTCACCTTCCCCACGAACGCCGCGCGCGCGCCGAAGCTTGCGGCGCCGACAATCGTATTGGCCGCCGAGCCGCCGGAGGCTTCCACCGCCGGACCCATGGCGTCGTAGATCGCCTCCGCGCGCGGCTCGTCGATCAGCGCCATCGCGCCCTTGTTCATGCCCTGCTTGACGAGGAAGTCGTCCTCGGCGCGGGCGATGACGTCGACAATGGCGTTGCCGATGCCGAGCACGTCGAACTTCAGGTCGGGCATGAACTCACTCGCTGGGTTGTGGGGGATTTTCGGCGCGCACTATAGCGGCGGGGGGAGAAGCGGCAACCGATGGGCTGAGGACGTGCCGGTGGGCAGGAACGAGCCGCTTGCGCTCTTCCTTCTCCACTTGCCGCAGCCTGCACCTCTCCCCGCTTGCGGGGAGAGGGAGACCCGCGTCTGCCTCGCGGCCTGCATTCATCATCGACTCCGTTGTGCTGAGTGCGCGTTTGATCGCCCGGGGTTTTTGTCGGCGCCCGGACGCCGGCCTTTCATTCCTCGCTCGGACATCAAGCCCGAGGGGTGGAGCGCCGGGCGGCGCCCAATCTCAAGTCCACGCCTCGTGGGAGACGTGGGCGTGTCTTTGGCGAAAGACACGCGCGCCTCCCGGCGCTCCACGCGGCGATTTTGGGCTCCAGGACCGTAGCTTCCGGGGCGCGGAAGCGGACTCTTCGCCCGCCTTATCCGGCAGGCTTTCGCCCGCCTTCATCCGGCCCCGTCCAGCCCACCGAAGGGCGGCTCCCCATAATGAGAACGGACGGTGACCCGGGCCTCCCGAGTGCCCGGCTGACGAGGCCGGACCCGCGGGCGCCGCACCCCGCTCCGTCAAACGGCGTCACCGGTTGACGCCCTCGGATGAGTGAGGTGCGGGTTATTATCCTAGGCTTTTATTCTTGTCAAGCCCGCGAAATTCTGATAGGAATAATTCCTCAACCCCTCGCGAGGTCTATATGCCCCAACATACTTCAAATCGAGTCACCCCTGCTTCTCGGCGATGGCAATCGCGGGAGGAAATCACCAAAGCTCATCTTGAAAGCCTGCCACTCGATGAACTTCGCCGCGTGCGACCAGACTACTACTGGCTTCACCATGGCTACGAGGCCTGGATGCGCAGACAGTCAGGAAAGGCGAACTTCAATCCGACCCAGCCGCGCGTATCAGCGGGAAATCCAGATGGCGGACAATGGACGAATGAAAGTGGAAGTTCGGGCGGCGCAGTGTTCATCGAGAAGCCCAGAGCTATTGAGGGTGGGCTCGGCACAGTTCGGCTCGCTGGATCGGCCGTCAGCATTGACTATTCCGATGCGCTAACGGGCATCTCAACGATTGATGATGCAACCAAATCGCTTAGCAATACGTTGGCATTGACTATGCAGACGATGGATTTCATCCCCGAGCAGACACCACAAGCTTATGGCACAGCGGTACACGTTGCCTTCGGCGCGCTCGTCCGAATGCAAGGCATTCCCGGCATTGCTCCAAGAGACGTTGAGCATAGTTTTGGGGGTGACTACGGAATGCGTGGCAGCATTCGTACCGATGTCGTTCTTCGGAGCGAATCCGGCGATGTCATTGCCATATATGATGTCAAGACTGGTGGGGCGCGACTAACCCCGGCGCGGGTGAGGGAGCTGCGCAGCAAGACCGGAGTCGGGCCGAACGTTCCTATTATCGAGATGCACGTTTTGCGGGGCGCTCAGATCAAGGGAAGAGCGCACGTTCGGCAAACCATTGGTTTGATTCTGGCGCGACTTTGGAATCCAACATAGTACTTATCCTGATGATAATAATTTAATTATTGCGCCGATTTGGCAAACTCGACAGTTTCTGTCGAGTTTGCTCTAGTTGCATTGCTCTGTGTGCCTATGATTTGTGACGATCGCGCCGCGGTGGATTGAGTACGATTCCCATGCGGCCACATTTTTTACGGCGCTGCCATGTCCCTGGAACTCTTCGTCTTGTCGGACAGAAAACTCTCCTCCATCGAGGAATGGCGGCGCGCCATCGACGCGGCGGGCTTTGCCCTGACGCTCGATACCGAACGGTCGATTGAAAATCTGGAAGGCCACCTACCCGCCCGGTGGAACGGCGAGCCCGCCGGATTCGAATGCGACCACTGGGACGCGCGCGAAGTCATGCGGGAGAACGGCGACATCGATTTCGGCCGCGGTTGGGCGCACGCGCTCGCATTCCGGTGGGGCGCCGACCTGAAGGCGTGCGTCGGCGCGTACATGGCCGCGGCGGCCTATGCCGCGGCGACCGGCGGCGTCGTGTTCGACGGCGAGGAGGGCAAGGTCAAGACGCCGAAAGAGTCGCTGGAAACGGCGCGCAGGATCGAGGCGGAGATTCCCGTGATCGAGGCGCGGTTGAAGGAAATGTTGAGCAACATCGCGGCGGGGAAACCGACGGGATCGTGACTAACGCCAGATCATTTTTGGTTTGGGCGGAAGCAGTGGAAGAGATCATGTCTGAGACACACAACACGAACGTCAAATCGCTTTACGAACTGCTGAGCATCATCGACGCGAAGGCGTCGGCACTGTTGTCGTTCAATGCCCTCCTGCTTGCGGCAATTTCAGTCTGGTTGAATTACGTGCCGGATAATCTTCTGCACTTTCGATTGGACTTGGCGTTTCTGGCGTCGCTCGCATCGTGTGTATTTCTGCTCTCGATTATTTGGCTGCATTGGTCGGAACCATCGGGAACCGCAGACCTGCAAGTGCGTCGCACGTCACGGACAAAGCGCTATCGGATTTCATGGTGTCTATCGATAGTCGCTGTCAGCGTGGTCAGCCTTGTCAGCATCGTCCACACAGTCGGCACGGGCCTCAAAGCTTTCGGCGGCTGCAAGTCCGACCCATGCGCGTATTTCTACAGTGAAATGATCTTTGGCAATTTAGATCGGAGCCGTTGACGCGCGCTGTGCTCGCCTCATCGGGATCGCCGGGTCAAGCCCGGCGAGCGCACTGACGGGCGTGGCGGCCGCGCCGCCCTCACCCCCTCCCCAGCACCTTCCACACCCCGTTCGCCGTCGCCACCACGCGCTCGCCGACCATGAGCTCCCCGCGCATGAACACCAGCGCGCGCGTCCGCCGCACCACCGTGCAGCGCGCCTCGACGAACTCGCCGATCTTCACAGCGTCGGCGAAATGCACGCCGAGTTGCGCGGTCGCCTGCGGCACGCGGCCGTTGGCGTGCCAGCAGGTGCGGCCCATCGCACGATCCGCAAAGGTCATCAGCATGCCGCCCTGCACCACGCCGCGGCGGTTGTGGTGCTTCGTCTCGGCGAGGAAGGCGTAGCGAAAGCCGTCGCCGTCGGGCCGCCGCCACACCGGGCCGGCGAGGGCGACGAAGCCGTGGTCCTCGTCGCGCTCCCAGCCGTGGGCCGCGGGATCGAAGGGCGGGGCTGAAGGCTGCTCGGTGACCGACATCGGGGCTTCTCGCACGACAATGACCGCAGCCATGGCAGGAACTTTGCCACGCCGTCATGGCCGGACTTGTTCCGGCCATCTCGCTTAGGTGGGCACTGTGCTCGCCCGATCGGGATCGCCGGGTCAAGCCCGGCGATGACGCCGGTGGGTGTCGCGGCGAAGCGCCCCACCCGGCGCGCTGCGCGCGCCACCCTCCCCGCCTTTGAACGTCGAAGACGGGCGTGAACGCCCTTTTGGCGGGGAGGGAGAAGCGCGTATGCCTCGCCGCCGTTCAGACGCTCACTGCTTCCCCAGCGTCTTCCATACGCCGCTCGCGGTCGCGACCACCCGCTCGCCCACGACCAGCTCGCCGCTCATGAACACCAGCGCGCGCGTGCGGCGGACCACCTTGGCCTTGCACTCGACGAACTCGCCGATTTGAACGGCGTCGATGAAATGCACGTCGAGCTGCACCGTCGCCTGCGGCACGCGGCCGTTGGCGTGCCAGCAGGTCATGCCCATGGCGCGGTCGGCAAAGGTCATGATCATGCCGCCCTGCACCACGCCGCGGCGGTTGTGGTGCTTGTCCTCGGCGAGGAAGGCGTAGTCGAAGCTGTCGCCCCGGGCGCGCTGCCACCACGGGCCGACGAGGCCGATGAAGCCCTTGTCGTCGAGGCCGTAGGGCTCCCAGCCGTGCGCGGCGGGATCGAACGGCGCGGGCGGCGGGCGCTTCGGCTTCGTGGCGGGCGGGGCTGCGGGGGTGTCGGTCGTGGACATGGCGCGGCTCTTAGCATTGCGGCGCAAGGGCGGGAAGCGATGCGGGCGTGTCCCGGACGCGGTGCAGCATGAGCGCCATGCGCGCTCGCGCGCGGTGGCGCGAAACGATGCATCGCCGATCCGGGACCCCGGTTCGCCTGTGAATGCCGAAAACCGGGGTCCCGGGTCTGCGGCGCACCGCTGCACTTCGTTTCGCGCTGCGCCGCGCCCGGGACACGAGCCTCCGCTTGCATCCCCCTGCCCCGTATGGAATGTGACGCCCGCAACACGGGGTCCGGTCATTGAGCGGGCAAGCAATCATGGCGGGCAAGCAGTTCAAGCAGCGGGTGTTCTCGGGCATTCAGCCGAGCGGCAGCCTGCATCTCGGCAATTACCTCGGCGCGATCGTCAAATTCGTCGAGCTGCAGCAGAGCCACGAGTGCATCTACTGCGTGGTCGACCTGCACGCCATCACGGTCTGGCAGGACCCGAACGAGCTGCCGGCGGCGATCCGCGACGTCACCGCGTCCTACATCGCGGCGGGCATCGATCCGAAGAAGCACATCGTGTTCAACCAGAGCCAGGTCGCCGAGCACGCCGAGCTGGCCTGGGTGTTCAACTGCGTCGCCCGCCTCGGCTGGCTCAACCGCATGACCCAGTTCAAGGAGAAGGCCGGCAAGGACCGCGAGAACGTCTCGGTCGGGCTCTACGCCTATCCGACTCTCATGGCAGCGGACATCCTGCTCTATCTCGCGACCCACGTGCCGGTCGGCGAGGACCAGAAGCAGCACCTGGAGCTTTCGCGCGACATCGCGCAGAAGTTCAACAACGATTTCGGCGCTTCGATCGCGGCGCGCGGCCACGGCGAGGCGTTCTTTCCGCAGCCCGAGCCGCTGATCCAGGGCCCGGCGACGCGGGTGATGTCGCTGCGCGACGGCACCAAGAAAATGTCGAAGTCGGACCCGTCCGACCAGTCGCGCATCAACATGACCGACGACGCCGACGCCATCGCGCTGAAAATCCGCCGCGCCAAGACCGATCCCGACGCGCTGCCGAGCGAGGAAAAGGGTCTCGATCACCGCCCCGAGGCGGACAATCTCGTCAGCATCTATGCGGCGGTCGCGGGCATCAGCAAGGCCGAGGTGCTGCGGCATCACGGCGGCGCGCAGTTCTCCGCGTTCAAGCCGGCGCTGACCGACCTCCTGGTCGCCAAGCTCGATCCGATCGGCAAGGAGGTGCGGCGGCTGATGCAGGACCCGGCGTATATCGATTCGATCCTGGCCGACGGCTCCGCGCGCGCGCAGGCGATCGCCACCGAAACCATGAAGGCGGTCAAGGACATCGTCGGCTTCGTGCGGCGGTAGGGCGCGGCTTCATATCGGAGCCGATTCGCGGTATCCTGATTTTATGACCAAGCTCCTGGAACAGGCGCTCGAAGCGGTTCGTCAATTGCCGGCCGAGAGCCAGGACGAAATCGCGCGGGCCTTGCTCCATTGGGCGAAAGCCGAAGCGGAGCCGGAGCCGATCAATCCGGCGCATCTGCCTGCCGTCCTCGAAGGCCTCGCGCAAGCCAAGCGCCGCGAGTTTGCGTCCGATGAGGAGGTCGCAGCCGCGTTCCGCCGCTTCGAGCGATGAAGGTCCGGATCAGCCGGCGCGCAGCGCGCGACCTCTCCGACATCGCCGATTACATCCGCGCCCGCAATCCTTCCGCCGCATTGCGCGTCCGCGATGCAATACTCGACAGTCTGAATATCCTGACCCGTTTCCCGAACGCGGGACGCCAGCAAGGCGTCGAAGATGTGCGCAAGCTGATCGTACCGCGCTATCCGTATCTGATCTACTACACAGTCGCTCCGGCCCAGGGCGAAGCCGTTGTGGTTGCAATTCAGCATGCTGCGCAGGAGCGCGAATATTCCGACCTCTGACTCGCCGCCCGACCGAAACCATGAAGGCGGTCAAGGACATCGTCGGCTTCGTGCGGCGCTGATCCACTGCGGTTCCTCCGCCGCAGCGCAAAATCCGGGCAGCCGCGCGGCTTGTGCCGTGGCCGAACGCCGTGCCACCATTTGCCGCCATCCGCCGAACCACCGCCAGGGCCGAACGACCATGACGACGATTCGGAGACGCCGCAGCTACGAAGCCGGGCACAAGCCGAAGTGGCTGGTGGTGATCGACGATACCGAGGAGTGCGACCGCGCGGTCTATTTCGCGGCGCGCCGGGCCGCGCGCGTCGGCGCGGGCCTCGTGATGCTGCGGGTGATCGAGACCGGCGACCACAACCAGCAATGGCTCGGCGTCGCCGACATCATGAAGCAGGAGGCGCACGAGGAGGCGAACGCGTCGCTGGAGAAATACGCCTCGCGGGCCAACGGCATCGCCGGCGTCACCCCGGAGCGCGTGGTGCGCGAGGGCGGCACCGCGGAGCAGATACTCAAGCTGCTCGAAGAGGACGAGGACATCGCGATCCTGGTGCTGGCCGCCGCCACCGGCAAGGACGGGCCGGGGCCGCTGGTCTCCAGCATCGGCAAGACCGCAGGCGACTACCCGATTCCGGTCGCGATCGTGCCCGGGCACCTCAGCAACGAGGAAATCGACGCGCTGGCGTAGGTTGACCCTTCCACCCGGAATCGCCACTTATCTGCTATGTTTGTCCCGCCCGCCGGGCCTTGAACCCGGTTGCGGCCAAGGAGAAGCCCGATGTTCATCCAGACCGAAGCCACGCCGAACCCGGCGACGCTGAAGTTCCTTCCGGGGCGCGCCGTGCTCGAAACCGGCACGCTGGAAATGCGCGCGCCGGAAGACGCCGCGAAGTCGCCGCTGGCCGAGCGGCTGTTCGCCATCGAGGGCGTCAACGGCGTGTTCTACGGCGCGGACTTCATCGCGGTCAGCAAGGCCGCCGGCGAATGGCCGCAGCTCAAGCCCGCGATCCTCGGCGCGATCATGGAGCACTTCATGTCCGGCGCGCCGCTGATCAGGGACGGCGAGGCCGGCGCAGCCGAGGACTCCGAATTCTTCGAGCCCGGCGACGCCGAGACCGTCGCGACCATCAAGGACCTGCTCGAGACCCGCGTGCGCCCCGCGGTCGCCAACGACGGCGGCGACATCACCTTCAAGGGCTTCAAGGACGGCGTCGTCTATCTGCACATGAAGGGCGCCTGCTCGGGCTGCCCGTCGTCGACGGCGACGCTGCGCCACGGCATCCAGAACCTGCTAAAGCACTACCTGCCCGACGTGGTCGAAGTCCGGCCGTCGTGAGGTCTCATGTCCCGGGCGCAGCGCAGCACGAAGTGGTGCGCTGCAGACCCGGGACCCCGGTTCACGAGCGATAACCGGGACCCAGCGTCTGCCATAGCGCGACGAAGACGCGCGTAACCGCGCTTTCGGCACCGCTGACGCGCTGCACCGCGCGCGGGGAACGCGAGGAGTCGCTTCGGTCAATCACTGCTATAGTCCGCTTCCATGCGAGTCCTCGCCATCGATACCGCGCTGGGCGCCTGTTCCGCGGCCGTGCTCGACACCGAGCACGGCCGGGTCGCGCATGAGTCGGTGCCGATGAACCGCGGCCATGCCGAGGCGCTGATGCCGCTGATCGCGCGCGTGATGCGCCAGGCCGACATGCCGTTCACGGCGCTCGACCGCGTCGTGACCACCGTCGGACCGGGCAGCTTCACCGGCCTGCGCGTCGGCATCTCGGCGGCGCGCGGCATCGCGCTCGCAGCCGGCAAGCCCGCGTTCGGCATCACGACGCTCGCGGCCTACGCCGCACCGCATCTGGCGGAGAACGCCGGCGTTGCAGTCGCGATCGACGCGCGCCACGACCACGTCTATTTCCAGGTTTTCGGGCCCGGCGGGCGGACGCACGGCACCCCGCGCATCGCCGATACGCGCGAAGCGGCCTCGATCGCGGCGAAGGACGGCGCGCGCGTGGTCGGCACCGGCGCGGGCCTCGTCGCGGCCTTGTGGCCCGTAAGCGCCGAGACGCGGCCCACGGTGGACGACCGCGAGGCGCCTGACATCGTCTGGATCGGCCGGCTTGGCGTGGCGGCGGATGAGTCCACAAGTCCGCCGAAGCCGCTCTACCTGCGCGCGCCGGACGCGCAGCCGCAGGACGCCGCGCGCCTGCCGCGCCGATGATCGCTTTTCTCTCTCGCCTGTTCGCACGCGCCGTGCCCGCGCTGCTGCAAGCCTCGCCGCGCGATGCCCACGCTATCGCAGAACTGCACGCGGCCTCGTTCAGCCGCGGCTGGAGCGAGGCGGAAATCGAGGCGATGCTTCTGGAGCGCAATGTCGTGGCGCACCGCGCGCTGCTCGGGCAGCGCTTTGCGGGCTTCATCCTGTCGCGGCTCGCCGGCGACGAGGCGGAGATTCTCTCGATCGCGGTTGTCTCGGCGCGGCGCGGCCGCGGCGTCGCACGCGCATTGCTTGACCTGAACATGCGGCGGCTTGCGGGGCTTGGCGCGCGCGCGGTGTTTCTCGAAGTCGACGAGGACAACGAACCGGCGCGGCGGCTCTACGCCCGCGCGGGCTTCCACGAGGTCGGCAAGCGGCCCGGATACTACCGGCAGGACAAGGGCGCCGCTGCGACCGCGCTGGTGCTGCGGCGCGATCTTGCGTGATCGCGCAGATGCCTGAATTCGCGCCGAAAATGCCGCAATGGACGGGCCACCACCGCCGCCATATTATTCCCGCCGGAGAGGAACGCGTGACTCCAGCCAAGACCAACATCGAGGCCCTGTGCGTCGCCAAAGGCATGCGCATGACCGAGCAGCGCCGCGTGATTGCGCGCGTGCTGGCGGACTCCGACGACCATCCGGACGTCGAGGAGCTGTACCGGCGCTGCGCCGAAGTAGACAAGAACATCTCGATCTCCACCGTCTACCGCACGGTGAAGCTGTTCGAGGATTCCGGCATCATCGAACGCCACGACTTCCGCGACGGCCGTGCGCGCTACGAGCAGATCCCCGACTCGCACCACGACCATCTGATCAACCTGCGCACCGGCGAGGTGATCGAGTTCCAGTCCGAGGAGATCGAGAAGCTGCAGGCCGAGGTGGCGCGCAAGCTCGGCTACAAGCTGGTCGACCACCGGCTGGAGCTCTATGCGGTGCCGCTGGACGATAAGCAGCGAAGGTAGCCGCGGTTGTGTAGTCCTCGTGTCCCGGGCGCGGCGCAGCGCGCAACGAAGTGGAGCGGTGCGCCGCAGACCCGGGACCCCGGTGATTGGCTTCAAAGCTGGACCCCGCGTCTGCGGCGCAGCGCAAGTGCGCTGCACCGCGCGCGGGGAACGCCCCCAATACGGAACGAGTGGCGTTCATGAACGAACAACCCAAATTTCCCGCCGGCACCGCGTTCAACGCCATCGGCCATCCGGTGCGCCGCAAGGAGGACGGACGCCTGCTCACCGGCAAGGGCCGCTTCAGCGACGACTTTTCAGCCGAAGGCCAGCTCCACGCTGCGATGGTGCGCTCGCCGCATCCGCATGCGCGGATCGTTCGCATCGAGACGCGGGCGGCGCAGGCGATGCCGGGCGTGCGCGCGGTGCTCACCGGCGCCGATTGCGCCGCCGACGAATTGAAGCCGATCCCGCACACGCCGGTGCCGGCGACGCGCTTCGACATGAAGCTCACCGGCCCCGGCGGCGGGCCGGTGTTCGCCGGCCCGCACATGCTGCTGCCGGCCGACAAGGCGCGCCACGTCGGCGAGGCGGTGGCGATGGTGGTCGCCGAGACCAAGGCGCAGGCGCAGGACGCCGCCGAGGCGGTCGAAGTCAGCTACGAAACGCTGCCGTTCGTCTGCGCCACCGAAGACGCGCTGAAGCCCGGCGCCGCCGTGGTGTGGGACGAATGCCCCGACAACGTTCCGGCCGACACCTTCTTCGGCGACAAGGCCGCGACCGACCGCGCCTTCGCCAATGCCGCGCATGTGGTGAAGGCCGAGTTCGACATCGCCCGCGTCACCGCGGTGACGATGGAGGCGCGCTCGTGCCTCGCCGAGTTCGACGCCGCGAGCGGCCGCTACACGCTCTACGCCGGCTCCGGCGGCGCGGTGCGGCAGAAGGCGGAGATGGCGAGCGTCATCGGCATCCCGCCGGAAAAGCTGCGCGTTCTGTCCTACGACGTCGGCGGCAATTTCGGCGCGCGCAACCGGCCCTACGTCGAGTTCGGTCTGGTGCTGTGGGCCGCGGGCAAGCTCAAGCGCCCGGTGAAGTACACCGCGACGCGCTCGGAGGCGTTCCTCACCGACTACCAGGGCCGCGATCTCGTTACCAAGGTGGAGCTCGCGTACGACAAGAGCGGGCGCATCCTCGCGATGCGCGCCGACAACATCTCCAACGTCGGCGCCCGCTGCGTGTCGCTGTCGCCTCTGTCGAAGGGCGCAGGGCTGATCACCGGCTCCTACGACATTCCGGCGGCGACGCTGCGAGCGCGCGCGGCGTTCACCAACACCATGCCGACCAACGCCTATCGTTCGTCGGGGCGGCCCGAAGTCACCTTCGCCATCGAGCGGCTGATGGACATGGCCGCGCACGATCTCGGCATCGACCGCATCCGCATCCGCCGCAAAAATCTGGTGCGGCCGAAGGCCATGCCGTACCGCAACGCCGTCGGCATGAACTATGACAGCGGCACCTACGAGGCCAACATGGACCTCGCGATGCAAATCGCCGCCTGGGACGAATTCAAGCAAAGGAAGCGCGACGCGAAGAAGCGCGGGAAACTGCTCGGCCTCGGGCTTGCGAACTACGTGGAGTCCTCCATCGGCTCGCCGCGCGAGCGCACCGAGATCAAGGTGAAGGCCACCGGCACCATCGACCTCGTCATCGGCACGCAGCCGAGCGGACAGGGCCACGAAACCAGCTTTGCGCAGGTGCTGGCCGATCTCATTGCGGTGCCGGTCGAGACCATCAGCGTGCTGATGGGCGACACCGACATCGTCAGCGTCGGCGGCGGCTCGCATTCGGGCCGCTCCATGCGCCACGCCGGCACGATCATCGCGCAGGCCTCGACCGGGCTGATCGCCAAGGGCAAGGCCATCGCCGCGCTGGCGCTCGGCACGAGCGCCGACAAGGTCGCGTTCCAGGACGGGCGGTTCTCGGCGCCGCCCGCCAACCGCAGCTTCGACTTCCTGGAACTCGCGAAGGAAGCCGCCCGGCTTACGCTGCCGCCAGAACTCAAGGACGGGCTCAGCATCGCCGCCGAGCACGAGATGCACGATCCCGTCTTCCCAAACGGCTGTGCGGTCTGCGAAGTCGAGGTCGATCCCGACACCGGCCATGTGGCGCTTACGCGCTACGCCGCCGTCGACGACGTCGGGCGCTGCATCAATCCGATGATCGTCCACGGGCAGACGCATGGCGGCATTGCGCAGGGCGTGGGCCAGGCGCTGTGGGAACAGTGCACACTCGACCTTGCCTCGGGCCAGCCGCTCGCGGGCTCGTTCATGGATTACGGCATGCCGCGGTCGAACACGTTGCCGTCGTTCAAGGCGGAGATCGTCGAGGTGCTCTCTCCCACCAATCCGCTCGGCATCAAGGCCGGCGGCGAAGGCGGCACCACGCCCGCGCTCGCCGTGGTGGTGAGCGCGATTTGCGATGCGCTGTCGGACTACGGCATCCGCGACATCGCGATGCCCGCGACGCCGTTCGCCGTGTGGACGGCGATCCAGAACGCTAAAGCGGAGCGCGCGTGAATCGGATCGACTGCGCCCGACCCGGCGTGGCCGCCTTCGGCGGCCACCCTCCCCCTTCGGGGGAGGGATAAGAATCACCATGGACGCCAAGACACAGACACCGACGGCGGAGGCGCCCGCCCTCACCCACCGCGAAACCCTGCTGGTGGTCGGCGGCGTCATGCTGCCGGTGTTCATGGGCTCGCTCGACAACACCATTCTCGCCGGCGCGCTGCCGATCATGGGCCGCGAACTGGGCGAGGTGCACAGCCTGCCCTGGCTGATCACGGCCTATCTCATCGCCAACACCGCGATCACGCCGCTGTACGGCAAGATCAGCGACATCTACGGCCGCCGCACCACGCTCACCATCGCGCTGTGCCTGCATATGTTGGGCTCGCTGACCTGCCTGCTGGCGCCAAACATGGTCGTTCTGATTCTCGGCCGCGTCATCCAGGGGCTGGGCAGCGGCGGGCTCACCTCGACCGGCATGGTGATCCTCGGCGACGTCGCCTCGCCGAAGGACCGCGGCCGCTACTACGGCTACTTCTCGGTGACCTACACCACCGCGGGCGGCGTCGGCCCCGCGCTCGGCGGCTTCATCGCCGAGCACCTGCACTGGAAGATGATCTTCTGGATCAACATCCCGCTGGCGCTGATCGCGCTCGGGCTGGCTTCGATCCTGCTGCGCAAGCTGCCGCGGCGCGAGAAGAGGCACCAGCTCGATTTCGTCGGCGCTTCGCTGATCATGACCGCGAGCGTCGCCTTCATGCTTGCGATCAGTATGGGCGGCGTGCGCTACGGCTGGACCTCGCCGCCGATCCTGGCGCTGCTCGCGGTCGCCGCCATCGTCGGCGCTGGCTTCATCGTTCGGCTGATGACCGCGGCCGAGCCGCTGATCCCGCTGTCGGTGCTGTCGCATCCGGTGGCGCGCGGCGCGATTATCGCCAATGCCTTCGGCTGGGGTTCGATCGTCGGCCTCAACATCTTCCTGCCGATGTATTTGCAAACCGTGGTCGGGATGACCGCGACCTATGCGGGCCTGAGCGTGCTGGTGCTGTCGGTCAGCCTCAACATCAGCGCGGGCGTAACGGGCATGCTGCTGCCGCGGCTGCCGCGCTACAAGGTCCTGCCGATCGTGTTCATGACCTTCCCGATCGCGGCGACGCTGACGCTCGGCTGGCAAGCGCAGGCGCTGACGTTCTGGCAATTCGAATTGTTGCTGGCGTTGACCGGCATCGGCTTCGGTGCGCTGCCGCCGCTCGCCTCGACGGTGCTGCAGAACTCGGTGCCGATCAGCCAGTTCGGCAGCGCGGTCGGCACCATGCAGTTCTCGCGCAACCTGTTCTGCACCATGCTGGTCGCGGTGTTCGGCGCGGTGATCCTCGCCGGCGCGCCGGTGCCGGAGGCCGCCGAAACCGGGCGGCAACTCCTGACCAACGTAAGCGCGGACGGCTTCGTGCGCGTGTTCTACGTCGCGGCCGCGAGCTTCACGATCTCGCTGATCGCGGTGTTCATGATCGAGGAACGGCCGCTGCAGACGACGCACACCTGACCGGGACGCGCTCGGTCACCGCGGCTTGATGCCGGCGTCGCGGATCACCTTGCCCCACTTCACGGCGTCCGACTTGATCGTTTCGGCAAGCTCCGCAGGCGTGCTGCCGACCGACTCGAACCCGAGCTTGGTGACGTGGTCCTTCACATCCGGGTGCGAGAGCGCCTTGACGATCTCCCGGTGCAGCAAAGCGACGATGTCCTTCGGCGTTCCTGCCGGCACGACCGCGGCAAACCAGGCCTCGCCCTCGATCGCCGGGTAGCCGGCTTCCGACATGGTGGGCACGTCCGGAATTCCCGGCGAGCGCTTTTTGCCGGTCAGCGCCAGCGCACGCAGCTTGCCGTCCTGAACGTGCGGCACGGCGGGGGCGGAGGCGCCGAACGAAATCGGCGTGTGGCCCGCGACCGCGGAGCCGATCGCAAGCCCGCCGGAGTTGAACGGCACGTGCACGATGTCGAGCTTGAGCGACAGGCGGAACAACTCGCCGAGCAGATGCGGCGGCGTGGCGATGCCCGGCGACGCATAGGCGTATTTGCCCGGATTGGCGTTGATCAGCGCGACCAGCTCCTTGACCGACTTGGCCGGCAGCGACGGGTGCACGGTCAGCAGCGCGGGCGATTTCACCGCCAGCGTCACCGGCTCGAAGTCCTTCACCGGGTCGAACGGCACCTTCTCGTAAAGCACCGGCGCGACCGCGAGCGGAGAGGCCGCGAACAGGATCGTGTAGCCGTCGGGCGCCGCCTGCGCCGCGCGCGCCATGCCGATGTTGCCGCCGACGCCCGGCACATTCTCGACGTAGAACTGCTTGCCCAACTGCTCGGACAGTTTCAGCGACAGCAGCCGGCCCGTGATGTCGGTCGGACCGCCGGGCGCATAGGGTACGATGATGCGGACGTTGCGGTCGGGATAGGTCTGCGCCGATCCGGCACCGGATGTCAGCGCGGCCGCGAGCGCCGCGGCTGCAACGGCGAGATATCGACGTCGAAAATGGCAAGTCATGGCGTTGCCCCTCCGAAATGGCCCGCCGCGCGGCTGAACCGCGCCCGGCCGGAAATTCACCAGCAGCCGGCTTGCGATCCGGCATGCGAATTTCATTTCTGAGTGAACGTGCGCCTGCCGACGGCACGGTCGCGGCCCGATATGGGAGGAGGACTTCGGCACGTCCTCAGGGGGCGCTCGCGGTCAGGCTAGACCAAAGCGACCGGCCGCATAAGGGCGCGCCGTCCGGGACCAAAGCGCGCGCCCGCCCATTCCCTTTTGACCCCAAAGCTTATATGAAACGAGCCGGGACCCGGCACCGCCGCCGCCGTCCCGCAAAGCTCGAAGCGTTTGAAACTCTTGGAAAATCCAGCCGGCAGGCGTCCGGCTCGCATGGCATGACCGGACCGCGCAAGCTCTACGTCAAGTCCTACGGCTGCCAGATGAACGTCTACGATTCGCATCGTATGGCGGACACGCTCGCGCCCGAGGGCTACGCCGAGACCGCGACGCCCGACGACGCCGACCTGATCGTCCTCAACACCTGCCACATCCGCGAGAAGGCCGCCGAGAAGGTCTATTCGGAACTCGGCCGCATGCGCGTGCTCAAGGAAGCGGCGGCGGCGCAGGGCCGCGACGTCAAGATCGCGGTCGCGGGCTGCGTCGCGCAGGCCGAGGGCGAGGAGATCGTGCGGCGCGCGCCCACGGTGGACCTCGTGTTCGGCCCGCAGAGCTACCACCGCCTCCCGGAGATGCTTGCACGCGCCGAACGCGGCAAGGTTGTCGACACCGAGTTTCCCGCCGAGGACAAGTTCGATCATCTCGCGGCGCCGAGCCGGGAGGCGACGCGCAGGCGCGGTGTCACGGCCTTCGTCACGGTGCAGGAAGGCTGCGACAAGTTCTGCACCTTCTGCGTCGTGCCCTACACGCGCGGCAGCGAGGTATCGCGGCCGACGGCGAAGATCGTCGCCGAGGCCGAGCGGCTCGCCGATGCGGGCGTGCGCGAAATCGTGCTGATCGGCCAGAACGTCAACGCCTGGCACGGCGAGGACGAAAGCGGCCGCGCGTCCACGCTGGGCCGGCTGCTGCATCGGCTCTCCGACATTCCGGGCGTCGCCAGGCTGCGCTACACGACGAGTCATCCGCGTGACATGGACGACTCGTTAATTGCAGCGCACCGCGAATTGCCCGCGCTGATGCCGCAACTGCACCTGCCGGTTCAGTCGGGCTCCGACCGCATTCTCGATGCCATGAACCGCAAACACACGCGCGCCGAATACCTTGCCGTCATCGGCAGGTTGCGGAAAGCGCGGCCCGACATGGCGTTTACTTCGGACTTCATCGTCGGCTTCCCCGGCGAGACCGGCTCCGACTTCGAAGACACGCTGCGTCTGGTGTCCGAGGTCGGCTACGCCGGATCGTTTTCGTTCAAGTATTCGCCGCGGCCGGGCACGCCCGCGGCCGACATGGAACAGTTGCCGGAAGACGTGAAGGACGAGCGGCTGCAAATCCTGCAGCGCGAGATCGACCGCTGCCAGGCGGCGTTCAACGCGCGCTGCGAAGGCCGCACCTTCGACGTGCTGTTCGACCGCATCGGCCGGCATCCCGGCCAGATCGTCGGGCGCTCGCCATATCTGCAGCCGGTGCAGGTGATGGCGCCGCCGTCGCTGATCGGCGAGGTCGCGCCCGTCACCGTCACCGAAATCGGCAGCAACAGCCTGTTCGCAACGCTCAACCGTGCGCCTGCGGGCGCGCTGCATTTCGCCGCCGCGGAGGCCTGACCGCATTGCGCACACTCGGACCCGGCAACGACCTGATCCCCGACGCCGAAGGGGCCCCGACCCAGCTTGTGCTCGCGTTCGACGACAACCGCCGCGCCTCCATGCTGTTCGGCCAGTACGGCCAGAACCTAGCGCTGATCGAACGCCGTCTCGGCGTCGTCGCCGAGCAGCGCGGCAATCACGTCACGCTGCAGGGCTCACGCGACGCAGTGGAGCAGGCGCGGCGCGTGCTGGAAGGACTCTACGAACAGCTCAAGAAGGGCAACGACCTTGCAGCCGGCGACGTCGAGGGCGCAATCCGGCTCGCCATCGCGCAGGGCTCGCTATTCGACTTCGATCAAGCGGCGACGCGCTCGGGCTTCGAGGAGATCAACCTGCGCAAGCGTCCGGTGCGCGCGCGCACCACCGGCCAGGATGCCTATATCCGCGCGCTGCGTAAGAACGCGCTGGTGTTCGGCACCGGGCCGGCCGGCACCGGCAAGACCTGGCTCGCGGTTGCGTATGCGGTGCTGCTGTTCGAGCGCAAGGAGGTCGACCGCATCGTGCTGTCGCGGCCCGCGGTCGAGGCCGGCGAGCGGCTCGGCTTCCTGCCGGGCGATCTGCGCGAGAAGGTCGATCCTTATCTGCGTCCGATGTACGACGCGCTGTTCGACCTGATGGACGCGCGCATCGTGGAGCGCGCGCTGCAGACCAACGAGATCGAAATCGCGCCGCTCGCCTTCATGCGCGGACGCACGCTGTCGAACGCCGCAGTGATCCTCGACGAGGCGCAGAACACCACCGCGATGCAGATGAAGATGTTCCTCACGCGGCTCGGCGAGAACAGCCGCATGATCGTCACCGGCGATCCGAGCCAGGTGGACCTGCCGCCCGGCCAGACCTCCGGACTGTCGGAGGCGGTGCGGCTCCTGCACAACGTCGAGGGCATCGGCCACGTCACCTTCACCGCCGAGGACGTCATCCGGCACGAGCTGGTGGCGCGGATCGTCGCGGCCTATGACAAGGCCGAGGCGGCGCGGCGCCAGGGCGCCAGAGACGAACGCCCTTGAGCAAGCCTCCTGCCCCGGCCCGGCGCCGGAAACCGGCGAAACCGGCCCCGAAACGCGTCCAGATCGAGGTTCTGGTCCGGTCCGCACGCTGGCGGAAGCAGCGGGGCACAAAAAACACGCTGAAACGCGCCATTTACGCCGCGGCCAAGGCGGCCTCAACGCCGCGCGCCGAGCTTGCTATCGTGCTGTGCAATGATTCGGCCATCCGAGCGCTCAATCGCGATTGGCGCGGCCAGAATGCGCCGACCAACGTGCTGTCGTTCCCGGCCGGGACGCCGTGCAACGGCGGCCGCGGCACCCCATATATCGGCGACATCGTCATCGCCTACGAAACCACCGCACGCGAAGCCGCGGCCGAAGGCAAACCGTTCAAGAACCACCTCACCCATCTCGCCGTGCACGGATTCCTGCATCTTCTCGGCCATGACCACGAAACCGACCGGGACGCCAAACGCATGGAGCGGCTGGAGCGGACGATCCTCGCCGGGATCGGCGTTCCCGATCCCTACGCCGCGCGCGACGCCGGGGCCTGAATCGAGCCATGCCTGAGTCGAATTCCCAAACCCGCCCCGCGGAGGCCGCGACCTCGTCCGGCGAGTCGCGCAACCTTCCGGTTCCGATCGCACGGCCGATGCAGCCCGAAGGCGATGGCTTCTTCGCGCGGCTGATGCGCGCGCTGTTCGCATGGCGCGACGGACCGACCCGCGCCGACATCGAGGTCGTGCTCCAGGCGGCAGGCCCGGGCGAAGGCGGCGTCTCGCCGGAAGAGCGGACCATGATCCGCAACATCCTGGCGCTGCGCGGCCGCCGGATCGACGACGTCATGGTGCCGCGCGGCGATATCGTCGCCGTACAGCAGGACATTGCGATCGGCGAACTGGTGCGCGTGTTCGAGAAGGCCGGCCATTCGCGGCTCCCGGTCTACAACGACACGCTCGACGATCCGGCCGGCATGGTGCACATCCGCGACCTGATCGCGTTCATGGCCGCGCAGGCCTCGCTCAGCCCGGAGAAGAATCTCAAGCGCAAGAAGCCGCGCCCCGCCGGGCTCGATCTCGGCGCGATCAATCTCGCCATGCAGCTGTCGGCGACCAACATCACGCGGCCGATCCTGTTCGTTCCGCCGTCGATGCCGGCGATCGACCTGCTCGCCAAGATGCAGGCCACGCGAATTCATCTTGCGCTGGTGGTCGACGAATACGGCGGCACCGACGGCCTGGTTTCGATGGAGGACATCGTCGAGCAGATCGTCGGCGAGATCGCCGACGAGCACGACGTGGACGAAAAGCCGTCAATCGTGCGCCAGCCCGACGGTTCCTATGTCGCGGATGCGCGCGCGAGCCTTGAAGACGCCACCAGACTGATCGGCGCCGAATTCGACGCTGGCGACGCCGCGCGCGAGGTCGACACCGTCGGCGGCTATATGATGTCACAGGTCGGCCGGCTGCCGCTGCGCGGCGAACTGGTGCCCGGTCCGAAAGGCTTCGAGATCGAAGTGCTGGACGCCGACCCGCGCCGCATCAAGCGCGTGCGCATCCACCGCAACAAGGGCCGCGCGATCGAGCGCGACCGCGAGGGCCGCCGGCGCTACTCCACGCCGGACGCCGCAAGTCCGGCGATTGCGCCCGCCGCGGCGGAGCCGGCGCCGGGCGATGCCGCCAAGTCCGATTCGACAAAGTCCGAGTCCGCAAAGTCTCCGGCGTCCGCAACCGACGCCAACGCCGCACGCCGCCCGTGACCGCCGCCGAAACCCGCGCCCCCGGCAACGCCGTCATTCGGCTCGCCGACAGGATCGTGCTGTCGTGGGGCTGGCGGCGCGCGCTGATCGCAAGCATGGCGGGCGCGGTCTCGGTTCTTGCGCTGGCGCCGTTCGACGCCTGGCCGATCCTGTTCCTGACGTTTCCGGTGCTGGTGTGGCTCACCGACGGCGCGGCCGGCGGCCGCCTCGGCGGCGTGCCGAGCGCAATGATCGCCGGCTGGTGGTTCGGCTTTGGCTATTTCGTCGCGGGGTTCTACTGGATCGGCAACGCATTCCTGGTCGACGCCAAGAACTTCGGCTGGCTCTTGCCGTTCGCGGTGGTTGCATTGCCCGCCTTCATGGCCTGCTACACCGCGCTCGGGCTCGGACTGGCGCGCCTGCTCTGGGTGCGCGGGCCGCGGCGGCTGATCGCGCTCGCGGTCGCGCTGACCGCCGCCGAATGGCTGCGCGGCGCGCTGTTCACGGGCTTTCCTTGGAACACGTTCGGCTACGCGTTGACGGGCCCGCCGGTGCTGGCGCAAGGCGCCTCGGTGGTCGGCATCTGGGGATTGACGTTCCTCGCAATCGCCGTGTTTGCGAGCCCGGCCACGTTCGCCGACGATCGCGCCGACACGCGCAGGCCGTGGCTGCCGCTCGCCGTCAGCGTCGTTCTGATCGCCCTGATGGCGGGGTTCGGCGCGCTCCGCCTGGCGCGCGCCCCGACCGCGTTCGCCGACGGCGTGCGGCTGCGCATCATGCAGCCCAACATCCAGCAGGACGAGAGATTCAACTACACCGCCAAGCAGCGCGTGATGGATCACTATCTCGAACTGTCGGACCGTTCGACGGGCCCGCAGACCACAGGCGTTCGCGACGTCACACATCTGATCTGGCCGGAGTCGGCGTTTCCGTTCCTCCTGACGCGCGAGCCCGACGCGCTGGCGCAGATCGCATCGCTCTTGCCGCCGGGCACCGTGCTGATCACCGGCGCGGTGCGCGCGCCCGAGCTTGCGCCGGGCCAGAAGCTGACGCGCGCCTACAACTCGATCTACGTCATCGATCACGACGGTTCGATTCTGTCGGTCTACGACAAGGTCCATCTGGTGCCGTTCGGCGAATACCTGCCGTTCGCGGCGTTTCTGGAATCCCTCGGGCTGACGCAGCTCACCAAGGTGCCGGGCGGATTCATTCCGGGCGAGCGGCGGCGCGCGATGAACGTGCCGCGCGCGCCGCGCATGTTGCCGCTGATCTGCTACGAGATCGTCTTTCCCGGCGAAGCCGTGCCGCGCGGCGAGCGGCCCGGATGGCTGATCAATCTGACCAACGACGGATGGTTCGGCGTGAGCACCGGACCGCATCAGCATCTGCAGCAGGCGCGCGTGCGCGCGATCGAGCAGGGCCTGCCGCTGGTGCGCGCCGCCAACACCGGAATCTCCGCGGTGATCGATCCGCTCGGCCGCACCGTCAGGTCGCTACCGCTCGCGACCGAAGGCGTGCTCGACGCGCCGTTGCCGCGAAGCGTAAACGCCACCGTTTACGCGCGCGCAGGCGACTATGTGCTCGGCCTTATTTTAATCGGTGGAACGATCGTCTTGTTCCGGCGCCGCCGCTGATCGCGCATCGGCGTTTATGAGTCATTTCGCAACGAATGCGCGCCCAATTGACGAAACCCTACCGCGCGGGAATTGCATTGGTATTCCACGCGCGTGGCACAACGATGAACTCGTTAGGTACCTTTCGATATCCGAAACTCGTTTTTTCGCGCATGGCGCGCTTCGTCCTTTGCACGCCTTAATTGCCGGAAATCTTTGACGCGGCGCTCAGCGCGTGCAATTCACGGGTTGTGCGCGCAGTTGATTTGCGCGCGCCAATTACTAAGCGTCAAACAATCACCTCGCGTCAAACACAGAATGGGGATCTTAGTACAATGATGGCCAAGAAGGCGCCCAACCCGACGGACAAGCACGTTGGAGCGCGGGTCAGGATGCGCCGGATGATGCTGAGCATGAGTCAGGAAAAACTCGGCGACGCGCTCGGTCTCACCTTTCAGCAAGTCCAGAAGTACGAGAAAGGTGCGAACCGGATCGGTGCGTCGCGGCTGCAGCAGATCGCGCACATCCTGCAGGTTCCGGTGTCGTTCTTCTTCGAGGGCGCGCCGAACGTGCCGGGCCAGCAGACCGACGGCTTCGCGGAAGCGCCGTCGCCGGCCTACGTGTCCGACTTCCTCGCGACCTCCGACGGGCTCGCGCTGACCAAGGCGTTCATGCGCATCAAGGACGCCAAATTGCGGCGCAGGATCGTCGATTTGGTCGAACAGATCGTGGCGGACAGCGAGCGTTGAGCGCCGCCTGCGGCGGTGCGACACGACCTGTGCGTTCGCCCACGGCTGCCCACATCTTGACCGCGATTGCGGACCCTGAATAGAAAGCACGCATTCGTGCCCGGCGCGGCGCTCCCCGCCCGCCCTTTCAGGAGTGTGCAACGGTGTCTCGCGCCAACTTCCTATTCACCAGTGAGTCCGTGTCCGAGGGTCACCCGGACAAGGTTTCCGACCAGATTTCGGACGCCATCCTCGACGCATTCATCGAGGAGGACATCAAGCTCGGCATCGCCGACGACAGCCAGATCAACACCCGGCTGGGCTGCGAAACCCTGACCACGACCAACAAGATCGTGGTCGCCGGCGAGGGCCGCGGACAGCTGTTCCGCACCATCAGCGGCGTGTCGGTGGTCGACCGCGAGCGCATCACCGAGATCGCGCGCGGCGTGGTCAAGGACATCGGCTACGACCAGAACGGATTCTCGTTCCACGGCGCCGACGTCGAGGTGCTGCTGCACGGCCAGTCGCCCGACATCGCGATGGGCGTCAACGCCAAGAAGAAGAAGGGCAAGGAAGAAGAAGGCGCCGGCGACCAGGGCATGATGTTCGGCTACGCCTGCACCGAGAGCGAAGTGTACGAGAAGGGCTCGTACATGCCGGCGCCGATCTACTTCGCGCACAAGATCCTGAAGGTGCTGTCCGAGAAGCGCCGCTCCGGCCGCATCTTCGACCTGCAGCCCGACGCCAAGAGCCAGGTCACGGTGAAGTACGTGAACGGCAAGCCGGTCGGCTGCACCAAGGTCGTCGTGTCGACGCAGCACAATGCCAAGAGCCGCAACGGCAAGACCTACACGCCGGGCATGGTCAAGGACCTGATCGAGGACGCCGTGACCTCGGCGCTGCCCAAGGGCTGGATGCCGAAGAGTTCGTCCGACTTCCTGGTCAACCCGACCGGCAACTTTGTGGTCGGCGGTCCCGACGGCGACTGCGGCCTGACCGGGCGCAAGATCATCGTCGACACCTACGGCGGCTATGCGCCGCACGGCGGCGGCGCGTTCTCCGGCAAGGACCCGACCAAGGTCGACCGCTCGGCTGCCTATGCCGCGCGCTATCTGGCCAAGAACGTGGTGGCCGCTGGCCTCGCCGAGCGCTGCACGATCCAGGTCGCCTACGCCATCGGCGTCGCCGACCCGATGTCGGTGCTGGTCGAGACCCACGGCACCAGCAAGGTTGACGAGCGCAAGCTCGAGAATGTGCTGCCGGAAATCTTCCCGCTGCGCCCGACCAACATCCGCCGCACGCTGAAGCTCAACCGGCCTATCTATCGCCGCACCGCGGCCTACGGCCACTTCGGCCGCGCGCCGGACAAGGACGGCGGCTTCTCCTGGGAGAAGACCGATCTCGTGAGCCAGCTCAAGAGCGCGTTCAAGTGACCGGCTCTTGACCGGTCATCCCCGCGAAAGCGGGGATCCCGTTTCATGCTGCTTGATGGCCGGGCGATGTCCCGGCCATCTCGTTTCGCACGGCCTGGCTGTGTCATGGTGCCGGACATTCTTGAGCCGCACGGACACAACGGTCTGCCAGTGAACCCGCCGAACCAAACCCGCGCCTTCTTCGGCCGCCGCAAGGGCCACGCGCTGCGGCCGCGGCAGACGGCGCTGCTCGAGACCCTGCTGCCGAAGCTCGCGCTCGATCTGACAAAGTCCGCGCCCGCCGACCTGCGAAGCCTGTTCGCAGGCGCGGACGACGTGCGCCTCGAAATCGGCTTCGGCGGCGGCGAGCATCTCGCGTCGGAGGCCGGGCGTGCGCCGTCCACCGGCTTCGTCGGCAGCGACGCCTTCGTCAACGGCATGGCGAAGATGCTGGCGCTCGCCGAGGAGCGCGGGCTTGCGAACGTGCGGCTGCATTTCGGCGACGCCAGCGAACTGCTCGCGTGGCTCCCCGACGCGTCGCTTGCGCGCGTCGACCTGCTCTATCCGGACCCGTGGCCGAAGCGCCGGCACTGGAAGCGGCGCTTCGTGCAGGACGCAAGCGTTTCGGAGATCGCCCGCATCCTGCGTCCCGGCGGCGAGTTCCGCTTCGCCACCGATATTCCCGACTACGCGGCGTGGACGCTCACCCGATTGCTGCGCTCGCCGGCGTTCGTCTGGACCGCCGAATGCGCCGACGACTGGCGCCAGCCGTGGCCCGGATTTTCGGGCACCCGCTACGAGGCCAAGGCCAAGCGCGAGGGTCGCGTGCCCTGCTACCTGGTTTTTCGGAGACGCTAAATCGCGATGACTTTCCTCGGATCGTCATCCCGCTTTAGCTTTCATTTGAGCATGGTCTTTCCCGAAAACCGGTTCCCACTTTTCGGGACCATGCTCCGGGAAAGCGTTCACACCGGGAGGTCGTCGGGCGTGCGCACCTGCCAGAACCGCACGACGCGCTGCGCAGTGGACGGCGACAGCTTCTCGAAATTGAAGAAGGCTGCGTCGAGCGACTGGTTCGAGGTCCCCTTGGCGCTCGGCCGCGCCATGATGATCGAGCGCGCGGTCGCCCAGCCGAAGCCGGCGGACTTGCACAGGATCAGGATCGGGTCGGGCCGGTCGCCGGCCATCAGCCGGTCCGTCGTTTCGATCGGCACGCCGCACAGCACCGACAGCGCGGCCACCATGTCCTCGTATTTCCTGTCCTTGGCGTATTCGGCGAGTTCGTTCTCGCCGAGCTTGCCGGCCTTTTGCAGATCGCGGACCGCGCGCAGCGCCACCGCATAGTCTCGCGCCGGCGTCGACTTGCCGAACTCGCGGGCGATCTTATCCAGCACACGCTGGATTTCCATCTGCGTTTCGGGCCTGGCTTGCGCCAGCAGCCGCTGCTGCACCACGGTGGTGGCGCGCACCAGCAGGTCGCGGAACAGGTGCGGCGGAATATCGGCGCGCTGGCCGACTCTTTCGGCGAGATCGTCGTCACCTTCGGCGCGGCGCACCAGCGCCGAGAAGCCGCCTTCGGACAACCGCGCCGAGACATTGTAAGCGACGTTGCGCACGACCTCGGGATCGCCCCGGCGCACCAGCACGTCGGTCACCGCCTCGCCGATGCCGGTGCGGCCGGCGATGGCGGCGAGATGCGCCTGGCCCTTGGTCTTGGCCACTTCGACAAGATCGGTTTCATCGAGCCGCGCGGACACCTTGAGCACCGGTCCGGCGACCGCAATATCGTCGTCGCGCGCCAGATGGCGCATCAGTCCGGCCGGCGCGTTGGAAACCGGCGCCAGCGAATTCGCCATCTCGGCGCGCGCCTTGGCCTCGATCTCCGTGACCAGGCGGCACAGGACGTCGTCGAACAGTCCGATGTGGTCTTCGTTGAAATGCGTGGCGCCGTCGATGAACAGGTTGGCGATGCGCTGAACGGTCAGGGCACGCTTTTCCTGCGTGCCATGCTGAATGACGTCTTCAAGCTCGGGGATCAGGGACGCAGACGCAGACATCCGTACAACACCTGCCGGTCCGATGGCCTGCGGACCCTGGCCAGCGGAGGGTAGAGGGCGAACGTGAACGAACCGTTAGCCATTTGCGCTGCGAGTGTCCCGGACCCAAAGTTCGCACCGCTGCTCAGCAGGCGCGTATGCGAACTTCGGGTCCAAAAGGGACCCTAAAATCATAGCGTTGCCAGTGTCGCTTCGGTTCGGAAGTTCGCTACGGAGCAAGCTGAGAACTCGGGCGAACTTCCGAACCGCGACACTACCCGCCCTTGCGCGGCAAACGAAAATCGCTATATTCCGCGCATCCTTACAGACCGTCTGTATGGATCCTCATTAGTCTGATCGGCTTTTGAGAGTGGGCCCCCCGGGACCCGCTCTTTTTTGTTACCCGAGCGCCCGTGCGGCGCCACCGGGGCAGGAAATGGAAAAACCGGGGATTTGAGCGTCGAATCGAACGAATGAACGATCGCACCGAGACCACCGCAGGCAGCGAGCCGCGCTTGATCGCCGAGCCCGGCCTGGCGGCGCGCGTGGCCGCGGTCGTCGAGCCGGTGCTGGAAGGCCTGGGCTACCGGCTGGTGCGGGTGCGCGTGTCGGGATCCGACGGCTGCACCGTGCAGGTCATGGCGGAGCGTCCGGACGGCACCATGACGATCGAGGACTGCGAGGCGGTGTCGCGGACGCTGTCGCCGGTGCTCGATGTCGCCGATCCGATCGACCGCGCCTACCGTCTGGAAGTTTCCTCGCCGGGCCTCGACCGGCCGCTGGTGCGCCGCTCCGACTTCGAGCGCTACGCAAACAACCTGGTGAAGATCGAGATGGCCGTCGCGGTCGACGGCCGCAAACGGTTCCGCGGCATGCTGCTCGGCGCCGAGGACCGGTGCGCGCGCATCTACCGCGACGACGCGCCGGCCGGCGAGCCCGCCGACGTGCTGCTGCCGATCGAGGAGATGGCGGAGGCCAAGCTCGTGCTCACCGACGCGCTGATCGCCGAGGCGCTCAGGCGCGGCAAGGAGGCCGAGCGCGAGCTGCGCGAAGCGCAAGCCGCCGACAACCCACAGGATTTCCATGCCGAACGGCGCCCGCACGAGCGGCGCCCGAACGGTTCGTCCCACAGGCATCAACCTTTCCAGCGCGCCTCCGGCCGGGGCCGGCATCGCGCCCATCATGAAGGAGACTGAGCAATGGCCGTCAGCGCCAACCGGCTCGAGCTGTTGCAGATCGCCGACGCGGTCGCCCGCGAAAAGTCGATCGAACGCACAATCGTGATCACCGCGATGGAGGATGCCATCGCCAAGGCGGCGCGCTCGCGCTACGGCGCGGAGACCGACGTGCACGCCGAGATCAATTCCAAGACCGGCGAACTGCGGCTCGCCCGCCACATGCTGGTGGTGGACGCCGTCGAGAACCCGTCGAACCAGATCAGCCTGGACGAGGCGCGCAAGCGCAATCCCGCGGCCCAGGTCGGCGACACGCTCGCCGACACGCTGCCGCCGCTGGAATACGGCCGCATCGCCGCGCAGTCGGCCAAGCAGGTGATCGTGCAGAAGGTCCGCGAAGCCGAGCGCGACCGGCAGTTCCAGGAATACAAGGACCGCATCGGCGACATCGTCAACGGCATCGTCAAGCGCGTCGAATACGGCAACGTGGTGGTCGATCTCGGCCGCGGCGAAGCCATCATCCGCCGCGACGGGATGCTGCCGCGCGAGACGCTGCGCAACGACGACCGCGTGCGCGCCTACATCTACGATGTGCGGCGCGAGCCGCGCGGCCCGCAGATTTTCCTGTCGCGGACGCATCCGCAGTTCATGGCCAAGCTGTTCGCGCAGGAGGTGCCGGAAATCTACGACAGCATCGTCGAGGTGAAGGCGGTGGCCCGCGATCCGGGCTCGCGCGCCAAGATCGCGGTGATCTCGCGCGATTCCTCGGTCGATCCGGTCGGCGCCTGCGTCGGCATGCGCGGCTCGCGCGTGCAGGCGGTGGTGAACGAGCTGCAGGGCGAGAAGATCGACATCATTCCCTGGTCGCACGACATCGCGACCTTCGTGGTCAACGCGCTCGCTCCCGCCGAAGTCGCCAAGGTGGTGCTCGACGAGGATCGCGAGCGCATCGAGGTGGTGGTGCCGGACGCGCAGCTCTCGCTCGCCATCGGCCGCCGCGGCCAGAACGTGCGGCTCGCCTCGCAGCTCACCGGCTGGGACATCGACATCCTCACCGAGCAGGAGGAGTCGGAGCGCCGCCAGGCCGAGTTCCAGAATCGCACCAAGATGTTCATGGAAGCGCTCGACGTCGACGAGGTGGTCGGGCAATTGCTCGCATCCGAAGGCTTCGCCTCGGTCGAGGAACTGGCGCTGATCGACGAAAAGGAAATCGCCGGCATCGAGGGCTTCGACGAGGACACCGCGCGCGAGCTGCAGGCGCGTGCGCGCGACTATCTCGCCAAGGAAGAGGCCGAGCTCGACGCCAAGCGCAAGGAGCTGGGCGTCGAGGACGCGCTCAGGGACGTGCCCGGCGTCACCACCGCGATGATGGTCAAGCTCGGCGAAAACGGCGTGAAGTCGGTCGAGGACCTCGCCGGCTGCGCCACCGACGACCTCGTCGGCTGGACCGAGCGCAAGGACGGCGAAACCAAGCGCGAGCCGGGCATGCTCGACGGCTTCGACCTGTCGCGCGAGGAGGCAGAGGCGCTGATCATGCAGGCCCGCTTGAAGGCCGGCTGGGTCACCGAGGCCGATCTCGCGCCGCCGCCGCCCGCGGAGGGCGAAGCAGCGGAGACCGAGTCCGCGGCGGCCCCGGCTTGAGGATCAAGGCGCACCGATGCTGGCCGAAACGCAGATCGACGAGCTCGACGCCGGACCGCGGCAACGCGGTCCCGGCCAGGAGCGGACCTGCGCGGTCACGCGGACGGTGCGGCCGGCCGACGAACTGATCCGTTTCGTCGCCGGACCCGGCGGCGTGGTGCCCGACCTCAAGCGAAAATTGCCGGGCCGCGGCCTGTGGGTCGGCGCCGACCGGACCACCATCGCCCAGGCAGTGGCGCGCAAGGTGTTCGCCCGCGGCTTCAAGCGCGACGTCGACGTGCCGGCGGACCTGCCGGCCCGGACCGAGGAGCTGCTGGTCCGGTCCGTGCTGGACGCCCTGGCGATCGTCGGAAAGTCCGGCCAGGCCTTGACCGGCTTTTCCAAGGTCGAGGCGGCGCTGGCCCACGACAATGTCACCGCTCTGCTGCACGCAAGCGACGCCGGCGCCGACGGCGTTGCGAAGCTTGCCGCCGCGTTGCGGAACCGCCCGGACGCAGAGCGGATCGCGGTGGTGCGGACGCTCACCTCCGGCCAATTGGATTTGGCATTGGGCCGGTCAAATGTGGTACATGCAGCCCTGACCGCCGGGACTGCGAGCGATACCTTTTTGACGCGTTTGCGGCGTCTTGAGCGCTTTCGGACCGGTTTTTCGGGCGCGAGCGCCGGTGCACGCGCCCGAAATTGACAGGAATCGAGAACTGAATGGCTGAAACCAAGACCCCTGACGGCAAGACCCTGAGCGTGTCGAAGCCGACGCTGTCGCTCAAGCCGCGCACCGAAACGGGCGTCGTGCGCCAGAGCTTCAGCCACGGCCGCACCAAGCAGGTGGTCGTCGAGGTCAAGAGAAGCCGCACCGCCGCGAAGGATGCGAAGCCCGAGCCGGCGGAGCCCGCGAAGCCTGCGGCGGCGCCGGCCGCCAAGCGCGCACCGGCCGCCGCACCGGCAAAG
>VGEP01000008.1 GCA_016869215.1 Alphaproteobacteria bacterium | reverse complement strand
TGGCCCGCGCAGCGCGGCAATGCAGTCCCGCAAAATCAGGTTCGCCCGGCGCCGCAGCGTGAGCCGGTGCAGGCGCGTCAGCCGCAGCCGCGGCCGGAGCCGCCGGCCAGGAATACGCCCGAGAAGACCGCGTGCCTGAGCAAGGACACGCAGCAGGCCGCGACCATCGCCGCCTGCACCGCGGTCATCGAAGCCGGCAAGGACCGGCCGAACGTGCTCGCGATCGCGCACGCCAGGCGCGGCGAAGCGCTTCGCGACAAGGGTGAGGTCGACAACGCGATCAAGGATCTCGACGAGGCGATCAATCTCGACCCGAGGGTCGATGGAGCGCATTACAGCCGCGCGCTGGCGCATCGCGCCGCCGGCAATCTCGATCAGGCGATTGCCGACTTCGATCACGCGATCAAGATCGATCCGCGCAACGCCACGCTCTATCACAGCCGCAGCCACGCGCTGTATGAGAAGCGCGACTACGAGCGTGCGATTCAGGATCTGAGCCAGGCGATCAGGCTTAACCCGCGCTACACGCTCGCGATCTACAACCGCGCCATGGCCTACCGCGCCAAGGGCGAGCCCGACCGCGCGGTTCCGGACTTCGACCTGGTCATCAAGATCAATCCGAACGACGCCTTCGCCTATCACAACCGCGGCCTTGCCTATCGCGACATCCGCGATCACGACCGGGCGATCAAGGATTTCGACCAGGCGGTCAGGATCAATCCGAAATTCACCGCGGCCTTCAACGACCGCGGCCTGGCTTACGTCGCCAAGGGCGAGACCGACCGCGCGATCGAGGACTTCGATCACGTCATCATGCTCGACCCCAAGGACGCGCTGGCCTTCAACAATCGCGGGCTTGCGTTTCGCAACAAGGGCGAGACCGACACCGCCATCGCCAGCTACGACCAGGCGATCCAGCTCAACCCGGAATTCGCGCCGGCGTACTACAACCGCGGCAACGCGCAGTACGACAAGCGCGAGCACGACCGTGCCGTCCAGGACTACACCCAGGCGCTGAAGATCAACCCGAACTACGCGCTCGCCTATTACGACCGCGGCGTGGTGTTCTACGACCGGCGGGAGTACGAGCGCGCCGTCGCCGATCTCAGCAAGGCCATCGAGCTCGATCCGAAGGACTCGCTCGCCTACTACAACCGCGGCCTGACCTATCGCGCCAAGGGCGAGATGGATCGTGCGCTCGCCGATTTCAATCAGGCGATCAAGCTCGATCCGAAGAATCCGCTGCCCTACTACAACCGCGGCCTGGCGTTCCGCGACAAGGGCGACCAGGAGCGCGCCATCGCGGACTTCTCGCAGTCGATCCGCATGGACGCGCGCAATGCGCTCGCCTTCTACAACCGCGGTCTTGCCTATTGGGACCGCCGCGAATTCGACAGGGCGCTGGCCGACTACGAGCAGGCGATCCGGATCAATCCCGGCTACGCGCCGGCGTACTACAACCGCGGCCTGGCGCATTTCGAGCGCCGCGACTACGACCGCGCCATCCAGGATCTCAATCAGGCGATCAACGGCCGGCCCAACTATCCGCTGGCGTTCAACGTCCGCGGCCAGGCCTACAACGCCAAGGGCGAGACCGATCGCGCGATCCAGGACTTCGACCAGGCGATCCGCCTCGATTCCAAGTTTGCCGCCGCCTACAACAACCGCGGCGAAACCTTTGTGAGCAAGCGCGATCTCGACCGCGCCATCGCCGACTTCGACAACGCCATCAAGTCGAATCCGAATTTCGGCGCGGCCTACTACAACCGCGGTCTCGCCTATCGCGACCGGCGCGACTTCGAGCGCGCGGCCAGCGATTTCGCGCACGCAATCAAGCTCGACGCCAACAACGCCGCGGCCTACAACAACCGCGGCTTCGCGCTGTGGAATCGCGGCGACCGCGACGGCGCCATTGCCGACTTCGGCCAGGCGCTCTAGCTCGATCCGAAGTTCGCGGCGGCCTACACCAATCGCGGCACGGCGTACTACGAGAATCGCGATTACGCGCGCGCCATCGCCGACTTCGATCAGGCGTTGAAGCTCAATCCGAACAGCGCGGCCGCCTGGCACGACCGCGGCCTCGCGCATCGCGACCGGGGCGACGCCGGCCGCGCGCTCCAGGATTTCGATCAGGCGATCAAGCTCGATTCCAAGTTTGCCGCCGCCTATGCCAGCCGCGGTCTCGCTCACAGCAACCGCCGCGACTACACGCGCGCGCTTGCCGATCTCGACAACGCAATCCGGCTCGACGGCCGTTTTGCCGGCGCCTACAACGACCGCGGTCTGGTGCATGCGTCGACCGGCCGCGCCGACCGCGCGATTGCGGATTTCAGCCACGCGATCCGGCTCAATCCGAAATACGATATCGCCTACAACAACCGCGGCCAGGTTTATCGCGGCCGGGGCGAGGTCGACCGCGCCATCGAGGATTTCGACCAGGCGATCAAGGTCAACCCGCGCTACGACGTGGCCTATCACAACCGCGCGCTCGCCTACCGCGGCAAGGGCGACATCGACCGCGCCATCGCCGACCTCGACCAGGCGATCGCGGCCAATTCGAGCTTCGCGGCGGCCTATAGCATCCGTGGCCAGGCGCATCGCGAGAAGGGCGCGGTCGACAAGGCGATCGCGGACTTCGATCAGGCGATCAAGCTCAACCCGAACGACGGGCCTGTCTATCACGCCCGCGGCAGCGCGCTCGCCGAGAAGAACGAGCACGAGCGCGCGGTCAAGGACTTCGATCAGGCGATCAAGCTGTCGCCGGGCAGCGCCTGGGCGCACAACGAGCGCGGCATGTCGCTCGCAGCGCTGGGCGATCACGACCGCGCCATCCGGGACTTCGACCAGGCGCTCAAGCTCGGCCCGAACTTCGCGCTGGCCTACGCCAACCGCGGCGCATCGTATCGCGCGCGCGGCGAGACCGAGCGTTCGATCCCGGACTTCGACCAAGCGATCCGCCTGACGCCGAACTTTGCGGCCGCCTATCACCATCGCGGCCTGGCGCACTTCGACCGGCGCGACTACGACCGCGCCATCGCCGACCTGAGCAACACGCTCAAATTCAATCCGAACAGCGCGCAGGCCTACAACGACCGCGCCATCGCGTTCGGCGCCAAGGGCGACAGCGAGCGCGCGATCAAGGACTTCGACCAGGTCGTCCGCCTGGAGGCGACCAACGCGGTCGCGTTCAACAACCGCGGCGTCGCGCATCGCAACAAGGGCGCGCACGATCTCGCAGTCGCCGACTTCGATCAGGCCATCAAGCTGAGGGCCGACTACGCGGCTGCCTACTACAACCGCGGCACGGTGCATCACGAGCGGCTGGAGTACGATCGCGCGATCCAGAGCTACGATCAGGCGATCAAGATCAATCCGTCGTTCGCACTCGCGTTGCACGACCGCGGCGTGGCGCACTACGACAAGCGCGATTTCGGCCGCGCCATCGCCGACTACGAGCAGCTCATCAAGCTCAACGTCGCATTCACGGCGGCCACGGGCGCGCGCGGCAAGCCTGCCGACCGGCTGCGTGGCTACGACCGCGGCGGCCAGGAGACGGCGCAGCCGATCGAGCTCAACCCGAGCTACGCGCTCGCGTTCAACGACCGCGGGCTCTCGTTCGGCGCCAAGGGCGAGTACGACCGCGCCATCGCCGACTACAGCCTGTCGATCAAGATCCACCCGGCCTACAGCGTCGCGTTCTACAACCGGGGCAACGCCTATTACGGCAAGCGCGACCTCAACCGCGCTCTGGCGGACTTCGACCAGTCGATCAAGCTCGATCCGAAGAACGCGCTGGCCTACTACGACCGCGGCCTGACCTACTACGATCGCCAGGAGTTCGAGCGCGCCGTCGCCGACTTCGACCGTGCCATCGGCCTCGATCCGAAGGACGCGTTTGCCTATTACAATCGCGGCATTGCGCAGTACGGTCGCAACGACTTCGACCGCGCCATCGCCGACTTCGATCAGGCGATCAAGCTCGACGCCAAGATCGCGCTCGCCTACCACAACCGCGGCAACGCGCATGCGCGCAAGCTCGACTACGCGAAAGCGCTGGCCGACCTCGACCAGGCGATCAAGCTCGACGCCAACAGCGCGCTGGCGTTCAACGACCGCGGGCTGGCCTACGGCGCGATGGGCGAGATCGACAAGGCGCTCAAGGACTTCGACCGGGCCATCTCGCTCGATGCGAAATACGCGCCGGCGTTCACGAACCGGGGCGTCGCCTACGGCGTCAAGGGCGATGCGGAGCGTGCGCTCGCCGACTACAGCCAGGCGATCAAGCTCAACCCGAGCTACTCGTTCGCCTACTACAACCGCGGCAACGCCCACTACGACCGGCGCGACTTCGACCGCGCCATCGCCGACTACGATCAGGCGGTCAAGCTCAACCCCAACGATCCGGTCGTGTTCCACAACCGCGGCAACGCCTATGCGAACAAGCGCGATCTCGAGCGCGCCATCGCCGACCAGAACCAGGCGATCAAACTCAATCCGAACTACGCGCTGGCCTACAACGACCGCGGCCTGATCTACGGCGCGCGCGGCGACGCGGAGCGCGCGCTCGCCGATTTCGGCCAGGCGATCAAGCTCAGCCCGCAGAACCCGCTGGCGTACTACAACCGCGGCCTGACGCTGCGCAACCGCGGCGACCTCGACCGCGCCATTGCCGACTTCGATCAGGCGATCAAGCTGCACTCCACCTATGCGGCGGCGCTGTATGCGCGGGGCAACGCTCACCTCGCCAAGGGCGGTTACGATCAGGCCATTGCCGACCTCGATCAGGCAATCAAGCTCAATCCGGCGCAAGCCGTTGCCTATTACGACCGCGGCGCAGCGCACGGCGCCAAGGGCGACGCGGTGCGCGCCATCGCCGACTTCGATCAGGCGATCAAGCTCAACCCGAACGACGCGCTGGCCTTCAGCAACCGCGGCTTTGCGCATCGCATGAAGGGCGATCTCGCCATGGCGCTTGCCGACTACGACCAGGCGATCAAGCTCGAGCCGGGCCACGCGGTGGCGTACTTCTATCGCGGCAACGCGCATTACGAGAAGCGCGACTTCGACCGCGCCATCGCCGATTTCGACCAGGCGGTGAAGATCAACCCGAACTACGATCAGGCCTTCTACAGCCGCGCGCTGGCGGCGCGCGACAAGGGCGACACCGATCGCGCCATCGCCGATTTCGGCCGCGCGATCCAGCTCGATCCCAAGAACGCGCAGGCCTACAACCACCGCGCGCTCGCCTACCGCAGCAAGGGCGACGCCGACCGCGCCATCGCCGACTTCAATCAGGCGCTCAAGCTCGACCCGAAGATGGTCGTGGCGGTCGCCGGCCGGGGCGTGGCGCACGGGCTGAAGGGCGACCACGACCGCGCCATTGCCGACTTCGACCAGGCGCTCCAGCTTGAGCCGAACGATGCGCGCTCGTTCCACAACCGGGGCTTTGCCTGGCGCAACAAGGGCGATCTCGACCGCGCCATCGCCGACTTCGACCGGTCGATCAAGATCGATCCCCGCTACGCCGCGGCGTTCTACAATCGCGGCAACGCGCACTACATGAAGAAGGACCACGACCGCGCCATCGCCGACTACAACGAGGCGATCAAGCTGAACCCGGCATTCGCCGCCGCGTTCAACAGCCGCGGGCTGGCGTACGACGACAAGCGCGACTACGACCGCGCCATCGCCGACTTCAACCAGTCGATCAAGCTCAATCCGAACGATCCGCTGGTCTACAACAACCGCGGCTTCGCCTGGCGCAACAAGGGCGACGTCGACCGCGCCATCGCCGACTATCAGCAGGCGATCAAGCTCGACCCGAACTATGCGCTGGCCTACTACAACCGCGGCATCGCGCACTACGACAAGCGCGAGTTCGACCGCGCCGGCGCCGACCTCAACCAGGCGGCCAAGATCAACCCGAATTCCGCCGGTGCGTTCCGCGAGCGCGGGATCACCAACTACGACCGCCGCGAATACGACCTTGCGGTTCCGGAGACCGACGTCGCGATCCGGATCGCGCCGAACTTCGCCGTTGCCGCGAGCAACCGGGGCAGCGCCTACGAGAATCGCCGCGACGACGACCGCGTGATCCAGGAGGTCAACCAGACCATCAAGAACGGCACCGCTCCGGCGCTGGCCAGCAACAACCGGTCGGAATCGTTCTATAACCGCGCGCTGAATTTCTACCGCCAGGCCATCAGGCAGGACGCGGACGGCGCGACGCGCTGAGCGCTTCGCCCGCGCGCGGCGAATGACAGCTCTGCGGCGCAACGCCCAGGGCAGACTCCATCCAAGCCTTCCGCTAACGTGCTCCGCGATTTCGGCGACAGCCGGAACGTTCGGGGAGGGAGGCCTTGGCATGGACGAGCTGCAGCGTTCGATCGTCGATCTCGTGATCGCAAACCGCATCCTGGCTCACGAGGACGTGGTGGACGCCTATGGCCACGTCAGCATCCGCCATCCCCAGCGTCCCGACCGCTACCTGCTGTCGCGCTCGCTCAGTCCGGAGCTTGTGACGAAGGACGACATTCTGGAGTTCCAGCTCGACGGCGCGCCGGTCGGCGATGCGCGGCCGCCTTATCTGGAGCGCTTCATCCACGGCGCGATCTATGAGGCGCGGCCCGACGTCAACGCGGTGGTGCATTCCCACGCCGAGGACATCCTGCCGTTCAGCATCTCCAGGACGCGGCTGTGCTGCGTGGCGCATGTGGCGAGCGACATGGGCAACAACGTGCCGGTGTGGGACATCGCCGATCGATTCGGCGATGCCACCAACCTGCTGGTGGTCAACATGGCGCAGGGCCGGGACATGGCGCGTGCGCTCGGCCCCGACAGCGTGGTGCTGATGCGCGGGCACGGTTTTTCGGCCGCAGCCGACAGCCTGCTGAAGCTCGTCCGCCTTTCCGTGTACCTGCCGCGCAATGCGCGCATTCTTCTGGCCGCCATGCGCATGGGCGAGTTCAAGGCTCTTTCCGAAAACGAAATCCGCACCCGCACCAACTTCCGCGCCGGCTCGCCTGAAATGCAGCGCGCGTGGGAATACTGGGCGCGCCGCGCCGGCTGCGGCGACATGCTCGCGAGCAGCAAGGGCGGGACTTGATCATGGCGAATTCGCGCCGGGTCGACGTTCATTTCCATCTGATCCCGAAGTTCTACGCCGACGAGGTCTATTCGGCGGGTTCGGGACCGGCGATCGGGCGCTATCCGGACTGGTCGCCGGAGCTGGCGCTGGAAGTGATGGACCGGTTCGGCATCGCCACCGCGCTCACCTCGCTGGCGCAGCCGGGCGTGCAGTTCTGCGCGCCGGACAAGGCGAAGGCGCTGGCGCGGCGCTGCAACGACTACGCCGCCGAGCTCAATGTGCGCTGGCCGAAGCGCTTCGGCGCCTTCGGCACCGTGTCGATGTGGAACGTCGATGACGCGGTCGAGGAGATCGGCCATGCGCTCGATACGCTGAAGTTCCAGGGTGTGAGCCTGTTCGCGAGCTACGACGGCAAGTTCCTGGGCGATCCGCGCTTCGATCCGGTCATGGAGGCGCTGAACGCCCGCGACGGCGTGGTGTTCGTGCATCCCGGCGCACATCCCACCAACAGGCTGATCGACCTGCCGTGGCCGGCGTTCATGATGGAGTACCTGTTCGACACCACGCGCGCGGTGGTGAATCTGATCTTCGGCGGCGCGCTTGAACGCTATCCGCGGGTGCAGTTCATCCTGCCGCACGCCGGCGGCCTGGTGCCGTATTTCTCATGGCGGCTGTCGGTGTCGCCGATGATCGACAAGCGGCTCAAGCAGATGACGCAGGACGAGGTGTTCGCCTTGCTGGGTCGATTCTGGTTCGACAATGCGCTGTCGCCCGGCGCGCAGACCTGGGGCTGTCTCGAACAGGTCGCGGATCCCGGCCGGATCGTGTTCGGGACCGACTGGCCGTTCGCCAACGTCAACGTCACCGCGGAAGCGGTGAAGACTTACGAAGCGCTGGCCGCGATCCCGCCGGCGCAGCGCGAGGCCATCGACCGGGGGAACGCGCTGCGGCTGTTCCCGGGACTGACGTGACCGCCGAAGCGCCGAAACGCAACCCAGGCCGCGTGTTTGCGCTGTCGCTGGCGTCGGTCGCGCTTGTCACGCCGCTCGCCGTGCATCTGTTCTTTCCGGTCATTCCCGAGGTCAAGACCGCATTCGAACTGAGCCATGCCGGTGCGCAACTGGCCTTCAGCGTGTCGCTGTTCGGCATGGCGTTCGCGACGCTGGTGTACGGCTCGCTGTCCGACCGCTACGGCCGGCGGCCTGTGCTGCTGAGCGGCCTCGCGCTGTTCCTGGTCGGCAGCGCGCTGTCCGCGGTTGCGCAGACGCCCGAACTCCTGGTGCTGGGCCGGCTCATTCAGGCGCTTGGCGCCGGCTGCGGCCTGCCGCTGGTGCGGGCGATTGCGCGCGACGCTTATCGCGCGGACCAGCTGGTGAAGGCCATCGCCTATCTCACCATGTTCGGCACGCTCGGGCCGATGCTGTCGCCGACCATCGCGGGGGTGCTGATCGACACGCTGGGCTGGCGCAGCACGTTCGTATTTGCCGTGCTGGCTGGCGGGGCGATTGCGCTCGTCGCCTATATTCAGCTTTACGAGACCCATCCCGCTGCCAGCCGCACGCCGAGCACCGAAAGCGTTGCGCAAAGCTACGCCGCGTTGTTCGGCCGTCTGCGCTTCAATGCCTTCGTGCTTCAGAGCGGGTTCACGACCGGCGCCTTCATGGTGATGGCGACGGCGGCGGCCTCGCTGATGACCGAATTGCTGCAAAGGCCCGCGACCGAGTTCGGCCTGTACTTCGCGCTGTTTCCACTTGGCTTCGCCACGGGCAGTCTCATTTCGACGCGGGTCGCCATGAGGCTTTCGACCGAGACCATGGTGTTCGCGGGCTCGGTGCTGGCGCTCGCCGCGGTGTCCGGCCAGGCATTCGTCCTGTTGTCGGGGATCGTCGTGCCGCTGGCTTTCTTCATTCCCGGCTTCTTCCTCACCCTGGCGCAAGGCATCGCCATGCCCTACGGGCAGGCCGCCGCGATGGCGGAGATTCCGCGCTACGCCGGGACTGCCGCGGGCATCGGCGTATTCATGCAGCACCTGTGCGCGGCGGTTTTTGCGCAGCTCTACGGCCTCTATGCCGACGGCACGCCGGGTCCGATGGTCGCCATCGCCCTGCTTTCCGCAGTGCTGTGCCTGGTGACAGGAACGATCCCGCTGGTGTTGAAGCGGTCCGGCGGACGCGCGGTCTGACTACAGCTTGATCCCGGCGCGCTGGATCACATCGCCGAAGCGGGCGAACTGCGAAGCAATGAAACCGCGGAATGCCTCCGGCGTGCCGAGCGGCATCGATGCGCCCTGGTCGATGAACGACCGTCGCGCATCCGGCATGGCAAACACGCGGTTGGACTCGCGGTTGAGCCAGGACACGATGGCGGGCGGTGTGCCCGCCGGCGCCAGCAGGCCGAACCAGGCGCCTATCTCGTCCGGAAATCCCTGCTCGCCGAGCGTCGGCACGTCCGGCAGCACGGACACGCGCTCCTTCGCAGCGACGCCGATCGGCCGCACCGCGCCGGAGCGGATCGGCCCGAGCGCCAGCGACACCACGTCGAACATCATGTGGACGTGCCCGGCTGCGAGATCCTTGGCGGCAGGCGCCGCCCCGCGATATGGCACGTGTGTGATGTCGATGCCCGCCGAAAGCTTGAACAGTTCGCCGGCGATATGGCCCGACGCGCCGATGCCCTGCGAAGCATAGGTCAGCTTGCCGGGATCGGCCTTGGCCAGCGCGATCAGTTCCTTCAGATTCTTCGCCGGTACCGATGGATGCACCAGCAGGATATTCGGAACCGTGACCATCAGGATCACCGGTGCGAAGTCCTTCAGCGGATCGAACGCCACCTTTGCGAGCTGCGGCCGGATCGCTAGCAGGCCCTGGTTGCCCAGCAGCAGCAGATAGCCGTCGGGCGTGGCGCGCGCGACATCGGCGCCGGCGATGGTCCCGCCGCCGCCGACGCGGTTTTCGACGACGACGGTCGCGGTGCCGGACTCCGCGAGCTTCTGGCCGAGAATGCGCGGCAGGATGTCGCCGATGCCGCCGGCCTGGGCGGGCACCAGAACCCGGATCGGCTTGTCGGGATAGGCCTGACTTTTGGCGGGCGCAGCGATGGCGGCGAACGCCGCCGCCGTGCCCGCCGTAATCGCCGTTCGCCGCGTAATCGTCCGCACGGGCCCTCCCGGTCAGTTGATCTTGATGTTGGCCTTCTTGATCACGTCGCCGTACTTCCGCGTTTCGGAGGCGATGTGGGCGCCGAACGACTCCGGGCTGCCGAGCACAAGCACGCCGCCGGTCTTGCCGAAGCGCTCGCGCACGTCGGGCGTGGACAGGGCCTTGTTGGCTTCCTGGTTGATCCAGGCGATTGCGGCCTTCGGCGTACCGGCGGGCGCAATCAATCCGAACCAGGCGGACAGCTCGACGTTCGAGCCCTGCTCGATCATGGTCGGAACGTCCGGCAGCACGGCCACGCGCTCCTTGGTGGCGACGCCGAGTGCGCGCACGCGGTTGTCGCGAATGGCTGCCAGCGCCAGCGGCACGACGTCGAACATCATGCTGACGTGGCCGGCAATCAGATCCTGCGCGGCGGGCGCGGCGCCGCGATAGGGCACATGCGCGATGTCGATGCCGGTTGCGAGCTTTAAGAGTTCGCCGCCGATATGACCGGTGGTCCCGACGCCTTGCGAAGCGTAGGTCAGCTTGCCGGGGTTGGCCTTGGCGTAAGCGACCAGCTCTTTCAGGTTCTTGGCCGGGATCGACGGGTGGATGGTCAGGATGTTCGGCACCATGATCATGTTGACCACCGGCACGAAGTCCTTGACCGGATCGTAGGGCAGCTTCTGCAGATGCGGCAGGATCGACAGCACGCCGTGGTGGCCGGTCAGGAACGTGTAGCCGTCGGCCGGCGCCTTCGCGACAGCATCGGTGCCGGGCACGCCCGCACCGCCGGTGCGGTTCTCGACGATGATGGTGTGCTTGCCGCCTTCGCCGACCTTCTGCGCGAACAGGCGGCTGACGATATCGGCGATGCCGCCGGGCGCAATCGGGACGATGACGCGCACCGGCTTGTTGGGATAGTCCTGACCTTGCGCCAGGGCCGAAGCCACGGCGATGCCGCAGGCCAGGACGGCCGTCAGGGCGGCGGTGCAACGCAGGGATATTTGCATTTCGGTCTCCGTTGGAATTCGGGATTTACTCGATCTTGATTCCGGCGCGGCGGATCACGTCGCCGTAGCGGTCGGATTCGGACCGGATAAATTTGGCGAAGTCGTCGCCGGTCAGCAGCGGCACGGCGGCGCCCTGCTTGAGGAAGCGGCCGCTGGCATCGGGCTGCTTGAATACCTTCGTCGCCTCGCGCGCCAGCCAGGCCTTGGCGGCGGCCGGCGTTCCCGCCGGCGCAAGGAATCCGAACCACGCGCCGACTTCCACGGGCGCGCCCTGTTCGGTCATGGTCGGCACGTCCGGCAGCACCGACACGCGCTGCTTGGTCGCGACGCCGAGCGGACGCACGCGGCCGGCCTGGATCGGTCCGAGCGCCAGCGACACCACGTCGAACATCATGTGGACGTGGCCCGCGGCGAGGTCCTGTGCGGCCGGCGCCGCACCCTTGTAGGGCACGTGGGTGATGTTGATGCCGGCGTGCAGCTTGAACAATTCGGCCGCGATGTGTCCGGACGCGCCGACGCCCTGCGACGCGTAGGTCAGTTTGTTCGGATTCGCCTTGGCGTAGGCGATCAGCTCCTTGACGTTCTTCGCCGGCACCGACGGGTGCACGACGAGAATGTTCGGCACCGTCACAACCAGGGCGATCGGCTCGAAGCTCTTGAACGGGTCGTAGGGGATCTTCTGCAGATGCGGCAACATCGACAACACGGCGTGATTGCCGGCGAGGATTGTGTAGCCGTCGGCCGGCGCGCGCGCGACTTCGTTGGTGCCGATGACACCCGCGGCGCCCGGGCGGTTCTCGACCACGATGGTCGCCGGACTGCCCGCCTCGCCGAGCTTGCCCTGGAAGATGCGCGGCAGCATGTCGCCGATGCCGGCGGGCGCGGTCGGCACGATGAACTTGATCGGCTTGTTGGGATATTCCTGCGCCGACGCCGGAACGGCGAAAGTCAGTCCGATGACAGCTGTCAGGACTCCCAGTCCCGCGCGCATGGGCAACATCGTTGTCCTCCCTGGGATTGGTTTGTGGGCAGACTATCGCGGGCGGTGGCGCGGCGTCACCCCCGCTGCACCGCAATGCGGTACGCCAAATGCGCGCAGGACGGGACGGCTATCGGTGCTGCGTGATGGTGTCGACCAGCGCCAGACGGCCCTTCTTCACCTCCGCGAGCGCGCGCCGCAGCGCAGGCCCGACGTCCTTCGGATTGTCGATCGGGCCCTCGCCGTAGCAGCCCATGGAGCGGGCGAGCGCGCCGAAATCGGGCTCCGGGCCGAACAGGTCCATACCGATGTGCGCCTTGCTCTCGTCGGTGCCGCGCAGCCGCGCCATGCGGATCTGGTGCTCCCAGTCGTTGTAGTACGCGCGGTTGTTGTGCATCACCACCAGCATCGGGATTTGATATTTGGCGGCGATCCAGAGTGCGCCGGCGTCGAACATCAGGTCGCCGTCGGGCTGGATGTCGACCACGACGCGGTTCTTGTCGCGGTGGGCCAGCGCCACGCCGAGCGATAGGCCGATCTGCGTCGAGGTGCCAAGCTCGGTGCCGGGATGCCGGTATGGCCTGTCGAAGTCCCAGAGCTTGCGGACCTGGCGCTTGAGGTCGTTCGCGGTCAGCACCCAGTCCTCGTCCTTGATGACGTCCCAGACTTCGAGCGCGAGCCGGGCGAAGGTGATCGGCGAGGCGTCCCAGTTGTTGCGCGCTTCCTCCTGCCACTGAGTCCAGACCTGATCATGCCGCTTGCCGATCTCGATCTTGCGGCCGGCGATTTTCTTCTGGAGCTTCGCGTCGTCCTCGATGCGCGTGCGGCACAGGCGCGTGAGTTCGGGGATGCCGATCGCCGTGTCGCCAAGCGCGCGCACCGAGCACGGCTGCATCCGGCAATAATCCATCGCCCACTTGCTGATGCCGAGTTCGGCAAAGCCGATTTCGACATAGTCGCAGTCCGGCGGCGGCAGCGGCTCGCGGATGCGCTTGGCGTTGTTCAATTCGGTGAGCTGCTTTTCCCAGTCCTTGACGTCGAGGCCGACGATCAGGTCGGTGGTCTTGAGCGACTCCTTGTCGAGGCTGAGGCACAGCGGGTGCTTGTTCGGAAAGTTGAGCGCGTTGTTGACGTCCCACACCGCCGATCCGGTCAGCTCCGCAAGCTCGACGATGCTCTCGAAGCCTCCGGCGCGGCGGCCGGCGTACTCCGGCAGCAGCAGCGGGCGCTCGGCGGCAAGGAGCTTGTCGGCGATGGCTTCGAGCGCGCGCGGATCGGGCGCCATCGGCGAAGGCGTGGCGACCGCTTCAAGCGTCGGCAGCGGCACGTCTCCGGTTTTCGGCGACTCCTGCAGGCCTGCGTCGTAGCACATGTAGATCGGGCCCTTCGGCTCGGTCATCATCACCGAATAGGCGCGGGCGAAGCTTTCCGGCACGCCCTCGATGGAGGTCGGCTGGTAGTCCCACTTGGTGTAGTCGCGCACCGCGTTGCCCTGCACCAGCGCGGAGTGGGTCCAGTCGATGTGCGGGCGGCGCTTGCTCTCGTCCATCGGGCCGGTGGCGCCCATGATGAAGATCGGTACGCGGTCCAGGTATGCGTAGTAGATCGCCATGCAGGCGTGCAGCAGGCCGACGAGATCGTGCAGGATCACCGCCATGGGCCGGCCGGTCGCCTTGGCGTAGCCGTGCGCGATCTGCACGGCGATCTCCTCGTGATTGCACAGCATCATCGGCGGCTCGTTGCCGCCGTAGTTCACGAGCGAGTCGTGCAGGCCGCGGAAGCTCGCGCCCGGATTGAGCGTGATGTAGGGAAATCCGTAGCGCTTGATACAGTCGACGATGACGTCGGATTGCCAGCCGGTGTAGTTCGTGTTCTTCGCGTCCATTGCCGATCGATACCCCGCAGGCGTTCCGTCATCGCGCCAGGATTGAAATCGCCTTCTTCGTGACGTCCGGCGGCGTGGCGTGGAGGGTTTTCACCAGGCGGTCCACCTCTTCGCCCGGCACCGGCGTGACTTCCATCTGCGCCTTTTCGGCCGCGGCCAGGAACTCCTTGTCGCGCATCGTGTCCATGAACGCCTTGCGCAGAACGTCGGCACGCTCCTTTGGCAAGCCGGGCGGCGCCAGGAACGGCCGGCCCATGACCTGACGCGCGAAGATCAGCTCAAGAATTCTTTTCTGTTCGTCGGACTTCGCGAGATCGATAATCAGCGGCAGATGGGGCAGGTCGGGATGCTTGTTGAGCGCGAGCTGAACGAGGATGTGGAACCTCTTCTCATCGTACCATTTCTTGTGCGTCGTCTTGACGCTCGACCACGACCAGCCGCAGCGGCCGTGAACTTCGCCGCGCTCCATCGCGAGCCCGACCTCGTTGCCGCCGGGATAGCCGGTGACGACCTTGAACTTGGTGCCGAGCACGCCATTGACGATTTTCGGGAACTGGTCGGTGTCGGCCGCAGCCCCCGTGCCGCCGACCACCAGTTCCCTGGTGAGCAGCTCCTCGAACTTGGTGATGCCGGAGGTGTGCCAGGCGACGCAGACGCTGACCTCGTTGTTGGCGCTGCCGAGCCAGGTGAACTTCGTGGCGTCGAATTTCGCCTTCTGGTTTCCCAGCAGCGGATCGAATCCGGTTCCGCGCCCGATGATGCCGATTGCGCTGCCGTCCTTCGGCGCGATGTTGTACATCCAGTTCGCCAGCACGAGGCTGCCGGCGCCGGCCATGTTCTTCGGCACCACGGTCGGGTTGCCGGGAATGTGCTTGCCGATAAACCGCGAAATCATGCGGGCGTAGATGTCGTAGGCGCCGCCCGCGCTGTAGCCGATATAAAGGTCGACGGTCTTGCCTTTGTAGAACGCGGCGGCGGATTGCGCGCGCACGTCGCCGGCCATGGCGGTCATCGCCGCAATGGCCAGCAGGCCGAACAAGGCTTGGCGCACTTTGTTCCTCCCTCGGGAACGATGCCGCTCTGCGGCGGCTGAGGCCATTATCCTCACGGGCCGATTGATTTGACAAGGACGCGCGATATGGTGCGAGCGCGTTCTAGCTCAAGCCGGGATTCGTCCCAGGGAGCAGGCCCAATGACAGGCATTCTGGAAAACCCAGGAGTCGGCCACAATCAACCCGACGACCAGAAGGCGGAAAAAGAAAACCAGCACTGGGACCGCTGGGCCAAGAACCGCACCTTCGTTCGTGCGCTGGAGGGCACCTATAGCCACCTCTACAAGCAGCTCGTCGACCAGCCGCGGGTGTTCTCGTCCAAGGACGTGCCCTGGAAGGGCGGCCCCGGCCACTACGGCAAGAGCGTGATCTCGCCCCAGGCGGTCAACATCACGCAGTCGATCGAGAGCCATATCGAGGCTTACGCGCCCGGCGCGTCCGGCCAGAAGCACGGCCACCTCAACAGCGCGGTGTTCTACGTGCTGAAGGGCCATGGCCACGACGTGCACGACGGCCGGCACATTCCCTGGAAGGCCGGCGACGTGATGCTGGTCGAGAACGCCTGCGTGCACCAGCACTTCAACGATTCGAAGGACGAGGAAGCGATCCTCCTGGTGTTCAAGGCCAAGCCGCTGTTCCTGTTCATGCACCTGCTGTTCCAGAAGATCGTCGAATGGCCTTCGAAGATCCCGCCCAAGGGGGCGGAGAACTACAAGCCGCCGAGCGATATCTGAGGAGCGCGCCATGGCAACCGTGTTCACCGACAAAGGCCCTGCGCTCTCCGGCAGCAAGACCGCGACCTTCCGTGCCGACGAGGCGAAGGCCTCTGCCGAGTTCCGCAAACAGTATGAAAGCCGCACCAACGTCGTGCTTGCCGAGGACATGCCGTGGGAGCAGTGCGCCGACGGCCTGATCAAGCATCTCGTCCACGAGAAGCTGAACACGCGCGAGATGTGCGTCGAGGCCTACATGCAGTTCCTCAAGCCCGGCGAGAAGTCGGGCGTTCACCGGCACATGTGGGAAGAGCTGATCTTCGTGGTCGAAGGCTCCGGCTACGACCTGCACTGGGACCTGAAGTGGGACTGTCTCGAAGCGTTCCAGTGGGAATGGGCCGCGGAGCCGAAGGCGTTCTCCTGGAAGCGCGGCGACTACATCTACATCCCGCCGTTCACCAACCATCAGCACATCGCCGGCGACCGCGAGGACTGCCGGCTGATCGTGATGTCGAACCGCATCGTCAAGGAGATGGGCTTCGACTGGTTCGATCAGGTGGCAAATGCGCCGGGCTTCGATGAGACGATGAAGAACGGCGGCGGGCAGCGCTGAGCTTGTGTCCCGGACGCGGTGCAGCGCGCGGCGGTGCACCGCTGATCCGGGACCCCGGTTGGAAAGAAAGCTGGGTCCCGGGTCTCGCTTCACTCGCCCGGGACACGAGGCCGGTAATCAGCCGAGCCGCTTCGCCCCCGCCATCCGCAACACCGCCTCGATCATTGCCGATGGATCGGCGACGCCCTTGCCCGCGATGTCGTGGCCGGTGCCGTGCGCGACCGACGAAAACAAAATCGGCACGCCGATGGTCAGCGCCGCCGCCGCGTTGCGCGCCAAGAGCTTGGCGGCGATGTGGCCCTGGTCGTGCAGCATGACCACGAAGGCGTCGAAGCCCGGCATGTGAAACATCGTGTCGGCGCCGAACGGGCCTTCGACCTGAAGGCCCTCGTGCGCGGCGTCGTCCATCGCGGGCTTCACGATCTCGATTTCCTCGCGGCCGAACAGCCCGCCTTCGCCGGCGTGCGGATTGACGCCGCTCACCGCAATGCGCGGCGACGCGACGCCGAGGCGCTTCAGGGCGTGATCGGTGGCGCGGATGGTGCGCGCGACGTTCTCGCGCGTCACTTCGGCAAGCGCGTCGCGCACGCTCCGGTGCAGCGTGACGTGCGCGATCTTGGTGTCGCCGAAGCACAGCATCATGTAGACGCCGGCCTCGTTGGTTCCGGTCTGCCGCGCCACGAACGAGGGATGGCCGTCGAACGCGATCCCGGCCCGCGCGATCGAGGTCTCGTGCTGCGGCGCGGCCACCACGGCGTCGGCCTCGCCGCTTTGCGCGGCCTTGATCGCGGCGGCGCAGAACGCAATCGACGCACGCCCGCTCACCGGGCTGACGATGCCGAAGCCGAGAGCAGTCGTTTCCGGCTGCGGGCAGGAAAGTACGTTGATGCGCGCGCCCGAGCGGTCGGCCTTCGCGGTGCTGTCGATTACGTTCAGCGTCACGTTCAGCCCGCAGGCCTTGGCGTGACGTTCGATCACGCCCGCGTCGCTCACCAGCACCGGATCGCAGGCCGCGCACACCTTCGGATCGAGCGCGGCCTTCAGCGCGATCTCCGGCCCGATTCCGGCCGGATCGCCGACGGGAAGGACGATGGTCGGCTTGCGATTTGGCACCGGTTTCTCCACCCGTCATCGCCGGGCTTGACCCGGCGATCTCGATTCACTGAACGCTTTGCCCTTTGCATCGGGATGGCCGGGTCAAGCCCGGCCATGACAACCGAGAGCGCAGCTCATCACATCCACGGCATCAGCGAAGCGTGAATCACGTCCGGTACGCCTTCGCCGCCGACCGCCTTGATCGCCTTGTCCACGTCGTTGAGCCCGAAGCGGTGCGTCGTCACCAGTTCCAGCGGAAACCGCTTCGACGCCAGCTGCTCCAGTGCCAGCTCGCACGCGCGATAGCTGTGGCCGCGCGCGCTCTTCATGGTGATGAATTTCACCGTGAACTTCTCCAGCGGGAAGTTCGGAAACTCCTTCAGCTCGCCCTGCGCGACGATGATGCCGGCCTTGCGCTTCAGCGCCTCGATGCCGAGCAGGATCGGGATCGTGCCGGCGCCGGCGGTGCAGTCGAGCGAGACGTCGACGCCCTTGCCGCCGGTGATCTCCATGATGCGCGCGAGCGGGTCCTCCTTGCTGACGTCGATCACATAATCCGCGCCGAGTTTTTTCGCGACCTCCATGCGCGCCTTGTCCTTCGCCGTGCCGGTGACGATGATCAGCGCGGCGCCGGCCTGCTTGCAGATCACGGTCTGCGACAGGCCCTGCTGGCCGGGACCTTGAATGAGGACCGTCGAGTTGTAGCCGACGTTGCCGTCGAACAACGACCACTCCACGCCGTTCGCCATCGGCGTGACGAGCCCGGCCAGCTCCGGCGACACGCCCTTCGGCACATGATGGATCACCGCGTTCCACGGCAGGTACATGTACTGCGCGAAACCGCCCCACAGGTGGGGCGGCCGCTCGTCGGAGGTGTAGCCGTAGCGGATCGCGTCGGGATTGGTGCGCCAGTTGGTGTTGTCGCAGTGCCGGTACTGCCCCGAGTGGCACCACTCGCACTTGCCGCAGCTCACGTAATGCTCGACGAAGACGAGGTCGCCTTCCTTGAAGCCCTTGCGGCTGGTGAACTCGCGGCCGGCCTTGGCGATGAAGCCGATGTTCTCGTGGCCCATGATGGTGGGTTTGTTGTTTGGCGGGTGCTTGTAGAGCTTGACGTCGGTGCCGCAGATGCCGCCGACCTCCATCTTCATCAGCGCGCCGTCCGCCGGAACGTCCGGCATCGGATATTCGCGGATTTCGGTCTTGCTCGGCGCGACGCGCACGGCCGCCAGCACTTTCTCTGCCACTTCACTTCTCCGATAATGGCCGCCAACTCTCGGCCGGCATTCTAAAGCGCATGACGCTCGCCTTCACCAGGAAAAGCCCCGGCAATCCGGCAGCGCTGCATCGCGTGCGCGAATGGGTGCGCGAGCGATTCGCGCTGGGTGAGAGCGCGATTCTCGTGGCCGAGGTCAACTGCGCCGTGCCGGGCTGCCCGCCGATCGAGACCGTGATTGCGTTCTGGGACGGCGAGCGGCGGCACCATTTCAAGGTGTTCAAGCCGGTTGCGGACGTGACCGAGGACGACCTGCCGCCGGCCTGGTACAAACCCGCGCTCGCGGTGTCCGTCGACTTCGTCTGCGACTGCTGCTGACTTTTTGTCTTGGCGCGTTTTCTCCACGCGAACCGGTGTCCGTTTCGCTCGAAAACGCTATGGGTCCGCTCATTCGCCATGGACGTTGACGATGCGGTGCGGCGAGACGTGGATGCCATAGGTCCGCAGCGGCTGCGTGCCGGTGGCGCGGAAGTAGTGCAGGACGCCCGTCGGAATCACCAGCGTCACACCGGCCCTCATCGGGATCATGTCGTCGCTGCCGTCGATCCAGCCTTCGCCCTCGCCGTCGACCACGGTGAGGATTTCCCAGTAGGGATGCGAATGCAGCGGCGTCTTGTAGCCGGGCGGCGAGGTCTGCAGTCCGAGCCGCACGGGCGTCGAGCCTGCGGCGTCGCCGACCAGTGTCTGGTAGGTCGCACCGCCCGGAAACGGCTCGCGCGGGACCTTGGCGTGCTCGACCACGGGCATGGGATGTCTCCTTTATTGCTCAAGCAGGGCGAGCGCGCGCCGGCGATGCGTGAGATCGGCCAGCGGCTCCGCTGCCATCGGTTCCCGGCCTTCGGCCGTGGCGCGCAGCCGCAGCACGGTGTCGAAGCCTTCACGGTCGAAGGCGGCGTCGCGGGCGAGGCCGTGCTTGGAGTCGCTCGCGACCGAATACATTTCGCGCGCGATGTCCGGCGGCAGGTTCAGCCGCTCGGCATAGAGCGCGGTGGCTTCGCTTGCGTTCGACGGATCGAGCGCCCATCGCAGGCCCGCGATCGTCGCCGCGAGATAGGACACCAGCACATCCGGCTTCTCGCGCGCCCAGGATCGCAAGACGTAAGGCACGGTGCCGAGATACGCGCCGACCGTATCGGCGACCGCGCCCATGTCCTTCAACCCCGCGCGCCGCGCATGGATCGCATAGGGCGGATTGAGGATCGCGGCAGCCATGTCCTTGCTGTCGCGCATCGCCTCGAAGCGGCGCACCGGCGCGCCGGCCTCGTGAATTCTGTAGTCGCCGCGCCGGAGTCCGTGCCGGCGCAGAATGTCGTAAAGCACGAACGACCATCCGGTGTTGGCGACGTCCGCGACCAGCGTGCGGCCGCGCAAATCCTCGATCCGTGCGATGTCCGGCTGCACGAACAGCCGGTTGAAGCCGTTGTCGCCGCCCGCGACGATCGCGGCGTCTGTACCCGCCGCTGCGAGTGCGACGCACTGGTCGGCGGCACCGTGCACGATTTCGAAGCGGCCTTCGGCGAGCCCGCGCCGCTGCTCTTCCGAGTTCGGCGCGGGAACGAGTTGCACATCGAGCCCGCGCTTTGCGAAATAACCGTTCGCCTGCGCCGCGAACAGCGGCAGCGTCTGCGTGCCGGGGAAGACCATGACGGTGAGACGCGTTGTGGACATGCGCGCTCAGAATCCGAACACCGAGGTCTTGCGGAACCGCACCTTCATGCCGTCGGGCGTGCGGCGCGAATCGAATCCGCCGTCGCGGATCGCCTGCCGCTGTAGGCGCGGATGCTCGGGCGTGTCGTCGTCCCACCACTCGGCGCGCTGCGCGCTCCGGGGCAGCGCGAAGCCGAGGATGTCCTCGATCTCCTCGAACGTGAGGATGAAATCGACGCGCTTCTCCTTGAGCAGGTAGTCGCGCAGCGGCTCGTACTTGTTCGCGGTCATGAGACCGCTTTTACCGATTCGATTGTCAAGAGCGAAGCGGAATACGGGGAGGCCGTTCAGCGGGCGAGACCGCCCCCGGATTTCGCTGCGCTCAATCCGGGCTACGGGAATGTGCGCGATTCACCCGCGCCCTCATTCCAACACCCGGTTCAACACCCACGCCAGCCGCACGCCCGCCATCCTGAGCCGCTCGGACGCGATGGCCGCGCCCTCGTCGGCGACCGCGTCGTCGAGCACGATCGGGTTCGCCCGTGTGCCGATCCCGTGCGCGGTCGCGTCGGGGATGGCGTGCCTGAACTTGAAGTCGCGCGCGCTGTGGAACGACTCGTTCGCCCAGTCGGCCGGCGTGCCGCGCTGCCACGCGGCGACGTCGTCCTCCGAAATCCGCGCCAGCAGGCTTTCGAGGATCGAGCGCCGGTTTGGGCCGAGCCGCAGCACGAAATGCCAGTCCCACCAGACGTGCAGGGTGTGAACCGCCCCGCCGATGTCGACCCACGGGCCTTCCCAGTCCCACCAGCTTCGCCACGGGTCGTGCGGCGGACCGGGTGCGTAGGCGTGGACCGGCACGTGCAGGTCGCCGATGAAATGCAGCAGGAACTTGACCGCCTCGGCCTGTTGCGTCGGACCGCCGCGGCGGTCGCGCAGCACCTCCATGAACCGCTCGATGCGCTCCACGACGCAGTCGTCTTTCGGACAGTCGCGCTCGCGCACATAGCCGTTGCTGGCGTGCGGGATCGAAACGGTGTGCCACCAGTAGGTCTCGGGCCGCTCGCGGATGATGTCGTCGGCCCAGGTCGAGAGGTCGGCGAACTCGTCGGGCTCGCGGTCGAGCAAGGTCTTGAGCCGCTCTACGGCTTGCGCCGACAGGTAGCGCACCGCGATCTCGACGACGACGCTGTGGCCGGTGACCGTCCATGCCGCGGCAGGACGGGGAATGAAGGCGAAGATCAGCAGGATAACGCAAACGGCGAACCGCAATGCGCGCATGAATATGGCATTCCCGAACTGCGCGGCGAATCGCGCCGCCGCTTCAGGTTAGCCCGCCATAAGGCGAATGCGTGGCACGTTGTTGTGCAGCGCCGCAGGCCGCGGTTCCGCAGCGGTCAGCCCTTGATCTGTTTTCCGGCGCGCACGTCCGCAATCAGCGCCTGGAATGCGCCGAGCGCGGCCTTGGCGGTGTTTACATATGTATCCGTTTTCGAATCGAGCCACTTGTCGTGGTAACCGATTGCCGTGTGCGCAAGCCGCACGCGGCCGTCCAACCACGGCCCGCCGCCGAAGCCGCCGAGCACCGGGATCGACACCGCCTGCGTCACCGCCGCGCCCGCGACGGGACCGGAGTTGGTGAAATCGAGCATGCAGGCGCCGCAGGCTTCGAGCAGCTTTGCCTCCTCGACGAGTTTCGCCGCGGCCTCGGGCGCAGCCTGCGCTTGCGGAGAGTTCTGCGCCGAATAGGGAATGCCGAACTTCGCCGCGGTCTGCGGCGTCAGTCCGAACTGCGCGAACACCGGAACGCCGGCTTCGACCAGCGCGCGCACCGCGTCGGGATAGTCGGCCGCGGCGTCGACCTTGATCATGTCGGCGCCGCCTTCGCGCATCAGCCGGCGCGACGCGGCGAGTGCCGCGTCCACGCTCTGCTGCACCGGGCCGTAGGGCAGGTCGCAGCTCACCAGCGCGCGGGTGACGCCGCGTCGCACCGCTTTGCAGACGATCAGCATCTCGTCCATCGTCACCTGCAGCGGATCGTCGTGGCCCCAGAGATTGACGCCGACCGAGTCGCCCACGGAAACCAGATCGACGCCGGCGCGGTCGGCGATCTTCGCCATCGGCGTGTCCCAGGCGACGACGCCGGCGATTTTCCCGCCGTCGCGCTTCATCTGCTGGAGCAGGGGGATGGTGATTTTGTCGGGCATCGAGCCTCTCGGCTGTCATGCGCGGGCTTGACCCGCGCATCTCGATTAAAGGTGCACAGTGCTCACCTGATCGGGATGGCCGGGTCAAGCCCGGCCATGACCGTGTGGTGAGGCGTCGTCCTATTGCTCACGTTTTCGCCTTCAGCATCGCATTGAACGGCTGCGCCGGGTCGGCGAGCGCTCCGGCGTCCACCGGCACCTTGCGCTCGATCAGCCGGCGCACGGCGGCGAGGTCGCGCTGCGCGTTGATGCCGATGGCGTGGACGATGACGCCGCCTTTCATTTCCATCAGCAGCGTGCCCTTGCCCGCAAGCGGACGGCGCACGAGGGAGTCGGGCGCGGGCTCCGGCCAGCCGACGCCCTGGACGTAGAGGTCGTACTGCTCGGTCCAGTACGAAGGCACCGTGTTGTAGGAGTCGCTCGCGCCCGCGGCGTTGCGGCCCGCCAGCGCGCCGTGGTCCTGGGCGTGCCGCCAGTTCTCCAGCCGCACGAGGCCGGCGGGGCCGGGAAATCGCGTGCAGTCCCCGGCGGCGAAGATCGCGGGGTCGGAGGTGCGGCATTGCGCGTCGACGATAATTCCGTCGTCGACCTTTAGCCCGGCGGCGCCCGCCAGCGCGTCGTCAGGCTTCACGCCGGTGCCAACCACCACAAGGCCGGCGTCGAGCGTCTCGCCCTTGTTCGTCTCGATGACGATGCCGTTCGCCTGCGCCGCGGCGCGCGCGACCGCGGTGCCGAGCCTGATGTCCACGCCGCGCTGCGCGTGCTCCTTCGCGATCAGCTCGCCGGTCTCTGGATCGCAGGCGCGCGCCATGATGCGCGGCGCGAACTCGATCACGGCGACGTCGCAGCCAAGCTCGCGCGCAGACGCAGCGACTTCGAGGCCGATCAGGCCCGCGCCGATCACCACCACGCGCTTTGCGGCGGCAAGCTCGGCCTTGAGCGCGCGGGCGTGCGCATCGGTGCGAAGGTAATGCACGCGGCTCATGCTCATCGGCAGCGCGGGCAGTTCGCGCATCGTCGAGCCGGTCGCGATCACCAGCGCGTCGTAGGAGAGGCGTCCTTGCGCGGTGACGATCTCGCGCGCGGCGCGATCAATCGTGGTGCAGCGCGCGTTGTGACGCACCTCGACGCCGTGCCTGGCAAGCCCGCCCGGGCCGGCGATGGGGGCGTCTTCCGGTTGCGACTTGCCGAGCAGCACGGCCTTGGACAACGGCGGCTTCTCGTAGGGCTCGCAGGCTTCGTCGGTGACGAGGGTGACGGCGACCGCGGCATCGCGCCGCTTCGCCTCCATCGCGGCGAACACCGCCGCAGGGCCGCTTCCGATCACCACGATGTTGCGCGCCATGCTTGCTTTGCCTGTTGCTTGTGCGTTTGCGCGAGCGGTTAAGCGGTAGGCAACCTTACGTGCCGGACTTTCACCTGCCAACCGCCGTGGAAAGGGCCGGTTGCGCTGTCGTGTCCTTGCGGACGGCGCTGCGGACTTTCGTCCGCGCCGGCAATGCGGCTATAACCCGTCCCGCCGGCAGGAACGAATGCAGCCGGCCAACTTCCAGGGAGTTTCCACATGCTGTCTTTCCGCACCACCCGCGCCGCCATGGCGGGCGCGCTGTTGCTCGCCGGAGCCGCGGCCGCGAGCGCGCAGAGCTGGCCGACGCGCAATATCCAGGCGATCAGCCCGTTCTCCGCCGGCAACGCCAACGACATCGTGGCGCGCATTGTGCTCGACCAGGTGTCGAAGCAGATCGGCCAGACCTTCGTGCTGGAAAACCGGCCCGGCGGTGGCGGCGTGATCGGCGTGACCCAGGTCGCGAAGGCCGAGCCGGACGGCTACACGATGCTGCTGCTGTCGTCGACGCTCGCCTCGCACCCCGTGCTGCACAAGGCGTTGTCCTACGATCCGGTGAAGGACTTCGCAGTGACCGCGCTGTTCGGCTTCCAGCCGAGCGTGCTGGTGGCGTCGCCGTCGAAAGGCTGGAAGGACATCAAGGACCTGGTGGCGCATGCGCGCGCCAATCCCGGCAAGCTCAACTACGCGTCGGCCGGCGTTGGATCGGCCTCGCAGATGGCGGCCGAGCGGCTGCGGCTTGCGGCCAAAATCCAGGCCCAGCACATTCCGTTCCGCGGCCCGGTCGAGGCCTTCACCGAGGTGATGGCCGGCCGCGTCGACTACTACTATCTGCCGATCTCGCCGGCGCTGCCGAACATCAAGAGCGGCAAGGTGGTCGCGCTTGCGGTCAGCACGCCGGAGCGCGCGAAGCTGCTGCCGGACGTGCCGACGGTGCGCGAGGCGGGTTTCCCGACCGCGGAATACCTGTTCTGGGGCGGCGTCGCGTTCCCGGCCAAGACGCCGCGGCCGATCGTCGAGAAGATGAATGCGGAGATCGCCAAGGCGCTTGCCGCGCCCGGGATTGCCGAGCGACTCGCCACTTTCGGCGTGGTGCCGAAGCCGATGAGCGTCGCGGAGTTCGACAAGTTCTATCGCGACTACGTCGCGGAGACGGTGAAGCTCGCCAAGGACATCAACCTGACGCCAGCGAACTGAGTAGCGCCGGCGTCGCCGCGTACTCCGCTCATTTTCGCGCAAGCGGGAATCCCGCCTTATTCGCTGGGTCCCCGCTTTCGCGGGGACGAGCGGCAGCGTCGGCTGCAAACATGCGCTTACGCGCGCAGCGCCGTCAGCATGTCGGCGATGTAGTCCTCGGCGCTGGCGATCACCAGCATCAGCGACCACGGCCGCAGATGCGACAGCGTCTTCGACAGTGTCTCGTCGGAGACGTTCGCGCCGCCGAGCACCAGCGACGTGGTCATCACGCGCTTGACGCTGCACGCTTCGCCGATGATCGAGGCGGCCTGCGCGTTCTCGCCGGCCTGCGCGATCATCACCACCAGATCGGCGGAGTTGACCTCGTCGATCAGGTCCTTGGTGCGGCCGGCGAGATCGGAAAGCCAGCCGGCGAAGCTCTCGCCCTGGCGCGGCGCGGCGCCGAAAGCCGACGCGGTGAAGAAGTTCGCGCCGTTCCACTGGCGCCGGGCGAGGTCCGTCACGACGCGCTCGCTCGGGCGGTCGAGCGCGATCACCTTGACGGCGCGCGGCTTCGAGTTCGGCGCGTCGATGCGGTAGCGCGCCTCGGCGGCGCTCGACATGCGGGCGGATTCGGATTGCATGCGGCTACACCGTCGCGTGCGACTGGCCGTCCTGCACCCGCAGGGCCTCTTTCGCGGCGTCCTTGAAGTGCTGGTCGGGCGGCAGCACGACCGCGGCCGAGCGCACGCGCTGGTGCTCGCGCTCGATGCCGGGCGGCGTCTCGCCCTTCTCCATCGTCTTCAGCGCGCGCAGCAGGCGATGCCGCGCCATGATGATGCCGTTGTCGGTGGAGATCAGGTTCTCCTTGGTGCGGTCGACGATCGGACCCATGCTCTCCTGCAGCGAGGCGTCCTGCATGGCGATGCCCCAGACGCCGCTGTAGGTCTCGCCGCGCTTCTGCGCCGCGCGGTCGATCAGGTAGTCGTTGTCCTTGTTGGCGAGCGGCCGGAAGGTGCCTGGCACATATTTGACGTGGATGCCCTCGCCGGCGCGCAGCGCCGCGAATTCCTTCTCGGTCAACGGCCGCGTGACCTTGTAGTCGAAGCTCCAGGCCCAGCAGTTGTCGTCGTCGATCGGCACCCAGAAATGGCCGTGCACCGGATGGTCGGCGCGCGGCGCGATCATGGTGAAGGCCGGCAGGACGTACTGCGTGATGCGCCAGTAGTACCTGCCGTTCTCGGCGTTGCGGCGTGCGCCGATGTAGAGGCCGCCGGGGCTTTCCACCACTTCGAACACCGGCTTCATGTCGCCCATGTTGTACTGGTTGCCCTTCGACCCCTTGAACAGCGGATCGCGGTTGATCTCGCCGGAATGCAGGAACGACACGTGGCTCGAATCGATGCCGCCTTCCATGGCCTGCAGCCAGTTGCACTCCTGCAGCCGCTTGGACATGAAGGTGCGGTCCGGCGGCATCATCGCGAATTCCCATTCCGGCAGCGGCGGCTGCTTGTCCGGCGGACCCATGTAGGTCCACAGCACGCCGCCGCGCTCGACCAGCGGATAGGACTTCAGCTTGATCTTCTTGCAGTAGCCGCTTTCGGTCGGCTCCGACGGCACCTCGACGCACTGGCCGGTGTGGTCGTACTTCCAGCCGTGGTACGGGCAGCGCAAGCCGTTCTCCTCGTTGCGGCCGAACCACAGCGACACGCCGCGGTGCGCGCAGAATTCGTCGGTCAGGGCGTAGCGGCCCTGGCTGTCGCGCCACGCCAGCAGCCGCTCGGACAGGAGCTTCACCCGCACCGGCGGGCACTCGGCCTCCGGCAGTTCCTCGGCCAGCAGCGCCGGCTGCCAGCTCGCGCGGAACATGTTGCCCATGGGCGTGCCTGGGCCGGTCTGGGTGAGGAGGTCGTTCTGTTCTTTTCTGAGCATCGCTTGCTCCCGGATTGCGGTCGGCGGTTGCACCCGCGGCTGTCATAGAACACAGCCGGAATTGCTCAAGCCTTCCCATGCGGCCGGCGTTGACCTATGTCAAATCGCATGGTCTAGATGGCCGCCCGCCGCGCGGACGCCGATTTGCGGGCGATTTTAACCGGCGGCGGCCCCGCCGGGCAAGAAAAGCGCAAGAACAGAACGCGCAAGAAAAGCATTAGAGACTGTCCCGCCGTGGCCAACCGCGTCGAACTCTGCAAAGCCGAAGACGTTGCCCCCGGAACCGCGCTGCGGGTCGAGGCCGGCGGCGTGACCGTCGCGGTGTTCAACCTGGACGGGGAATTCTACGTCACCGACGACGCCTGCACCCACGGGCCGGGCTCGCTGTCCGAGGGTTTCGTCGACGGCGACGTCATCGAATGCAACTTCCACAACGGCCAGTTCAACATCAAGACCGGAGAGGTGGTGTCGCCGCCCTGCATGATTCCGGTCCGGACCTATCCGGCCAGGGTCGAAGGCGGCACGGTGGTCATCGAGGTGGATTGAACCTCGCCCCTCGTAAGCGATAAGTTGGCAAATCGCTTACCGGCCCCGCCATGAGGAATGCCATGCCCCGCCTGTCTTCGTCCAAGCTTCTCGCCGCTGCCACACTGGCCGCCGGTTTTGGCACCCCGGCCTCGGCGCATATTGGCGATCATTCGCACATGAGCTTCGGCGACCTTGCGGATCATCTGATGTCGAAGCCCGATCATGCGCTGACGACTGCGGCCGTTGCGGTCGTCCTGAGCATCGTGGCGTTCTCCGTTGCGCTCAAGCGCCGGAAGGCGCGCGCGCGGGCAACGCGCTTCCCGGAAACACCAGCGACTTGATCACCACCGGCACCGCGCCGGAGGTGTCGAGGATCGCGCCGATATCGATGTAGTCGAAGGCCTTCAACTCCAGACCGTCGATGGAGACGATGGGGCTTGCGAGCTTCATCTCCTCGCGCAGGTGGATGCCCAGAAGTCCGCCGACGTCGCCGTCGCCCGCGAGCACGATCGGATGGCCGCGCGCGAGAACGTCCGCCAGCCCCTCCGCCGCGCCCTTGCAGAATGCGTCGAGCCGCTGAAACGTCGCCGAGCCCTGCCACGGCACGAAGATCGCGACCGGCTGCTCGCCCGATGCGAGATCGAGGCGCTTCAGCTCGTCCTTCACTGCGCGCGCGACCGCGCCGGCGTCGATGCCGTCGCCGTCGAGCGGCAGCGCCGGCGCGATCACCGGCACATTGCGCAGCGGCACGGCGTCGAGCGGCGAGACATAGATCGTGCTGCCGGAGAGCTGCACGGTGTATTGCGACGCGCCGACCACGGTGGCGCGGATGCCCTCGATGGGCTCCTCCAGGCGCGCGCCGAAGTTCGCCACACGCGCCTTGATTTCGGCGGCGAGCAGCGGGCCGAGATCGCCGAACTTGCCGCTCTCGTTGCCGTAGATGAATTCGCTGACGCCGCCGGAAAACTGGATCGCGCCGATTGCGCCCTGAAAATGCAGCGGGTCGGTGCGAAGGAGATCGACGCCCTGTAACTCGGACGCCTCGCCGCGCATGGCGCCGAACAGCCGGTCGGCCATGGCGGCTGCAAGTTGGCGGCCTTCCGCGAGCGTGAGCCGGGTGCCCACCTTCAGATCGAGGCCGATGGATTCGCCGTAAAGCCGTCCGGCGGGCTCGACCCTGAGAATCAGCCCGTCGGGCGCAAGCGTGACCAGCCGCGCGCCCGCGTCGATGGCGCAGACGTCGATCACCCGGCCCTCGGCGCAGACCGCGATCTTGGACGTGCCGCCGCCGACGTCGACGTTCATCACCGTGCATTGGTCGCGGATCGAGCGCGCCACCGCGCCCGAGCCGTGCGCCGCCATCACGGTCTCGAGGCTGTCGCCGGCCGAGACCGCGACGAGTTTTCCCGCTTCCTTCGCGAACAATTCGCCGATGGCGCGCGCGTTGGCGCGGCGCACCGCGACGCCGGTCAGGATCAGCGCGCCGGTGTCGATCTCGTCCGGCTCCACCTTGGCGTCGGCGTATTCCTTGGCGATGAACGCGCCGAGCGCCTCGGCGTCGATGGTCTCGCCCTCGCTGTAGGGCGTGAGCAGGATGTCGGAGGCGTAGAACGCCTCGCGCTCGGTGACGACGTAGCGGCTGTCGAGCCGCTCCAGCACGATGCGCGAGAAGACGAGATGCGAGGTCGACGAGCCGATGTCGACGCCGACCGAGAGCAGCACGACCTCGTCGTCGTTCTCCAGCGTCCGGCCGGCGGAGGAGAAGTAGACGCGGCCGCCATGGTCTTCGGAATTATCGTTCACCGGGCTGCCGATGAGTGCTGAGCGAATGAACGGGTGATAGAGCATGAACCGCCGCGCTCCAACAGGGCCTCGCCCAGCTCCGGATTGCGGATGGGCCGCTGTACCACTGGTAGAGTTTGGGCCGTGTCTGCGCCTTGACCGGGCCACCTGTCCGCGCAATCGCTACTCATAACCTTTTGAAATCGCACTAATAATGCGGATTCTCACGGCGTCCGCACCACGAGTCGTCTGGAGCGCCGCGGCGTTTGCCTCCATCTGTGCAGCACGCGAGGCCATCCCGGCTCTCGCCCCAAGCAACGAATGGAGCACGTCCATGAAATATCGAAACAGCCTCGCCGTCGTCGCCCTGGTTGGGACCCTTTTTACCGCAGGCGCCGCGCTCGGCGGCGCTCCGGCATCCGCCGAACCGACCCGCGTCGGCGCGGTTCCGGGCGCCGGAGCGCCCGATCGGGTCAGCGCAACGCCGGGCGCAGGCACGCCGGATCGTGTCAGCGCGCGGCCGGGCAAGGCGATCCGCGATCTGCGCGATTCGAGCACGGCGCGTAGCGGCAATCTGGACGCGCAGGTGCGGGTGGTGCCGAAGAAGCCGACCATCGCCAACCCCGCGGGCTACAAGCCGCGCAATCCGGACGCGCCCGTCGCGCGGGCGGTTCGCGCCAGCACACGCGACGGCCAGCGCGTCACCGTGCGGATCAAGAACGGCGGCCGCTGACCGTCGGCCATCGGCTTGGGGAAGGGCTTCCGGCGCACGTCACGGTGCGCCGGTTTTTATTGGGACCGCGAAATCAGAACGATCGCGCGGTGTCGCTACGCCACCACCGCGGCCTGCGGCGCGGGCGCGGCGGCGAACCGCTCCTTGACGAGCTTCGTCACCGTCATGTTGTCGATCTTGCCGGTGCCGAGGATCGGCATCTTCTCCATGTAGACGATCTCCGCCGGCGCCATGATTTCCGACGCGCCGCGCGAGCGCGCAAACGCCATGAACTCGGAACGGTTTGCGTCCTTCTTCGACGTCAGCATGATCAGGCGCTCGCCCTTGCGCGCGTCGGGCACGGAGGCGACAGCCGACAGTGCGTCGGGCCAGAGTTCCCCGGCAATGGCCTCGACGGCGGCGAACGACACCATCTCGCCCGCGATCTTGGCAAAGCGCTTGGCGCGGCCCTTGATCGCGATGAAGCCCTGCTTGTCGATGGTGACGATGTCGCCGGTGTCGTGCCAGCCTTCCGGCGGCGGCTCCAGCACGCCGGGATTCTCGACGCGCAGATAGCCGAGCATGACGTTCGGGCCCTTGACGTAGAGCCGGCCGCCCTCGTCGACGCCCTCGACTGTCTCCAGCCGCGCCTCCATGCCGGGCAGCAGCCGCCCGACGGTGCCGAACCGGTTGAACATCGGCGTGTTGAGCGCGAGCGCCGGCGCAGTCTCGGTGACGCCGTAGCCTTCGAGGATGCGAAGGCCGAACTTCTCCAGGTAGGTGCGGCGCGTGGAGTCCTTCACCGGCTCGGCGCCGGCCAGAATGTAGCGCAGCGAGCGGAAGTCGTAGGCGTGCGCGGAGCGGGCGTAGCCGTTGAGGAACGTGTCGGTGCCGAACAGGATGGTGGCGTTCACGCCGTACACCAGCTCCGGCACGATGCGGTAGTGCAGCGGCGACGGATAGAGATAGATGCGCACGCCGGAGACGAGCGGCAGGATCAATCCAACCGTCAGTCCGAAAGAGTGGAACACCGGCAGCACATTGAACACCTTGTCCTGCCGTCCGAAGTCGATGCGCGCCGCGGCCTGTGCGGCGTTCGCCAGCATGTTGCGGTGGGAGAGGACGACGCCCTTCGGCGTGCCTTCCGAGCCGGAGGTGAACAGGATCGCCGCCCAGTCGCCTGGCTTGCGGTCGACGATGAGCTTCTTCGAGTTCCACATGCCGCGCAGCTTGTCGCCGAGCGTGATGGTGGGGCGGATGTCGTCGAGATAGACGATCTTGATGTCGTTCTGAATTCCCGCGATCAGCCCTTCGAGCCGGCCCTTCTCGATGAAGGCGCGCGAGGTCAGGATGGTGTCGACCTTGGCGGCGCGGCAGGCGGCCAGCACGTTGGTCACGCCGGCGGTGAAGTTGATCATCGCCGGCACGCGGCCTGCCGACATCAGCGCCATCAGCGTCACCGCGGCGCCGTTCGCGTTCGGCAGCATGACGCCGATGGCCGCGCCTTCCGGCGCGAGCGGCATCAGCTTTTCGCCGAGAATGCGCATGCCGAGCAGCAGCTTGCGGTAGCTGAGCGGCCCCGCCAGCGGGTCCTCGACCGCGACGCGGTTCATGCCGTGGATTTCGGCGGCCTGGAGCAAGGCTTCGGGCACGGTGCGCTCGATGGAGGTGGTGCGGTAGACGAGATTGGACATGATCTCGTAGAGCGCGGCTCCCGCGGCCATGCGGCGGTGCTTGCCCTTGAGCGCATCGTCGACCGTGAGCTTCACCGGTTCGAGGATCGTGACCGTGACCTTGGGGAACCAGCGCCGCTTCACCTGATGTTTCGAGAGCCGCGTGAACGGCGTGTATTCGAGGCCTTCGAGCCGCACCGGCACCACGAAGGCGCCGGTCTTGTCGGCGATCAGTCCCGCGCCATCGTAGATCTTCATCAGGCTGCCGGTGACGGTGATGCGGCCCTCCGGGAAGATGATCAGCGGTTCGCCGCCTTTGACGGCGTTGATCAGCGTGCGCGTCGCCATCGGCTTGGTCGGGTCGAGCGGCATGGCGCGGGTGAAGCGCAGGAACGGCTTCACCCACCAGTTCTGCGCCATGGCGCTGTCGATGGCGAACACCGGGTCCTTCGGCAGCAGCGACAGCGCCAGCGCCGCGTCGAGGAAGCTCACGTGGTTGAGCGCGATGATCGGGTTCGGCCCGGCGTTGAGAAGGTTCTCGACGCCCTTGATCTCGACGCGATACAGCGCGCGGAACACGATCGACAGGAAGTCCATCATCGGATTGGCCGGCATGGTCTTGGCGATGGTGATGGCGACGATCAGCGTTGCGACGCCGATCGCGATGAACAAGGTGGGCGTGGTGACGCCGAACGCCTGCATTGCTGCGATCGCGACCGTGCCGCCGACCATGAAGGCGGCGTTGAGCACGTTGACGCCGGCGACGGTGCGGGCGCGGCGGTCGGCGCCGGCCCAGGCCTGCACCGCGGCGAAGGTCGGCACGATGTAGAGGCCGCCGGCGATGGCGAGGCCGGCGAGGTCGACGGTGACGCGGATGCCGAGCGCCGATCCGAACACTTCGCTCACGCCCTTGGGCGCGAGCGCCAGCGGCGCGCCGTAGGTGGCGAAGCCGAGATCGGCGGCGAACGCTGCAAGCAGAACTGCGCCGAGCAGCGTCGGCAGGATCACGATGCGGCCGGCGGCGAGCCAGGCGGCGAGGCCCGAGCCGACCGCGACCGCGACCGAGAACACCGCGAGGAACACCGTGACCACTTCTTCGGTGCCGCCGAGCACCGACTTCACCAGCGGCGGCAAGAGCGACAGCACGATGGCACCGACCAGCCAGAACCAGCTCGTCACCAGCGCGCCCCACCAGATGCGCCGGTCGGCGCGCAGGTGCTTCAGCAGCCTGACGGTCGACGCGGCGATGTTGGGATCGATCCTTAGGTTCGGGGCGCCGGAGCCGACCCGCGGGATAAACAGCGAGGAGCCCCAGCACAGCAGCGCGAACACCAGCATCAGTCCCGCGAACGACGCCGGGTCGCCGCCGTCCTTCGCGGCGAGCCCGCCGACGATGGTGCCGAGCAGGATGGCGATGAAGGTGGCGCCTTCGACCAGTGCGTTGGCGGCGGGCAGTTCGGAGCGCGGCAGGAGGTCCGGCAGGATGCCGTACTTGATCGGTCCGAACAGCGAGCCGATGACGCCGAAGCCGAACAGCGCGGCAAACAGGACCGGCACCGAATGCAAGACAAAGCCCGTGATCGCGATCAGCGCGATGCCGATCTCCACGAGCTTGAGCCGTTGTGCGACCGCGGCCTTGTCGAAGCGGTCGGCCATCTCGCCGCCGAGCGCGGACAGGAAGAAGTACGGCGCGATGAAGATGGCGGCCGCGAGCGTGATCAGAGACTCCGCACCCGAGCCGCCGATCTTGAACAGGATCAGGAAGACCAATGCGTTCTTCAGAAAGTTGTCGCTGAACGCCGAGAAAAACTGCGTCCAGAACAGCGGTGCGAAACGGCGGGAGAAGAACAGCGACTGGGTCTGGGCCATGGGCGCAAGTCTATGCCAGCGGAGCCTCGACGGCGCCAGCCCGGGTCCGGGCGGGCCATTGATATTACACGGTTTTCAGTAAACCGGGATGGATCGTCGGCCGTATCGGGCGGCCGCCCGGCCGCAGCTAGTGGATCGAGGTGTACCGGATTTCGAACCGTTCCGCAGGCAGCGGAGCGCGCGCCGGCTTGGCCCGCATACTCTCCTCGACCCGGTCCACGGGATACCAGTCACTCATCCGGTCGGGATGGCTCTCCGGCCGCTCCGGCAATCGCGTGGTGAAGAGGTAGATTGGGCCCGTACCGAGATGCAATGCGATCACACGTTCAGGCGCAACACGATAAAGCCTGAACTTGCCGGCCAGCACCGCACGGTCGCCATCGCGGCGCATAATTCGGGCCGCATGCTTTGCTGTATCGCGCGAGGCACGGAGTTCGATCTGAATGTCATCCTCTTTGGATGGCAATGCTACGTCCGCCGGAAGCCGTATCTCGTACACCAGGTCGATGCCTGTGCGGTCAACACGGATCGCATTGCTGCTGGCGATATTCTCGCGGATTACCTCGAAAGCGACGATGCCCAGCACCAGGACGACGATCCCGATCAGCGACCCGGCGCGGATCAACCTCAACTTGCGCTTGTCGCCTGCGGATGTCCGCGCGAGCCACAGGCCGAAGGCGCCGCCACCAAGGGCTCCGAACATGGAGCCGATCAGCAGGCCGCCAAAAAGTGCGCCAATGTCGCCGCGATGATTGGCGGCGGCGTCGGCCAGCGCGCCGCCGGCCATTCCTCCGGCCACCAGCCCCACCAATGCCCACAGGATGACGAGAAACACGATCGCGGCTCCGCAGCGGCCCGGCAGAACGATACTCCGCGGTCAGTTTTCTTTGAACACCACCTCGCGCTTGCCGCGGATCGCGGGCAGCGCGACCAGCACCAGCAAAATGCCCGCCGCGACCAGCAGCCCAAGGCTGATCTTGCGGTCGATGAAGATCATCGGGTCGCCGCCGGAGATCTTCATGGCGCGGCGCAGGTTCTCCTCCATCAGCGGGCCGAGCACGAAGCCGAGAATCATCGGCGCCGGCTCGCAGTCGAGCCGCCACAGCACGAAGCCGACCACGCCGAAGAACGCCGCCAGCATCACCGCGGAGGCGGCGTTGTTCACGGTGTAAACGCCGATGGCGCAGAACAACAGGATCGCGAGATAGAGGAAGCGGTAGGGCACGCGAAGCAGCTGCACCCAGATGCCGATCAGCGGCAGGTTGATGACGACCAGCATCAAATTGCCGATCCACATCGACGCGATCATGCCCCAGAACAGGCCGGGCCGTTCGGTCATGATCTGCGGGCCGGGCTGGATGCCGTGGATGGTGAGAGCGCCGATCATCAGCGCCATCACCGCGTTGCCGGGAATGCCGAGCGTCAGCATCGGGATGAACGAGGTCTGCGCGCCGGCGTTGTTGGCGGATTCCGGCCCCGCCACGCCCTCGATCGCGCCCTGGCCGAAGCGCGACGGGTCACGCGAAGACTTCTTCTCGGCGGCGTAGGCCGCGAACGCGCTCAAGGTCGCGCCGCCGCCCGGCAGGACGCCGAGCACCGAGCCGAGCGCGGTGCCGCGCAGAACCGCAGGCACCATGCGCCGAAAGTCGTCTCCGGTCGGCCACAGCCGCGAAATACGCTGGACCAGCAGCGAACGCTGCTCCTCCGGCCGCGACAGGTTGGAGATGATTTCGCCGAGGCCGAACACGCCGATGGCGATGGTGGCGACGTCGATGCCGTCGGTCAGTTCGCGGATGCCGAAGGTAAATCGTTGCCCGCCGGTGTTGCCGTCGGTGCCGACGAGCCCGATCAGCAGGCCGAGCACGATCATGGCGATGGCCTTGATCACCGAGCCGTGCGCCAGCACCACGGCGGCGACAAGGCCCAGCACCATCAGCGAGAAATACTCCGGCGCACCGAACGACTGGCCGACGCGGGCCAGCGGCGGCGCGAAGCCCGCGATCAAGGCGGTCGCGACGCAGCCGGCGAAGAACGAGCCGAGCGCCGCGGCGGCCAGCGCCGCGCCCGCGCGCCCCTGGCGCGCCATCTGGTGACCGTCGATGCAGGTCACGACCGAGGAGGTTTCGCCGGGCAGGTTTACCAGGATCGCGGTGGTCGAGCCGCCATACTGCGCGCCGTAGAAAATGCCGGCGAGCATGATCAGTCCGGACACCGGCTCGAGATGGAACGTCAGCGGAAGCAGCATCGCGATGGTGGCGATCGGACCGATGCCGGGCAGCACGCCGATCAGCGTGCCGACCATGGCGCCGAGGAACGCGAAGGCGAGGTTCGCCGGCGTGAGCGCGACGCCGAAGCCGATGGCGAGATTGGAGAAGAACTCCATCGCGTCACCACACCGGCCAGACCGGGATGGTCAGCCCCAGTCCGAGGATGAAGATCGACCATGTCATCACGATCAGCACGGCGGCGGCCGCCGCGGTCTCCAGCGGCCTCAGCGTGCTGGTGGCGAACGAGCCGATGCCGACCAGCAGGACAATGGCGAGCACCAGGCCGAGCCGCTCGACCGCGAAAGCGAACGCCAGCAATGCCGCGGTCACCGACAGCACCGCGCGCCAGGCCGCATGCAGCGGCTTGATCGTCGGCGCGCCGCTTCGCAGGCCCTGCACAGCGACGATGACGCCGAGGCCGAGCAGCATCCAGCACAGCAGCCGCGGCACATAGCCGGTGTTCATGCGCAGCGCGGTGCCGACCGGATAATGGCGCGACACCCAAAGGCCGAAGACGGCGATGGCGATGAAGAGCAGGCCCGCGAGCACGTCGGTGCGGGCGAGGAGGTGCCAGGGGGAGGCGGCGGTTGGCGAGTGATGACTATCGCTCAAGGCCAACCCCTCTCCTCAGACACGGTCGTCATCGCCGGGCTTGTCCCGGCGATCTCGATAAGGGACGCACAGTTGCACCTGTGAATCGAGATCACCGGGTCCCGGCGCTTCGCGCCGGCCCGGTGATGACCGAGAATGTAGCGACGCGACATCGGCTACTCGCTGGCCTTCGGAATCACCGGCAACAGCAGATACGACTCGTACTCCCCGCCCGCGTACACCGTGTTGGTCCCGGTGTTGTAGTCGGCGTGGTAGTGCATGTAGCCCTGCGATCCGGTACCGTCGCGCGGCTGCACGTCGAGCCGGATGCGGTGGCCTTTCCTGAAGGTCATCGAGGTCGGCCAGATTTCGACGTCGACCTTCACGATCTCGCCGGGCTTCAGGAACTGCCGCCGAGTGTGTTTGTGATACGGCCGGTATGGAAGCGACAGCGATTCGTCGAGTTCGCGGTGCGAGGCGCGCAGCCAGCCCTTTGCGACCGGCACCGGCGAGCCCTGCTGGCCGGTTTCCATGATCTCGTTGCCGTCGGCGTCGAAGTTGCGCAGCGTGAGGAACAGGTCCAGGTCCTCGCTCTCGCTCGACACGTAGAAGCTCGCGGCGAGCGGGCCGGTGATCTCGATGTCTGCCGTGAGCGGCGGCGTCTCCAGCGCGATGCCCATGCCGGGTTTGATGCCGCCGCCCATCACCTGCGACGACGCGGCGGATGTCGAGCCCATGGTGCCCAGGTTGAACGCGGGATAGGTGCAGGACGATGCCTTCGCGGGCTTCTCGCGCACGAGCGCGCCCATGCGCGGCTCCTTGCCGTCGGCTGCCTTTGAGATGTCAAAGTAGAATTTGGTCCATTGCGTACGCGCCAGCGGCCATTCGTTCTCGAAGCGCCACTCGATCTCGTCCTTGCCCTTGCGGATTGCGAGCTTGACCGGCGGCTCGTCCATCACGCCGTTGTCGATGCCCTTGAGCCAGTAATCGAAGAAGCGGATCTGATCGCGCCGGCCTTCCTCGGTGTAGAACGGATGCACGTGGCTGCCGTTCTGGATTCGGAGCTTCTTGTGCTTCGACGCCGCGCGCGCGAAGGCCTCGGTGTTGCCGCGCAGGTGCAGGCCGAAGCCGGTCCAGTTCCCGACCGAGAGCATCGGCACGACGATGCGGTCCCACTGCGCCTGCGCGCCGCGCAATGCGCCGCTGTCGAGGTTGTTGTGCAACCAGGTCCACATGGTGTTGACGGCCCAGCCGTCCGGCAGGTGCTGCGAGGCGCGGCCCTGCGTGTGGTGCAGCAGGTGCGCGGTGAACCAGTTGGTCATGAACACGCTCAGGATGCCGCCGTGGTAGAGCGCGTCGCGGTAGATGTCGGCGAAGCCTTCCCAGGGCACGATCGCCTTCAGCGACGGCGGCTGGAGATTGGCGACGAACCACTGGTTGATGGCGTAGTAGGAAATGCCCGACAGGCCGACCTTGCCGTTGCACCACGGCTGCGCCGCGGCCCACTCGATGGCGTCGTAGAAGTCGATGGCTTCGGCGAGCGACCACGGCTCGCACTGGCCCGGCGATTGGCCGCTGCCGCGGCCGTCGACGCGCACGCAGGCATAGCCGCGCGGCACCCACCATTCCGGGTTCACCGTCTCCCAGTTCATCAGGGGATTGGGCTTCTCCTCCAGATTCGGCGGCACGACCCAGAGCTTGTCCTTCTGGTACGGCCCGAGATTGAGGATCGCTGGGAATTTGCCCGTCTCCTTCGGCCGGAACACGTCGGCCTTGAGGCGCGCGGCATCGCGCATCGGCACGTCGACGTCGCGCTCGACGTGCAGCGTGTAGGACGGGGCGGAGATTTTGGCTTCGACGTTCATGAACGCCTCACGAAGGCGGCCTCATGGTTTGGGGCGCGTTGCCTGGCAACGCTCCTTACCATGAGGCCGAGAGAGCCGGCAGCGAGTCGAGAAAGGCTCGCTCAGTTCATGTCGATCTTCACTTCCGACGTGATCTTGCGCCAGTTGTTCAGTTCGCCGGCGAGCCAGGTCTTGGCTTCGTCGAGCGATGCGTTCGGCCGGATCGCCACGAACTGTTTGGCGAAAGCGTCCTGCAGGGCCTTGGCCTTGGCGGCCTCCTGGATCGCCTTGAACAGCGTGTCGAGCACGGGCTTCGGCGTCTGCGACGGTGCGATCATGCTCTGCCAGTGCAGCGTGCCGACGCCGGGGAAGCCGGCTTCGGCGAGCGTGGGCACGTCCGGATAGTCCTTGAGCCGCTGCTCGGCCAGCACCGCGATCGGGCGCAGCTTGCCGGCGCGGATCATCGCCGCGCCGCTCGCCGCGTTCAGCATCGCGACCTGCGCGTCGCCGACCACGAGATCGTTGATCATGCCGGCGGCGCCGGTCTTGTTGGGGATGTGGACCATGTCGGCGCCGGCTCTCCGGGCGAACACCTCCATGTCGAAGTGCGGGAACGAGCCGACGCCCGCGCTGGTGTAGCGGACCTTGCCCGGATTCTTCTTGGCGTAGTCGACCAGGTCCTTCACGCTGCCGACGTTGAAGTTGGCGGTGGTGGTGATGAGGAACGACGGATAGATCACCAGCCGCGACACCGACGTGACGCTCTTTTCATAGTCGAGCGTGAACTTGCTCTTGAACAGCACCGGCGTGATGGCGTTGGTCGAGACGTTGCCGACCATCAGCGTGTAGCCGTCGGGATTGGAGCGCGCCATCTGTTCGATGGCGATGATGCCGAACGCGCCCGGCTTGCTCTCGACCACGACCTGCTGGCCGAGGATGTTCTTGAGCTGCTCGCCGAACAGCCGCGAGGTGATGTCGGTGGCGCCGCCCGGCGCGTATGGCACGATGATCCGGACGGGCTTGGACGGATATTTGTCCTGCGCCATCGCGGGACCCGCAGCCGCGACGCAGGTGGCCGCAAGCAGTGCCAGTGTCAGCTTCTTCATGAATTCCTCCCCTTTGGATTCGCTCGTTGTCACGCCGCCTTGATGCCGTGCAGGCTGTGCGACGCATCCTTGACGGTAAAGAACACCACATCGCCGTCATCGGACGCCTTGCCCGAGTGCATGGCGTTGGACGGGACGTAAACCACGGTGCCGGGCTGGGCGACGAAGGTCTTGCCATCGATTTCGCCCTTGAACGTGCCCTGCAGGACGTAGATCCATTGCTCGTTCGGGTGCGAATGCACCTCCGCGCCGGTGCCGGCGGGCATCCGCATCAGGCCGACGATCATGCGGTCGCCCTCGACGCAGGCGCCGTTGGCGGTCGAGTAGTCCGGTCCGCCGAGAATGTGGTTCACCTTGGCGAGGTCGAACAGGTATTCGCCCGCCCCGGCGCGCTTGGCGCCGGGCGTCCGGGCTTCAGGCACAGACTTGGTCTGGCTGGACATCGAGGCGTTTCCTCCGGGGCGTGGACCGTTCCGGCCGCGTTTGTCGTTCTTGCCCATTGCAATCTTGGCACGTTGGGCAAGGCGTTGTCACCCGGCGGGCCGTCCGGCGCGGATCGGCCGGAAGCGAAATTCGCACGATGCTGCCGCTATTTGCGGCGGTCCCGCCGCCGGTGCTAGCGTCCGGCGCGAAGCCGGCGGGCGGCGCTGCCCAAAGCGCGGTATCGTCGGGATCGTGCGTCGAGTCGCGGGACCGCGACCCGCGCCCGAATGCGATCACGGGAGAGAAGGATGGCCAAGGACGCCATCGTTTCCGAGGACCTGGCGAAGAAATTCGCCGCCGAAAAGGAGACGCCATACACCCGCTGGGTCAAGAGCGAGGGACTCGACCTGATCAGCTCGACCTATGTGCAGAACCTGCACACGGTGGAACTGAAGCCCTGGCCGCGCCGCGGCGGCCGCGGCGTGTTCATGAACCACGAGGCCTCGCGCACCTCCAACGACTGCTACGTCTGCGAAATCCCGCCGGGCCAATCGCTCGCGCCCCAGCGGCAGTTGTTCGAGGAAACCATCATGATCCTCGACGGCCGCGGCTCCACCAGCGTGTGGAACGACGCGGGCCAGCGGGTGACGTTCGAGTGGAAGGCCGGCGCGCTGTTCGCGATCCCGCTCAATTGTCACCATCGGCACTTCAACGGCTCGGGCCGGGAGCCTGCGCGCTTCGTGTCGGTGACCAACGCGCCGATCGTGATCAACCTCTACGAGGACTTGGATTTCATCTTCGGCACCCGTTACGACTTCAAGGGCCGCTTCAACGGCGAGCCGGATTATTTCTCCGCGAAGGACGAGACCAAGGGCTTCCTGCTCGCGACCAACTTTGTGCCGGACGCGGTGAACCTGCCGCTGATTTCGGCGAAGGAGCGCGGCGCGGGCGGCGGGCACATCCGCTTCAACTTCGCGAAGTCCTCGCTCAACAGCCACATCTCGCAGTTTCCGATCGGCACCTACAAGAAGGCGCACGCGCACGGACCGGGCGCGCACGTCATCATCCTGTCGGGCGAAGGCTACTCGCTGATGTGGCCGGAGGGCGACGAGCCGCGCTACTACAAGTGGGAGGTCGGCACGATGATCGTGCCGCCGAACATGTGGATGCACCAGCACTTCAACACCGGCACCACGCCGGCGCGCTATCTCGCCTTCAAGCACGAGGGCGTGGCGATCAGGAATGCGCAGGGCGTGCCGAAGGCCTGGATCAGCAAGCGGGCCGGCGGCGACCAGATCGACTATCGCGACGAGAAGCCGGAGACGCGCCGGCAATTCGCTGCCGAGCTCGCCAAGAATGGCCTGACCTCGAAGATGGACGGCGCTTACGCGGCGGAGCTCGAAGGCGCGGGCGGCAAGGGTGTTGCCGCGGAGGAGAAAGAGCATGCGTGAAGGCGGGCCGCGCCACGCCCACTTCTACCTCCCCCTGAAAGGGGGAGGTCGGATCGCGAAGCGATCCGGGTGGGGGTCAACGGCCACCGCCGGCGCATTCGCCAGTCCAGACCCCCACCCCAACCCTCCCCCTTTCAGGGGGAGGGAGCGCACTGCCCGATCCGCAATCTTGGAGCCCCTTCATGCATGACGTCCCCGGCCAGGTGCACTGGCACGAGCCGACCGGCGGCAAGCGCGCGGGCTTCGGCAAGTTCGGCCGGCCGAAGACGCCCTACGACAACTTCATGGAGTCCGAAGGCATCCCGGTGTTCCGCGACATCGGCGTGAGCAAGGTGCAGAACCTTCCGCTTGCGCCGTGGAAACGAACCGGCGGCCGCGGCACCTACATCCAGCTCCACGGCACCGAAGGCAAATGGGGCTGCTACGTGGTCGAGGTGCCGGGCGCGGGCGCGCTCAACCCCGAGAAGCATCTTTACGAGGAAATCTATTTTGTCGTCGAAGGCCGCGGCACGACGGAAGTCTGGCTCGACGGCGACAACAAGCGCCACGTGTTCGAGTGGCAGAAGAACTCGCTGTTCTCGATCCCCGTCAACGCGATGCACCGCATCGTCAACGCGAGTTCGTCGCCGGCATTGCTGCTCGCCGGCACCACGGCGCCGAACGTGATGAACCTCGTCAACAACGTCGGCGCGGTGTTCGACAACCCGTACCAGTTCCGCGACCGCTTCTCGGGCGCCGACGACTTCTACAAGTACAAGGACGACATCGAGCCCGACCCGGTGCGCGGGCTCGCCATGCGCCGCACCAACTTCGTGCCCGATATCGTCAACTGCGACCTGCCGCTCGACAACCGCCGCTCGCCGGGCTTCCGCCGTGTCGAGCCGTTTATGACCGGCAACACGTTCTATCTCTGGATCGGCCAGCACGAGAACGGCCGCTACTCCAAGGCGCATGCGCACACCAGCGCCGCCGTGCTGATCTGCATCAAGGGCAAGGGCTACACCTATTCGTGGCCGGAGCGCGACGGCGTCAATCCGTGGGCGACCGGCAAGACGCAGAACATCAAGCGCGTCGACTACGAGCCGGTGGGCATGGTGTCGGCGGCGCCGGGCGGCGCGCGCTGGTTCCACCAGCACTTCGGGGCGTCGAAGGAGCCGCTGCGACTCACGGCATGGTTCGGCCCGCACAATCCGGGCCGAGAGCCGGGGCCACCGGGCGAGCAGCACATCGACTACACGGCGATGGATATTCCCGAGGGCGGCAGCGCGATCCCGTACTGGATGGAGGATCCCTTCATCAAGAAGGAATACGACGAGCGGCTGATCCGCGAGGGCGTCGAAAACCGGATGCGGGCTGAGTATTACGACAAGAACTACAAGGGCGAGCTGCCGAGGGAGTGATGAGGCGCGCGCCCACGGAGCTCCAATATGAGGATATCAGCAGACTTTGGGGAGCCTATCCTTTTCAGGACAACCAACGCCGATGTGTACGATGCAACTCTCAAACATGGATCGTTGTGGTTGAGGTCAGACGCCTACTATAGAAACATAGAAGACCAATCCCGTGTCGACACATCTGAGGGCGTCAATTCGAGCCGACCGACAATTCCAATGTCTTTCAAGATTGAAAATGGTCCGAGCATTCAAATATTTGGACCTGGAGCCATTGGACAGAAAATTGTTCCTCACTACATAGTTTCCCTCCATGGAAGCAGCATTTCGGCCGAACAAATCCGCGCATTTGGCGGACACACTTTTGGCATCAAAAATCTGTCCAAGCTCAGTGCCGAAGTTCTGTATCGCGCGTCATCGTTGATACGGTGCAACGGCTATCGATACGGCTCCGTGTCGTATCAGCGTACTTCACTATGTTTGTCACGCTCAACAATCGGCAGCGCAGCCATTCAGCTATGCGAAAATCCGCCCTTGTACTTGAACCCCTTGGACACTGATGTTCTACGTAAGGATCCCGTTTCGCCATTCATTGAGCAGGACGAATGGCGAATAGCGATTTTCGCCAACGGATATTTGGACGGCGACGCTAATTTCCCTTTGCAGATAAAAGTCGACCCATCGCACTTCTACGCGTGAAGGGCTGCTGATTCTCGGTACCTGCCGTGTGCGCGAGCGGCTACGCCGCATTGGCGAACTCCTCCTGCACCGATTTCTCGAACGCATAGACCTTCTGCACGCTTGGCCGCGACAGCATGCGGTCGAAATGCGCGCCGATGTTCTTGAACCCGGACAGGTCCAGTTCGAACTGCCGCGCTCTGCGCTGGCACCAGAAAAAGTGCGCGTCCGGCGCGGTGAAGTGATCGAAGAAGAACTCTCGGCCCGCCAGCATGTCGTCGGCGATCTTGAACAGCTCCATCAGGTTCGCCGCGGCGATCTTCTTGACGCTGTCCTCGGTGCCGGGCACGTCGCACACCCGCTGCGGCGAGTTGGTGCGCGCCAGGAACGGATGGATGCCGCCCGAGCACCACGACATGATCGACATCGCCTGAAGCTCCTGCCACGGGTCGGAGGGCAGCAGTTTCGCCTGCGGGAAGGTGCGCGCGATGAAGGTCTGGATTGCGATGCTCTCGCTCAGGATTTTCCCGTCCACGATCAGCAGCGGGACCTTGTGCTTGGGATTGATCTTCAGGTATTCGGGCGAGTTGTGCTGGTTCTTGCGGAAGTTCAGCGGCCGCACCTCGAACTTCGCGCCGGCCTCGGTGAGCGTAATGTAAGGCGCGAGCGCGCAGGTGATCGGGGCGTAGTAGAGGGCGATGTCCATGGGCGTTTGTCTCCGACACGTCGTAAGAGCAGATTGAATAATCGTAGCGCGAATGAAGCAGCGGCGAAATCCGGTTATGCGCGCCGCCTGGAAGCCCGGCGGGCCAGGCGTTTGCGCCCGGCCTTCGGCGCATTCTTCAATCCATGATCGAAATCCGGCAGCGCCCCATATCCCGGCTTGCCGTTGATGACCGGGGCGAACACCCAGTCCAGGCATTCGAGATAGTCCGCCAGATGTTTCGCGGGAAGCCGGCGAACCACCGAGCTGTCGTTCGGATCGAAGTGGAAGACGATTCGCCGCAAGATATATTTGTAGACGTGCAGCGCAGCCGGACCCGCGTCCCTGCCGCGCAATCTCGGCTTCGCGCCCGCGATGACCGCCATGGCATCGATCAGCGTCCGGCAGCGTGCGCGGTCGAACGTATCGCGCTCATGCAGCGCGTGAAGGAACGAGCCTTCGACGGCCGATTTGTTTGCGACAAGGATCGCAAGCGCCTGCTTCAATGTCATGAGAAACGCCTACTCGATGATCTTCTTCAACCGCTCGCTTTGATCCTTCGGCGTCCCGACGATCTCCGATACGAGCTTCTGCATCGCCTCGCCCGGAACCGGGTCCAGCTCGAAGTGCCCCTGCTTGGCGTCGGCGATAAAGGCCGGATCGCGGATCATGGCATCGAACGCCGCGCGCAACGCCGCCACGCGCTCGGCCGGCACCTCGGGCGTGGTGAAGATCGGGCGGCCGATCTGGGTCGAGGCCGACAGCACCCGCAGCAGCGCCTTGTCGGCGTCGTTTGCGCCGAGGTCCATCAGCAGCGGCACGCCGGGCAGGTCGGGCGCCTTCTTCAGCCCGATCTGCACCAGGATGACGATCTTATTCTCCGCGAGCCATTGCGGGCGCGTGGCCTTCCACGACGCCCAGGAATTCGAGCCGCGGCCTTCGACCTCGCCGCGCTCCATGGCGAGGTTGATGTCGTTGCCGCCGGGATAGCCGACGATGATCTTGAACCTGGTGCCGAGCAGCGCGTTCATCGCCTTGGGATACTGCGACGAGGTCGAGCCGCCGGTCGCGCCCATGGTCACTTCGCGCAACCTTGCGTCGTCGATGGTCTTGATGCCCGAGGTGTGCCAGACGGCGGTGGTGTTGTTCTCCACGTTCGGATTGCCGATGTAGGCGAACTTGGTGGTGTCGAACTTCAGCCGCGTGTCGCCCGCGGCCTGCTGTAAGGACAGCGACTGGTCGGCGGTGGCGAGCACGGTGCCGTCGCGCGGTGCGATGCTGGTGAGCCAGGTTGCGGCCGTGCGCGAGCCCGCGCCCGGCATATTGCGCGGCACGATCAGCGGCTGGCCGGGGATGTGCTTGCCGAGATGGCGGGCGACCAGGCGGGCGTAAAGGTCGTAGGTGCCGCCGGACGAATAGCCGATCACCATCTCGATCTTCTTGCCGCGGTAGAACGCCTCGACCGACGGCTGCGCCTGCGCCGCGCCGGTTCCGGCGGCGAGCAGGAGAGCGATCGGGAAAACGGTTCGGCGCATGGTCATCGTCGCGGTTGGGCGTCATCGCGGTTGCGCCAGTCTATCAGGGCGCTACGCTTGCTCCAACGAACGGAGACCAGCCATGAACGTGAACACCAAGCCGGAATCGACCTTCAAGCTCGAAGCGGTGCATCCCGATCCCTCGCAGGCGCACAAAATGCCCTATGCGCCCGCCATCAAGATCGTCGGCGCCTGCGACCTGATGTTCCTGTCGGGCGCGACCTCGTCGCCGCTCTACCACAACCACCCGCACCAGGATCACGAGCACATCCACCCGCATTCGATCGAGGAGCAGACGAAGAACGCGATGAACGCGATCCAGTCGATCCTCGACAGCGTCGGCGCGAGTTGGAAGGACGTCATCAAGGTGACGAAGTATCTCACCGATTTCCGCGAGGCCGACGCCATGCACAAGACCATGCACGCCTATTTCGGCGACTGGCTGCCGGCTTCGACCACGGTGTGCATCAACCAGCTCTCGTCGCCCGGCGCGCGGATCGAACTGGACATGATCGTGGCGCTGCCGAAGTCGGCGGGAAAATAGGGGCTGTGTCCCGGACGCGGTGCGGCGCGACAGCGATGCACCGCTGATCCGGGACCCCGATCGGTAAAGAAGCAAGCTGGGTCCCGGGTCTGCAGCGCATCGCTTCGCACTGCGCTGCGCCCGGGACACGCGAGGCCGCCATGATCGCGCTTCCCCCGCACCTCCAATCTCTCCTCGATGCCGAAATCCCGCGTTTCTCCACCGCCGAGATGAAGCGGCGGCGCGATCTGGTCGCCGCCGCGATGGCCGAGGCCGGCGCCGAGCACCTGGTGTTCTGCGGCTACAACCGCACCGGCTCGGCGGTGCAGTGGCTGACGCAATGGCCGGTCACGGCGGAGGCGCTGGGCGTGTTCACGCCGGGCCTGCCCGACGCGATGTTCGTGCAATACGTCAATCACGAGCCGCTGGCGCGGCGGTTCGCGGCGGATGCGGAGACGGTGGAATGGGGCGGCGAGGCGTCGATCCGCAAGGTCGTCGACACGCTTACGAAACGCGGCGCGATGCCGGACAAGGTCGCGGTCATCGGCCCGATGCCGTTCGAGCAGCACGCGGCGCTGTCTGCGAAGTTCGGGAAGGTCGCAAGCCTCAACCGCGCCTACGGACGCATGCGCGCGGTGAAGTCCGAAGAAGAGCTCGACTGGCTCAGGATCGGCGCGGCCTTCAGCGACGCCGGCATGGCGGGCCTGCGCGACGCCATCCGGCCGGGCGTCAACGAGCGCGAGCTTGGCAACGCAATCGAGCGCGCCTACGTCGGCCACGGCGGCGGCACCGTCATCCACTTCATCGGCGCCACGTCGATGCATCGCTCCGATCTCGCCGCACCGCGGCAGTTTCCGATGCCGCGCGCGGTGCAGAAGGGCGACGTTGTCGTGTCCGAGATCACGGCGCACTTCTGGGACCACGGCGGGCAGGTGCTGCGCAGCTTTGCGGTCGGCGAAGAACCGACGCCGCTCTACCGGGCGCTGCACGCCGCCGCCTATGCGGCCTTCGAGGCGGTGACCGCCGTGCTGAAGCCCGGCGTGCTGCCGGCGCAGGTCATCGAGGCCGCGCGGGTGATCGAGGACGCGGGCTTCACCATCATCGACGATCTGGTGCACGGCTTCGGCGGGGGCTACCTGCAGCCGATCCTGGGTTCGGCGAGCCGCCCCGCGGGACCGCTCCCCGAAACGCCGTTCCAGCTCAATCAGACGCTCGTGGTGCAGCCCAATGTGGTGACGCACGACGGCAAGGCCGGCGTGCAGACCGGCGAGCTTGGCGTCATCACCGGGCGCGGCTTCGTCAGCCTGCATTCGTTTCCGCGCGGCTTTGCGCGCGTATGACCATGCTTAACGCGGGTTAGCCATCTCATGGCGCGCGCGCACTGCGCGGCTTTGCGATGCTGCGAGCATGCGCCGATGTTGCGAAATCGGTTAGGGTTTATCGTTCCTTCCCGCGACAATTCCAATTGAATCAAAGGCGCGCGCACCGCTGCACCTTTCATAAACAATACCAATTCAATCCTCCTTCAGCATGGCGGTATTTGCGCGCCGCGCTTCACCAAATCAACACCACCCCATCGCGATATTCGCCCCGACAACAAGGCAAGAATTTCGGGCGTCAATCCGGGGGCTTCAGCCGTGCGCACCAGCACCGTCGTGATGATCGCTTTTGCAGTCGTGTTCGGCCTGCTCGCGGTCTTCGTCGCGCAGTCCTGGCTCAACAGCCAAGCCGAGCAGCGTATGCGCAGCCTCGAAGCCAACAAGAAGCAGACGCCGGTGGCGACCGTCGTGGTTGCGGCGAAGCCCTTGCGCTACGGCAACACGCTGGCGGCGGATCACCTGCGCGAAACGCCGTGGCCCGCGAATGCGCTGCCGGCCGGCGCGTTTGCCAAGATCGCCGACGTCATGTCGCACGGCCGCCGCGTGGCGCTCGCCTCGATCGAGCCGAACGAGCCGGTGCTCGCGGCCAAGATTACCGGCCCCGGCCAGCGCGCGACGCTGTCGGCGCTGCTGCGCGACGGGCTCAAGGCAGTGACCATCCGCGTCAACGACGTCGACGGCGTCGGCGGCTTCGTGCTGCCGGGCGACCGTGTCGACGTGGCGCTGACCCGGCAGACCGACAAGACCAACGCGACGTCGGACGTGGTGCTGCAGAACGCGCGCGTGCTGGCGATCGATCAGGTCGCCGACGAGCGCACCGAGAAGCCGACGGTCGTGAAGGCCGTGACACTCGAGGTCGACGCCATCGGCGCGCAGAAGCTGTCGCTCAGCGCGTCGGTCGGCAGCCTGTCGCTGATGTTGCGCAAGGCCGGCGAAGCGAGCAGCGAGTTCACGCGCCGCCTCACGCTGAACGATCTCGGCGTGACGAGCACGCCGACCGCCAGGGAACGCGGCAATGCCGGCATGGTGACGGTCGCGGTGCGCCGCGCGTCGACGCGCGAGGAATACAGCGTTCCGGCGGAAGGCGCCGGTTTGCAGGCTGCGGTGGCTGGGGACCGCTGACGGCCGGCAATGAGTTTGGGGAAGTCAAACAGATGGGTGGGGAGTTGGACATGAGCAGCAACAAGAAGGCGCGACGCGGCTCGCGCTTCGGCTCGCTGGCTGCCGCGGCGCTGATCGCCGCGATCGGCGTTGTGTGCTTCGCCGGAGAGGCGGCGGCGCAGCGCACGATCCAGGTCGGTCAGGCCAAGCGTACGGCGACGGTGTCGGTCTATATCGGCAAGACCGAGGACGTGCGCACCGACACGAGTTTCGTCGAGGTCACGGTCGGCGATGCGGAGGTGGCGGACGTCAACCCGCTGACCGACCGCTCGCTCTCGATCCTCGGCAAGAAGAACGGCACCACCCGCGTGTCGGTCTATGCCGAGGGCAAGAAGCTGATCGGCGTGTTCGACGTCGAGGTGGTGTACGACACCTCGCTGCTGGCGAATGAAATCCGCAAGCGGTTCCCGCATGCCGGCCTGCGCGTGGGCGCCGTCAACGGCCGCATCATGCTGTCGGGTACCGCGCCGGACGGCCCGACCGTGGACAAGGCGGTGCAGATCGCCAAGCAGTTCGGCCCCGAGGTCATCAATTCCGTCCAGGTGCTGCAGCCGCAGCAGGTCATGCTGGAGGTGCGCTTCGTCGAAGCCAACCGCAATGCCGGCCGCGATCTCGGCGTGCAGTGGCATACGCACGGCGGGCGTTTCCTGTCGAACGTCGGGATGCGGCAGTCCACAACCGATCTCCCGATCACGCCGTCCGGCGACAACGTGTTCAAGAATCCGAACATCGCTTCCGGCGGCCGCAACGATGCCAACGTCCTGCGCGCCTCGACGGTCGCCGCGGGCGTGCTGTCGGGCGGCTCGCCGTTCGGGTTCATGATCGGCCGCTTGCTCGCCAATGGCACGTCGATCGACGTTGCGCTCAACGCGCTGGAAGAAAAGGGCATGGCGCGGACGCTGGCCGAGCCCAACCTCGTCGCCCTGTCCGGCGACACCGCGAGCTTCCTGGCCGGCGGCGAATATCCCGTGCCGGTGCCGGGCACGCTCGGCTCGGTGACGATCGAGTACAAGCGCTACGGCGTCGGGCTTGCGTTCACGCCGACGGTGCTGGGCGACGGGCTGATTAACATGAAGATCGAGCCGGAAGTCAGCGAGCTCGATCACACCAGGCCGGTGCAGATCCAGGGCTAGTCGATCCCGCCGCTGATCGTGCGCCGGGCCTCGACCACGGTCGAGCTGCGCGACGGGCAGAGCTTCGTGATCGGCGGCCTGTTGCAGAGCGTCGGCCAGAACCAGATCAACCAGTTGCCGTGGCTCGGAGACATTCCGGTGCTGGGCACGCTGTTCCGCAGCACGTCGTACCAGAAGCGGGAAACCGATCTGGCGATCATCGTCACGCCCCGCCTGGTGCGCCCGGCGCGGCCCGGCGACGTCATCAAGACGCCGCTCGACGGCACGCTGCCGCCCAACGACAAGGACCTGTTCCTGATGGGCAAGACCGAAGTCAGCCGCGCCGCCGCACGCTTGCATGCGGGCCTGCCGCCGCGCGAGTTCACCGGTCACATGCTCGACCTGCCGAAGGGAGGCGCCCGTGTGGTTTCGGCCCGCAAATAGGACGTTCGCCGCAGCACTGGCGCTGGGAGCGGCGTTGGCAGGCTGTTCGGAGACCTACACGGCCCGCCGCGACACCCTTTCGCTTCACACCGGCGAGGCGATGGCGGCCAACCGTGTCACGCAGGTGATCGATCCGTGGCCGCCCTCCAGCGGCCGGCGCGACATCGCCTACAACGGCGAGAAGGCGCAGACCGCCTCCGAACGCTATCGCACCGGGCGCATCATCCCGCCGGTCAACGCGACCACCAGTTCCGCGGCCTATGCCCAGGCGCAGCAGGCCGCGCAGTCGACGTCCAACGCACAGGCCGCCTCGGCGCCAAGCGGCGGCCAGACCAAGTAAGGAATCGCGGAGCGCGCGATAGCAAGCAATGCGTATGACCCGGCCTGCGACTCATGGCGACCGTACCGGCGTGGCCGCGATCACCGCGGACACCGCGTTCGAGCATGCCGTGCGCACGACGTTCGGCGCGAGCTCGATGATCGATCTGCGGATCGCGTCCGGCACCGTCGGGGACGTCGGCGACGGGCTGGACGTGGCGGGCATGTCGGTCGTCCTGATCGACCTCGACGGCGGCCGCGAGGACGAAATCCAGGCGCTTGAGCGCCTGATGTCGCGGGTCGGAACCTGGCCACCGGTCATCGTGGTCACGCAGACGTTCGACGCCGAACTGGCGCGGCGGCTGATGCAGATGCGGGTCGCCGACTTCCTGGTGAAGCCGGTCCAGCCGGTCGAACTGGTGCGCACCTGCGCCCGCGTCTCGCGGCCTTCCGGGTCGGAGTCGTCCGAGGCGCAGATCTACACGTTCCTGCCGGCGGTCGGCGGTGCGGGAGTCACCACGCTCGCGATCCAGACCGCGATGCTGCTGCTCGACAGCGGCCCGCGCGGCCGCGCCAGCACCTGTCTGGTCGATCTCGACTTCCAGCACGGCGCCTGCGCCGACTATCTCGATCTCGAACCGCGCCTCGACCTCAAGGAGATCGAGCCGCGCCCGGAACGGCTCGACCGCCAGCTTCTGGAAATCATGCTGTCGCATCACGCGTCGGGGCTCGCGGTGATCGCCGCGCCGAACCGGCCGGCCGAAATGCGCACCTTCGATCCCGACATGGTCACGCGGCTGCTCGATCTCGTGTCGTCGCACTTCGACTACGTCGTGATCGACATGCCGCGCACCTGGTTCTCCTGGACCGACAGCGTGCTGCTCGGGACCAACCGCCTGTTCATCGTCAGCGAGATGACGGTTCCGAGCCTGCGTCACACGCGCCAGCTCGTCGCCGCGATCCGCGAGCGGCTGGGCGACGGCCCGAATCCGCAGGTGATCGTCAACCGCTTCGAGCAGCGCATGTTCGCGCCGGGACTGAAGAAGTCCGACCTCGAACAGGCGCTTGGCGGAGACCTCGCCGGCACCATACCGAACGACTACCGGCTGGTGCGCGAGGCGATCGACCGCGGCGTGCCGCTCGACGAAGTGAAGAGCGGCAACGCCATTTCCGCGCAGCTCAGAAAGCTGGTCGTGCCGCAGCCCGCGGCGCGGCCGCAGGCGGCGCAGGGTGCGGGTCTGGTCAAGAAACTCAGCGCGGCGTTTGCCAAGTGACCGTGCCGATGAGCGAGGACTGAGCATGTCGGGACGCTTCACCGCACGGCGCTCCGCGGCGCCCGAGCCGCTGCCGGCCGCCGACGCGCCCGCGACGCCGGACAGCATGGCGTGGACGGTGATGGCGACGCCTGCGCCGGAGAAACTCCCGGCCGAGCCCGCAAGCCCGCTGCTGTCGGGCAAGTTCCTCGACGCCAAGGTGCGCCTGCACCGCCGGCTGATCGAGGAGATCAACCTTTCGGCGCTGGAGAAGCTGCCGGAAGAGGAGATGCGCCGGCACATCCGGCAGCTCGTGACGCAGTACGTCGTGGTCGAGCGGCTGGCGCTCAACACCGAGGAACTGGACGAGTTCGTTTCCGAAATCCTCGACGAGATGACGGGCCTCGGCCCGCTGGAGCCGCTGCTCAAGGACCCCTCGATCAGCGACATCCTGATCAACGGCCACGAATGCACTTATATCGAGCGCGGCGGCCTGCTCGAGCCGGTCGCCTGCCGGTTCAAGGACGAGGCGCATCTGCTGCGCATCGTCAACAAGATCGTCGCAGCGGTCGGCCGGCGGGTCGACGAATCGCATCCGCTTTGCGACGCGCGCCTGCTCGACGGCTCGCGCGTCAACGTCGCGGTGCGCCCGATCGCAGTCGACGGGCCGCTGGTTTCGATCCGCAAGTTCTCCAAGAAGCCGTTCAGCCTGACCAAGCTGGTCGAGATCGGCGCAATCAAGCCGCAGATGGCCGAACTTCTGGCCGCTGCGGTGAAGGCGCGCGTCACCACCATCATTTCCGGCGGCACCGGCTCCGGCAAGACCACGATGCTGAACGCGCTGTCGGCCTTCATCTCGGAGAAGGAGCGGCTGATCACCATCGAGGATGCGGCCGAACTCCAGCTGCAGCAGCCGCACGTGGCGCGCATGGAAACGCGGCCTCCGAACATCGAAGGCCACGGCGAAATCCGCCAGCGCGAACTGGTCAAGAACGCGCTCCGCATGCGGCCCGAACGCATCATCCTCGGCGAGTGCCGCGGCGAGGAAGCCTTCGACATGCTCCAGGCCATGAACACCGGCCACGAGGGCTCGATGGCGACGATCCACGCCAACAATCCGCGTGAGGCAATCTCGCGCCTTGAGCAGATGATCGGCATGGCCGGCCTGCCGATGACCATCGCGTCGGTGCGCGGCCAGATCGCAGCCGCGATCCGCATGATCGTGCAGCTGCAGCGCCTGTCCGACGGCAAGCGCCGCATCACGTCGGTCAGCGAGATCACCGGCATGGAAGGCGACATCGTCCAGATGCAGGAGATCTACAAATTCGTCCGCACCAACACCGCGGACGACGGCACGGTCGAGGGCCATTTCGTGGCGACCGGCGTGCGCCCGCGGTTCCTGAGCGAGCTTGCCGCGCGCGGCATCAAGATCCCGGCGAGCCATTTCGATCCGAGCAAGCCGCTGTGAGGGCGCAGGCCTGAGTCCATGCCGTTCGAGATCGACGCAACGCTCGTGGTCTACCTGTTCGCGGCGCTGGCGGCGGTGCTGTTCTTTGAGGGCGTCTATCTGCTGTTCTTCACGACGCGCTCTTACCGCAAGAACATCAACCGCCGCCTGAAGCTGATGGACGGCCAGCCCGACCGCGAGGCGATGCTGGTGCAGCTGCGCCGCGAGCGCGGCTTGAGCCAGTCCGGCGACTACCGCCTGCCGCTGGTCTCGCTCAACCGGCTGATCCTGCAATCGGGCCTGTCGTTCGGCGTCGGCAAGCTCGCGATCTACGTCGGCGTCGGCGCGCTGTTCGTGTTCTCCGGCCTGATGTCGATGCGCGGCGATGTCGCGGAAGCGCTGATGGCGGCGGTGCTGTGCTGCACGGCGCTGCCCTATCTCACGCTGCGGATCATGCGCGGCCGGCGCCAGAAGAGGTTCGGCGCCCAGTTCCCGGACGCGCTCGACATCATCGTGCGCAGCCTGCGCGCGGGCCATCCGGTGCCGATCGCCATCGGCCTGGTGGCGCGCGAGATGCCCGACCCGATCGGAACCGAGTTCGGCATCGTCGCCGACGAGATCACCTACGGCGCCGATCTCGAAACCGGCATGCGCAATCTCTACTACCGCGTCGGGCAGGAGGACCTGCCGCTGTTCGTGACCGCGGTGGCGATCCAGAGCTCGACCGGCGGCAATCTCGGCGAAATCCTGGAGAACCTGTCGGCGGTAATCCGCGAGCGCTTCAAGATGCGGCGGAAAATCCGCGCCCTGGCCGCGGAGGGCCGCGCGTCCGCGATGATCCTGTCGTCGCTGCCGATCGTGATGTTCCTGATCGTGCAGGTCATCACCCCGGAGTTCTACGGCAGCGTCTGGCACGAGGAGATCACCAAGATCGCGCTCGCCGTTGCCGGCGCCTGGATGGGCGTCGGCAACTTCATCATGTACCGCATGGTCAACTTCAGGATCTGACCGATGGAGCTTGCGGCGCAGATGCTGGACGGCGGCAGCAGCACGATGGTGATGCTGCTGGTGTTCCTGGCGGCCACCACGCTGGCGTTCAGCGTCATGGCCGTCGTGCGCGTGCAGGGCTCGGTGCGCCGCCGCGCCGCCAACATCGGTCCGGCCGATCCGCTCGGCGCGCCGGGCGGCGCTCGCTCGCTGCGGCATTCGAGTCTGAAGGCCGCGCAGCGGGTGATGGACTATACGTCCAAGCACTACGGCGACGGCGGCGAGGACATGAAGGTGCTGCGCCGGCGCATGGTGCAGGCGGGCATCTACAACGGGCGCGCGGTGGCGGCGTTCTTTTTGATCCGCACCGCGCTGGCGGTGGGTCTGGCGCTGCTCGCCTTCGTATTCGCGCCGGCCGAGCCGGGCGATCCGGTGCTCTGGATGCTGGTCGGCGTCGGCGGCATCGCGGGTTACATCGGGCCGAGCGTCTATCTCGATCGCCGCATCAAGGGGCGGATGTACGAGCACCAAGCCGGCTTCCCGGATTTCATGGACCTGCTGGTGGTCTGCGCCGACGCGGGGCTGAGCATGGAGGCGTCGCTCGACCGGGTCGGCCGCGAGCTTGGCGACAGCTATCCGTCGCTCTGCGCCAACATCCATATGGCCAACCTCGAAATCCGCGCCGGACGCACCATGAGCGAGGCGCTGGAGCATTTCGCCGACCGGCTGGGTCTTGAGGAGGCGCGCTCGTTCGCGACCCTGATCCAGCAATCCGAGGAGCTGGGATCGAGCATCACCGACGCGCTGCGGGTCTATTCCGACGACATGCGCCACAAGCGGCTGTCGCGCGCCGAGGAGAAGGCCTACAGCCTGCCGGCCAAGCTCGCGCTGCCGATGATGATCTGCATCTTTCCGGTGCTGTTCGTGGTCATCCTGCTGCCGGTGTTCGTGCGCTTGATGGTGGGGAATTACTGACGCCTGCGGCGCTGCCGGCGTGCGCTGCGCCGGGCAATCGACTACATTCGGCCTGCGATTCGAGTTGAAGGCGGAACCCGAATGCTGGCGAACATCGCCGAGCGCTGGAACAACCTGGTGACACTGCGTGCGGGCGCGCCCGAGGCCGTGCGCCAGTCGGGGGCCATTCCCTATGCCCTGGTCCAGGGCCAGCCGGTGTTTCTGCTCATCACGTCGCGCCGCACCGGGCGCTGGATCTACCCGAAGGGGGCGCCGATCGAGGGGCTGCGGCCGTGGGAGGTCGCGGCGCATGAGGCGCTGGAAGAGGCCGGCATCGAGGGCGACATCGAGACCGCGCCGCTCGGCAGCTACCGCACGCTCAAGACCGTCGGCATCCGCCGCTCGGTGATCGAAGTCGACATGTATCCGCTGCGGCTGATTCGCCAGCTCGAAGACTGGCGCGAGAAGGGCAACCGCCACCGGCACTGGGCGATCCTGCCGGAAGCCATGCGCCTGCTGTCGGAGCCGCGGCTTGTCGAAATGACGCAGGCGCTGCACCGGCGCCTGTCGGCGGCGGGTTAACCCACGATCCTGTGCATCAAGAGATAGATGCCGGCGGCCAGCAGGCCTGCGGCCGGCACGGTCACGACCCAGGCTGCGGCGATGCCGACGACGTGCTGGCGGCGAACCAGCCGCCGCCGCTCACGCTTCTGGTAGTTGGCGACCGCCTCCTCGGGCGTCTTGTTGAGCCGCGAGGTTTTCAGGAACAACGTGCGCGGCTGCACCGCGAGGTTCCGAACGCCGGTGTTGGAAAGGTACTCGCGCAGATAGCCCACTCCGAACACCGCGCCGACGGCGATGTGCGTCGACGAGACGGGCAGGCCGAGCGCCGACGCCACCAGCACCGTGATCGCCGCCGACAGCGCGACGCAATAGGCGCGGATCGCGTCCATCTTGGTGATCTTCTCGCCCACGGTGCGGATCAGGCCCGGCCCGAACAGCGCAAGCCCGATGGAAATGCCGACCGCGCCGATGGCGAGCACCCAGAGCGGCAGCGCCACCTTTCCGGCGTCGGCCAGACCCGATTGCGCCGCGGACAGGATGGCGGCGAGCGGGCCGACGGCGTTGGCGACGTCGTTTGCTCCGTGCGCGAACGACAGCAGAGCGGCCGCACAGGCGAGCGGCAGGTAGAATAATTCGGCCACGTGCTTGCGGCGGTTCTCCATGCCCTTGGAGCGGCGGCGGACCCAGGGCTGCGCCGCGAACAGCCCCAGCGCGAAGAAGGCGACGCCGAACAGCAGCACGATCTGCAGCGGCGGTCGCCAGACCCGGCTCAGCCCCTTCGACACCAGATACATCGCGAAGGTGCCGGCCATCAGCGCCACCAGCACCGGCACCCAGCGGCGCGCGGCGGCGACGCGGTCGGCGCGGTAGATCACGGTCCATTTGACGAAGGCGAGCAGGGCTGCCGCGATCAAGCCGCCCATCACCGGCGAGATCACCCAGCTCGCTGCGATGGCGCCGATCACGCCCCAGTCGACGACGCTTGCGCCTGCGGCCGCGACGCCCGATCCGACCACGCCGCCGACGATGGAATGCGTGGTCGAGACCGGTGCGCCGAGGATGGTCGCGAGATGGATCCAGGCCGCGGCCGCCATCAGCGCCGCCATCATCACCAGGATGAAATGCTCGACCCGCATGTCCTGCGGGGGCCGGAGCAGGTCGCGCGAGACGGTGTTGACCACGTCGCCGCCGGCGAGGATCGCGCCCGCCGCCTCGCAGACCCCGGCGATGGCGAGCGCGCTCGCCATGGTGAGCGCCCGGCTGCCCACCGCGGGGCCCATGTTGTTGGCAACGTCGTTGGCGCCGATGTTGAGCGCCATGTAGGCCGCGATCACGGCGGCGACGATGACGAAATGATTGAGCGGGCCCGGCGCGATCGACAGGCTGGCGGCCACGATGGCGCCGAGCATGAACACGATCAGCAGGCCCGGCGTGGCCAGCGAGCGCCCCAGCGCGTAGGTCGCGGTCTCCAGCCGGACGACCTTTTTCAGGTCCTTGTCGAGCGTGCTTTTGGCCACCGCATCCCCGGCCATGCCCCGGTCAACGAATTATGACGGGACGATGACAGTGAGGCCGTAGCACTTCCCGTGGGTTAGCGCATGCCGTCCCGCCGGAAGCCTGTTGAAAAGGCGGATACGCCGCCGGCAGACGGTTCGCGCTATTGCACCTTGATGCCGGCGCGCTTGACCACTTCGGCCCATTTGCCGATCTCGGCCTTGACGTAAGGCTCGATGTCGGCGAGCGGCATCTGCGACGGCACGCCCGCGGTGGCCGCGACCTTCGCGATCACCGCCGGATCGGCCAGCGCCTTGCGGACCTCGGCGTGCAGCCGCTCGACCACCTGACGCGGGGTGTTCTTCGGCGCCCAGAGGCCGAACCAGGTGTGGTACTCGAAACCCGGCACGCCGGATTCGTGCACGGTCGGTACGTCGGGCATCAGCGTCGAGCGGGTCTTCGACGTGATCGCGAGCGCGCGCACCTTGCCGGTCTTGGCGAGGTTCATCGCGCCCGACATGTTGTCGAAGAACACCGGCACGCGCCCGGAGATGACGTCGATATAGGCCGGCTGCGCGCCGCGGTAGGGCACGTGCGCTATGTCGGTGCCGGTCATCATCTTGAACAGCTCGGCGGACAGGTGCTGGCCGGTGCCGTTGCCCGCCGAGGCGTAGTTGATCTGGCCGGGCTTGGACTTGGCGAGCGCGATCAGTTCCTTGATCGACTTTGCCGGCAGGTCGTTGTTCACCACCACCAGGAACGGATAGTCGGCGAGCATCGCGACCGGCGTGAAGTCGCGGATCGGATCGTAGGCGAGGCTGGCGAACAAGCTCGGGTTCACTGCCATGCTTCCGTTGAGGCCCGCGAGCAGGGTGTAGCCGTCGGGCTGCGCCTTGGCTGCTGCAACGGTGCCGACCACGAGACCGGCGCCGGGCCGGTTCTCGATCACGAAGGCCTGGTTGAGCTGCTTGGATAGCTGGTCGCCGATCAGGCGCGCGATGATGTCGGTCCCGCCGCCCGCGGTGGTCGGAACGATGATGGTCACCGGGCGCGATGGAAACGTCTGCGCGTGAAGTGCTGGCGGAGCGGCGAGGCAGAGGAGCGCGGCGGCTGCTGCGGCGCGGATCGGTCCGGTCATGGTCGTTGTCCTCCCAAGCGGATGCGGCAAGCTTATCGGTCCGCTGTTAACCCTGCCAAGCGGCGCGGCTGCCGCGACATTGGCCCACGATTTCAGTCACTTGGCTGATGGACCCGGCGCGTGGTGTGGGCGAGTGAATTGTTAACCGTCGTCACCTAGCCTGCATCGGCATCGGGGTGTGGTGATGCGTGTTTGGGGTGTTCGGGTCGCGGTTGCGGCCGTGGGCCTGGTCTGGCTCGCGGGCTGCGAGACCACGTCCGGCCCCGACAATCCCTTCCGCAAGCTCACCGACTCGCTTCCGGCGTTCCCGGCGGCCGCGCCAGCGGACGACGTGACCGGTTCGATCGAAGCGCGGCCCGGCACGCCGCCAGGTCCGCCGCCGCTGTCGCCCGAGCTCCTTGGCAGCGATCCGCACGACGACGTCAGCGTTGGCAAGAAATATTTCCGGCAAGGCAGCTACGGACTGGCTGAGCGTCACTTCCGGCTCGCTGTCGAGCGGCATCCGCGCGACGCCGAAGCCTGGGTGGGGCTGGCCGCGTCCTACGACCGGCTTAAGCGCTTCGACCTGGCGGACCGCTCCTACGCGCAGGCCATCAAGGTCGCCGGGCCGACGCCGGAAATCCTGAACAACCAGGGCTTCTCGTACATGCTGCGCGGCGATTACGCCCGCGCCCGCAGCACGCTCCGCGCCGCCCAGGCGCGGGACCCGGAGAATCCCTATATCCAGAACAACCTGCGTCTGCTCGACGAGAGCCAGCGCAAGGGCCGCGCGATCAATTAGAACCTCCGGCTTCCCGAATTCTGCCGTATCCTGAACGCTGTTATGCGCCGCGCGTTAGTGGTCCAATTCCAACATTCGCATCCCGTTTCAGCAGGCGTGGTTGCGAATGTTAGAATCAAAGGACCACTGACAAAATCCAAGTGCCAGTGAAGCATTGGATTTGACATTCGCTTCGCGAGTTTGCTGCCAGGCGGGTAGCGAATGTCAAAACCGCTCCACTAGCGGCAAGATTTTCGGCGCGCGACCGGAGGTGCGGGTGTTCCAGGCGATCAAGGAGTTCTTCGCGGACCTTTCGAGCGGCGGCAAACCGGCGCATGCGTTCGGCGACGACGACTACCGCGTCGCGGTGGCGGCGCTGCTCGTGCATGCAGCGGCCGTCGACGGCCGGATGTCGGAGCCCGAACATGTCAATCTGGCCGGCATGCTGCAGCGGCGGTTCGCGCTCGACGACGCGGCGGCGCAGGAGCTGATCGAGCAGGCGACGGCCGTAGAGCGCGAGGCAACCGACCTTTACCGGTTTACGCACCTTCTCATGCGCAAGCTCGACGACAAGGCGCGCGCGCGGACCGTCGAGATGATGTGGGAGATCGCGTACACCGACGGCAATGCGACCGAATTCGAGAGCAACCTGATCTGGCGCACGGCCGATTTGCTCGGTGTGTCGTCGAACGAGCGTATCGCGCTGCGTCAGCGCGTCGCCGCCGCGCACGGACAAGGCGGCGCATGAATCCCGTCACCATCGTCACCGGCGCATCGTCGGGCATCGGCGAGGCGCTGGCGCGTGTGTTCGCGGGCCGCGGCCATGCCCTGGCGCTGGTGGCGCGGCGCGAGCAGCGGCTGAAGGCGCTCGCCGCGGAAATCGTGGCGTCCGGTGCGCCGGAGCCACTGGTGCTGGCGATCGATTTGACGCTGCCGACTGCCGCGGCATGGATCGGCAACGCATTGGCCGCGCGCGGCCTGGAGCCGCAATACGTCGTCAACAACGCGGGTTTCGGTCTGGTCGGCCGCGCCGACGCACTCGACCGCGACGAGCAGCTCGCAACGATCGACCTCAACATGCGCGCGCTTGCCGACCTGTCGCTGGCCTTCGTCGACAGCCTCGCGCGGCACCGCGGCGGCATCCTCAACGTGGCGTCGGTCGCGGGACTCATCCCCGGACCCGGTTCGGCGGTCTATTACGCCAGCAAGGCCTTCGTCGTGTCGTTCAGCGATGCGCTGCACGCCGAGCTTGCGCCGCGCGGCATCCGGGTGACGTGCCTTTGTCCAGGTCCGGTTGCGACCGGCTTCCAGGCCCGCGCCGGGGTGGCCGAGGCGGAGCCGCCCCGGCCGTTCGCGCTGCCCGCCGACCGGGTCGCCCGCGCCGGCTATCGCGGGCTGATGCGTGGGCGGCGGATGGTGGTGCCGGGCATCGCCAACAAGATCGTGGCCGCGCTTGCGCCGCGGATCGTGCCGCGCGAAACGCTGCTGGCGATGCTGGAAGCGCGGCAGGCCCGTCGGCTGACGTGACGTACGCCGGGGCGCGGCGGCGAGCCCTGTGCCGCCGGCATGGGCGTCAGGCTCCCTTGCGCTTGCAATCGCGCGTTAACCGGATAGGTGTGTAATGGCACGCCGGTTGCATTTGTTCGCGCCATGATCCTTCTTGCGCCAAATCGAATTGCCGCATGAGCCTCCCGGTCCTCGCCGTCCTGCATGGGGAGCTTTCGACTCCCGGCCGCGTCGGCCAAGAGCTGAGAGCGCGCGGCATCGCGCTCGATGTCCGGCGGCCGCGGTTCGGCGACGACCTGCCCGGGACTTTGGACGGGCACGCCGGCGTCGTGATCTTCGGCGGCCCGCAGAGCGCCAACGACGACGATCCGGTGGTGCGCAAGGAGGTCGACTGGATCGGCGTGCCGCTCAAGGAGCGCAAGCCGTACCTCGGCATCTGCCTCGGCGCGCAGATGCTGGCGCACCATCTCGGCGCGCGGGTCTACAAGCATCCCGAAGGCCACGCCGAAGTCGGCTACTACCCGATCAAGCCGACGGACGCCGGGCGCGAAGTGTGCCGCGAGTGGCCGGAGCAGGTCTATCAGTGGCATCGCGAAGGCTTCGACCTGCCGCGCGGCGCGGATCTGCTGGCCGAGGGAGACTCGTTCCCGGTGCAGGCCTTCGGCTACGGCGGTACGGCCTACGCGCTGCAATTCCACATGGACGTCACCCACGCCACCATGTGCCGCTGGACCACGCGCGGCCACGAGCGGATGTCGCTGCCGAACGCCAAGCCGCGCGACGCCCACTTCGAGGGCCGCCTGCTGCACGACGCCGCCTGCCGCGCCTGGCTGTCGAGCTTTATCGACGGCTGGCTTGCACCGCGCGTGCCTTCGGCGGTGGTTCGACTCGACGCAGCGCGCGATCAGCGCCGCGCCGAGGTGTCGAGGCTTTCGACGTTGTAGAGCTCGGAAAACGCCTTGCGTCCGATCAGGACGACCAGCAGGGTGCCGACGCCGCCGACCAGCACGGCGGGGATCGTTCCGATCCAGGATGCCATCAGGCCGGCGCGGAAATCGCCGAGCTGATTGGATGCGATCACGAACAGCGAGTTCACCGAACTGACGCGGCCGCGCATCGCGTCGGGCGTTTCAAGCTGGATCAGCGTCATGCGGATCACCACGCTGATCATGTCGACCGCGCCGAGCACGACCAGAAGGCCGATCGACAGCAAGAACGACGTCGACAGCGCGAAAGCGACGATGGCGACGCCATAGGTCGCGACCGATCCGAACACGATCCGTCCGATCCATTGCCGCGGCATGCGGTGGGTCAATGCGACCGCAGCAATCAATGCGCCAACGCCCGGCGCGGCGCGCAGCAGGCCAAGCCCCCACGGTCCGACCTGAAACACGTCGCGCGCAAACACCGGCAGCAATGCGAACACGCCGCCGAGCAGCACCGCGAACAGATCGAGCGTGATCGCCCCGAGGATCAGCTTGTTGTTCTGGATATAGGAGAAGCCCGCGAACAGCACGGCGACGCTGATCGGCTCGCGCGCGGGCGCCGTTCGCACGGCCTGCACGAAGCCCATCGTCAGCGCCGCTCCGATGTAGAGAGTGCAGCACAGCGCATAGACCAGCACCGGATTCACCGCGTAGATCAACCCGCCGATTGCGGGCCCGACGATCACCGCGAGCTGGGTCGCGGACGCCGCGGCGGCGGTGGCGCGCGGCAGCATTGCGAGCGGCACGATGTTCGGAAGCAGCGTTGTCTGCGTGGTCTGCTCGAAGGCGCGCGTGGTCCCGATCACGAACACGATGGCGAGCAGCGACTCGCGCGTGGACCAGCCGCCCGCGGCGCCGAACGCCAGCGTCGCCGTGGCCATGGCCGCGACCAGATAGCAGATGCGCACGATGGTGCGGCGGTTGTAGCGGTCCGCAACATGACCCGCGACCAGCACGAACAGCGCGGCCGGCACGAACTGGACGAGGCCGACGAGGCCGAGGTCGAGCGGATTGCGGGTCAGGTCGTAGATCTGCCAGCTCACCGCCACCGCCTGCATCTGCAGGGCGACGGTGCTGGACACCCTCGCAACCCAGTAGAGCGCGAAGGGCCGGTGACGCCAGATCGGGTCGCCTTGCGCCTCGGTTGCTGTCATGCGGTTCCGCGGGCGCCCGGGCGAGCCATGGAACTCGCGCCGCCGCGGGCGATTGAGGTGGCATTGGCGGGGGCGAGCGAGCCGCCAAACATGATAGGCTTTCGGGCCGGGCCGGGAAGGACGGTCCTGCCGCGGCGCGCGAACAGGGCCATGGAAATGCCCCCGGCGCCGGACATGAACCATGGCCGGGGTCAGCAATGCAAGGCGTCGTCGCCGGATTGCCAATGGTGCGTCAATGAGCGTTCCCAAGACCGGCCGAGGGCTGTCCGCGCACAGTGCCGGCGCGCTGGACGCGCGCGCGGCGGATGCAACCGCCGGCGGCAGTCCGCCGGGGACGTCGCAGCCGCCGACTGACCAGGCGTTGGGGGCCGCCGATACGTTTCTCGATCTGCTTCCGATCGCGACCGCGATATGCGATCTGGACGGCCGCGTCGTCCGCTTCAACCGCCGCGCGGTGGAAATCTGGGGCCGCGCGCCGCGGCCCGGCGAAACCCACGATCAATTCACAGCCCGCTCGAAGTTCTACGCGTCCGACGGACGTGCCATGCAACGCTCGCTTCTGTCGGAATCGCTCCGGACCGGCGTTTCGGTGCGCGACCAGGAAATTACTGTCGAGCGGCCGGGTGGAGATCGCATCTCGGTCCTGGTCAGTATCGATCCGCTGTTCGATTCGCAGGGCAGGCGCTGGGGCGCGATCTGGTGCCTGCAGGACGTTACCGAGCGCAACCGCGCCATCGAGGCGCTCGACCGCAGCCGCCAGGACCTCCGGCAACAGCAGGAACGATGGAACGCGACCTACGAGCACGCCGCGATCGGCATCGTAGAGCTCGACGCCGAGGGTCGCTTCATGCGGGTCAACGAGGCGATCTGCTCTATCATCGGGTTCACCCGCGAGGAGTTGCTTGGATGGCGGCTATTCAATGCGACCCATCCCAACGACCGCGACAACGACGAGGAGATGTATCGCAAGCAGGTCGAAGGCGAGATCGGCGACTACTCGCTGGAGAAGCGCTTCATCCGCAAGGACGGGCGCGTGATCTGGGTGGCGATTCGTTCGTCGACGGTGCGTGACGCCGCAGGCCGTTTCCTCTACGCCGTACGCGTGGTGCAGGACGTGACCGAGCGGCGTGAGTTCGAGCAGCGGCAGAAATTGCTGATCGACGAGTTGAATCACCGGGTGAAAAACACGCTCGCGACCGTGCAGTCGCTGGCGACGCAGACCGCGCGCGGGACCGATACGCCCGAGGAGTTTCGCAGCGCCTTCGAAGGCCGCTTGATCGCGCTGAGCCAGGCCCACGATCAGCTCACGCGCCGCCACTGGACGAGCGCCGACCTGCGCGACCTGGTCGCGGCGTCGGTCTTGCCGCATGTGACGGAAGCCGAGGGCCGCATCGCTCTTGAAGGCTGCGCGGTCACGGTTGCGCCGCGGATCGCGCTGACGCTGGCGCTGGCGCTCCACGAACTGACCACCAACGCCGCGAAGTACGGCGCGTTGTCCAACCCGGCCGGGCGTATCGCGATCCGATGGCGCGTCCGCGATGGCGACCTCCCCACGCGGCGTCTCTGGATCGAGTGGAGCGAGCAGGGCGGCCCCGAAGTGAGCGCACCTCGGCACCAGGGCTTCGGGACGCGGTTCATCGTGGGGAGCGTTTCGGCCGAGTTGCAGGGCACCGCCCGGCTCGACTTCGCCGCCGAAGGATTGCGCTGCACGATGGAAATTCCGATCGCGGTCGGGGCCGCAAAATCCAAGGATTCGGCCTGACCGGCCGCATGGACCGAAAACGAGAAGCCCGCCTTCGCTTGGGCTTCGGCGGGCGAATTTCGCGGATTGGCTTGCCAACCGAAGCGGCCATGGCCGCGAAGATTGGTGGAGCCGAGGGGATTTGAACCCCTGACCTCCTCATTGCGAACGAGGCGCTCTCCCAGCTGAGCTACGGCCCCAACCGCGGGCTCAAACGTCGTCTGGCGGGCCCGGCAGCGAGTGGGCGCCATTTACGGCTGGCGGTCAGGAGAGTCAAGAATTCCAGGTCGGCGGGCGGCCAGTCCGGTCAAGTCCAGCCATGCGCGGCCGTGTCGGCTTGTTTGCCCGCGGGCGACCCGGTACGTTCCGCGTCGGCCGATTCAACCAAGCCGGGGTCCATGCGCGCAATTTTCCTGGTCATCGACCTGATCCTGCAACTCTACATCTGGCTGCTGGTCGCGGCGGCGGTCCTGTCGTGGCTGATCGCGTTCAATGTGGTCAACACCCGCAACCAGTTCGTCGGAATGATCGGGGACTTCCTCTACCGGATCACCGAACCTGTGCTGCGGCCGATCCGCAATTTCATGCCCAATATGGGCGGTCTGGACCTCTCCCCGGTCATCGCGATCTTCATCATCATTTTCCTGCGCTACGTGATCGCGCTCTACATCCTGCCCAACGTCTTCTGACGGCGTGCCGGAGGCGCGCCCCTGGACTGTGACGCCGGGCGGCCTCGCCGTGACGGTGCGGCTGACGCCGCGCGGCGGACGCGACGCCATCGATGGCATCGAGCGGCGCGCCGACGGCCAATGCGTGCTCAAGGCGCGTGTGCGCGTGGCGGCGAGCGAGGGTGAGGCCAATGCGGCGCTGGTCGCGCTGATCGCCCACGCCGCCGGTGTCCCACGGCGCGACGTTGCGCTGGTGTCCGGTGCAACCGCGCGCGTCAAGCGCCTGACCGTCACGGGCCACGGCCCAACGCTTGCGGCGGCGCTGGAGAAGATCGTTTCGGTGCGCTAGAGCATTTTCCGGCGAAGTGGAATCCGGTTCGCCGCAGAAAATGCGACCAGTGGATAGAAGCAGCGCATGACGGCACGCATCATCGACGGCAAGGCAATCGCGGCGGACCTGCGCGGCAAGGTCGCCGGCGAAGTGAAGCGTCTGACGCAAGCGCACGGCCTGACGCCCGGCCTTGCGGTCGTGCTGGCCGGCAACAATCCGGCAAGCGAATCCTATGTCGGCAGCAAGGCCAAGGTGACGCTCGAAACCGGCATGCGGTCGTTCGACCACCGGCTGCCGGCGTCGGTGAGCCAGCCCGAATTGCTGGCGCTGGTGAAACAGCTCAACGCCGATCCGGCGGTGCACGGCATCCTGGTGCAGCTTCCGCTGCCGGAGCAGGTCGACGCCTCGGCGGTGCTGAACGCGATCGATCCGGCCAAGGACGTCGACGGCTTCCACCCGGTCAACGCCGGACGACTTGCCTCGGGCCTGCCGGCGCTTGCGCCATGCACGCCGCTCGGCTGCATTTTGCTGGCCAAGACGGTGCATGCGTCGCTCACCGGCATGGAAGCGGTGGTGATCGGCCGCTCCAACATCGTCGGCAAGCCGCTGCTGCAATTGCTCCTGGCCGAGAACGCGACCGTGACGGTGGCGCATTCGCGCACGCGCGATCTGCCTGCGGTGTGCCGCCGCGCCGACCTGGTGTTCGCGGCCGTGGGCCGCCCGGAGATGGTGCGCGCCGACTGGATCAAGCCGGGTGCGATCGTGATCGACGTCGGCATCAACCGCGTGCCGGCGGCAAACGGCAAGAGCCGCATCGTCGGCGACGTCGCCTATGCGGAAGCGGCCGAGGTCGCGGGCGCGATTACGCCGGTGCCGGGCGGCGTCGGGCCGATGACCATCGCCTGCCTGATGGTCAACACCGTGCGCGCGGCCTGCGCCACTGCAGGATTGCCGCCGCCGGCGGTATGACCATGCGCGGGGCACGGGTCGCTGCATTCGTCCTGTGTTGCGGCACTGCCGTGCCATCGGCGGCGCAGCCGCAGGAGTCTCCGCATGCCGCTATCGAACGCGTCTACACACCGCTCGATCTCGGCCGCTGCCGGCATACGCGCGGCCGCGCCGAAGAGGACTACGGCTCGTGGCGATGCGCAGGTCACGCGGGCATCGCGGTGCTGGTGCGCGCCGGCGACCAGCGCACGTATGTCAGCTTCGGCGTCAACGCGGCCAAGGAACCTGCGGCGCGGCAGACGCTGGCGGCATTCAACAGCGCCGGCACGACCATCGAATGGCGCATCGCACGCGATAGCGGTGACCCGGCCCGGCCGTTCGCGGCGATCCTGCGCTGGAACACGACGCGGACCGACGACGGCGGCAATCCGGTGCGCGGCCAGGTGCTGGTGGTGACGCGGCTCGGGCCGGGCGGCGTCTGCCATGTCGGCTATGTCGACGGCCGCGCCAATCCGAACGCCAACGAACTGGCCCAGCGCATCGCCGACGAGCGGGCGCGAAGCTTCCACTGCGCGAAGGACAAGCCCGTCGTGCTGGGCGCAAAAGGCCCGGGCTTCAGTGGTCCCTACGGCGAATAGCTGCGCCCGAAATACAAAGCCCGGCCGAAGCCGGGCGCGACGCACGGGATGAAAGACCGAATTCAGGAGTCCCAGGAGAACGCGACCTTTTCGAGCGTACGGTCGCCGAACCGCTCTGAGGAACGTGCGACGGCCTTGCCGCCGAGCGCGCGGTAGAATTCCACCGCCGGCTCGTTGTCCGACAGCGCCCACACCACGAGGCTCTTTAAGCCGCTCTGCGCCAGGTCGCGGCGCGCCGAGGTGAACAGGCGGCGCCCGAAGCCCAGACCCTGATACTCCGGCCGCAGGTACAGCTCGTAAATCTCGCCGTCGTAGAACAGGCTGCGCGCCCGGTTGCGGCCGTAGTTGGCGTAGCCCGCTACCTTGTCGCCGAAGGCGAGGATTGAAATCCGGCTGCCCTTGCGGATTGCGCTGTCCCACCATTCGGGGCCGCGGCGCGTGACCAGCTTCTCAAGCTCGACGCCGGGAATGACGCCGGTGTAGGCACCGCGCCAGGCCGTGTCGTGAGTCTCGGCCACAGCCAAAGAGTCGGACGGCCTTGCCCGACGAATTTCGATTAAGACAGTGCTCATGCAAAGATATGAGCAAGCGATTCAGCGCCCTTCAAGCCCCGTGATTAACAATCAGTAAACGGTGTGGATTACTCGCAACGCCCGGATCCGATGACCCGAATCGATTCTGTGAAAACCGGCGACAGCTCTGAATTTGCGCGGGATGTGGCGATCGCGACACGGATCGGCGCGTTTTTGTGTGCTGTGGCGGCTTTTGCGTTCGCAATCGGCATCGAATCGGTCCGCGCGCAAAATTCGGCCGCTCCGCGGGGTCCGGACGGGGAGGTGATTCGCGACCGACCCTGGCTCGTTCCGGCACAGGATGGCGTGACGATGATGCGGACGGCGGTGTTTCGTCCGCCGGGGCCGGGCCCGTTCCCGCTGGCCGTCATCGCGCACGGCTCGACTCAGAACGAGCTGCGCCGGGCGCAGTACCGGCAGCCCCGCTTCGCCTTGCTGGCGCGATGGCTGGTGGATCGCGGCTATGCGGTGGCGGTGCCGCAACGGCCCGGCCATGGCGAAACCGGCGGCCCCTATTTCGAGTACCAGGGCCGCTGTGCCGATGCGGACTTTGCGAAAGCCGGGCGCGCCGCCGCCGACAGCATCGCAGCCGCTGTCGGCTTCATGACCCGGCAGACGTTCGTGCGTCCCTCGGGCGCGGTCGTGTTCGGACAATCGGCAGGAGGCTGGGGCGCGCTGGCGCTGGCCGCGCGCAATCCGCCGGCGGTCGCGGCGGTGGTGGCGTTTGCGCCGGGCCGGGGCGGCCGCGTCAACGATATTCCTGGACGCAACTGCGCGCCCGACCGGCTGGTGGCGGCCGCGCGGACGTTCGGCGCGACGGCGCGGATCCCGACACTTTGGCTCTACGCTGAGAACGACAGCTTTTTCGGTCCGGATTTGTCGAAGCGGCTGGTGGCAGCCTATCGCGGCGCGGGAGCTCGCGCGGATTTCCACCTGTTGCCGCCGATCGGCGACGACGGCCACCAGATGATCAGCACGCGCGGAGCGGTTCCGGTCTGGGGGCCGGTGCTCGACAAGTTCCTGAAAGGCGTGAAGTAGCAGCCCGCAGCGCGCCGAACGCCTAAACCGCCTCGGCTTCCTTGGTGCGCTCGGCCTTCTTGCGGTCGTTCGGATCGAGCAGCTTCTTGCGCAGCCGGATCGACTTCGGCGTGACCTCGACCAGCTCGTCCTCTTCGATGTAGGCCAGCGCCTTCTCCAGCGTCATCTTGATCGGCGGCGTCAGGCGCACCGCCTCGTCCTTGCTGGTGGTGCGGATGTTGGTGAGCTGTTTGCCCTTGAGCACGTTGATTTCCAGGTCGTTGTCGCGCGTGTGCTCGCCGACGATCATGCCGCGGTACACCTTCCAGCCGGGCTCGATCATCATCGGCCCGCGGTCTTCCAGCTTCCACATGGCGTAGGCGACCGCTTCGCCCTGTTCGTTTGAAATGAGCACGCCGTTGCGGCGGCCCTGGATGTCGCCCTTGAAGGGTGCATAGGCGTGGAAAATGCGGTTCATGATCGCGGTGCCGCGCGTGTCAGTCAGAAGCTCGCCCTGGTAGCCGATCAGGCCGCGGGTGGGAGCGTAGAACACCAGCCGCACCCGGCCGCCGCCGGACGGCTTGAGTTCGATCAGGTCAGCCTTGCGCTCCGACATCTTCTGCACCACGACGCCCGAATGAATCTCGTCGACGTCGATGACCACTTCCTCGATCGGCTCTTCGAGATCGCCGTTGTCGCTGCGGCGGAGCAGCACCTTCGGGCGCGACACCGACAGCTCGTAGCCCTCGCGGCGCATGGTCTCGATCAGGATGCCAAGCTGCAATTCGCCGCGGCCCGCGACCTCCATCGAATCGCGCTCGTCGGATTCGCGCACACGCAGCGCCACGTTGCCCTCGGCCTCGCGCAGCAGCCGGTCGCGGATCATGCGCCCGGTGACCTTGCTGCCTTCGGTGCCGGCGAGCGGCGAGTCGTTGACGCGGAAGGTCATGGCCAGCGTCGGCGGATCGATCGGCTGGGCCGGGATCGGGGAAGCCACTTCGGGATCGCAGATCGTGTGCGCGACGGTCGCCTCCGGCAGCCCGGCGATGGCGACGATGTCTCCGGCTTCGGCCTCGTCGATCGGCACGCGTTCGAGACCGCGGAACGCCAGGACCTTGGTGATGCGGCCGCTTTCAATCAGCTTGCCGGTGTGGTCGAGCACCTTCACGGCCTGGTTCGGCTTCACCGTGCCGGAGGTGATGCGGCCGGTGATGAGGCGGCCGAGATAGGGATTGGCTTCGAGGATGGTGCCGAGCAGACGGAACTGACCGGTTTCCACCTGCGGCGGCCCGACGTGGCGCAGCACCAGGTCGAACAGCGGCTTCATGCCCTGGTCCTTCGGACCTTCGAGCTTCTCGGCCATCCAGCCTTCCTTGGCCGAGCCGTAGAGGATCGGGAAATCGAGCTGCTCGTCGGTGGCGTCGAGGGCTGCGAACAGATCGAACACCTCGTTGACCACTTCGACGGCGCGGGCGTCGGGCCGGTCGACCTTGTTGATCACGACGATGGGCTTCAGTCCCATCTTCAGCGCCTTGGACACTACGAACTTGGTCTGCGGCAGCGGGCCCTCGGCGGCGTCGACCAGCACCAGCGCGCCGTCCACCATGTTGAGGATGCGCTCGACCTCGCCGCCGAAATCGGCGTGGCCGGGGGTGTCGACGATGTTGATGCGGGTGTCCTGCCAGAGAATCGAGGTCGCCTTGGCGAGGATGGTGATGCCGCGCTCGCGCTCCAGATCGTTGGAGTCCATGGCGCGCTCGGCGACGCGCTGGTTTTCGCGGAACGAGCCGGACTGCTGGAGCAGCCGGTCGACCAGGGTGGTTTTGCCATGGTCGACATGGGCGATGATGGCGAGATTGCGGAGGTTCATGCGGGACCTGAAAAACCGCGCGGGCCGGCGAGCGGCCCGCGAACGGCGGACAAGAGCTATCGGATTCGGCCGGAATATAGCGACGGTTCGCTGCAGCGCAACAGCGGCGAGGTGCTCAGACCCCCGCCACCGGCCGGCTCCAGGGCCCGAACCGGACCCCCTTGGGCAGGGCATCCTGCACCATCAGCATTTCGCCGATGGTTTCCGAGGTGATCAGCCCCGTTAACCGTCCCGCCACATCGACCACGGCGACTGCAGGGGCGGACTTTTCCTGCAGAAGCCGGAACGACTCGTCGAGGGTGGCGCGATGGCTCACCGTCGGTATCTCGGCGTTCATGGCGTCGGCGACGCGCGCGTCCGGCCCCTGCTGCTTGAGCGCACGGATCAGGTCGCTGCGGCCGAGCACGCCGACCGGGCGGCCGGCGCCGTCGACCACCGGGAACTCGCTCTGGCTGGTGCGAAGGAGCGTTTCGATCGCGGCATCGATAGGCTCCTCGGGCGTGAGCGTTGCATATTGCGTCATCATCGCGGCGCCCACCGGCACACCGCGCGACATGGCGCGCACCGCCGCAAGCTGCGCTTCGGACGCCGCGGCGAGATAGACGAAGATCGCGATGAAGATCAGCAACGGATTGCCGAACAGGCCGAGAAAGCCGAGCGCAAAGGCGAAGAACTGCCCGATGGTGGCTGCAATCTCGGTGGCGCGCACGTGGCCAAGCCGGCTCGCCAGCGCCGCCCGCAGCACGCGGCCGCCGTCCATTGGGAACGCCGGGATCATGTTGAACAGCACCAGGAACACATTCACGATCGCGAGCCGGTCGAGCAGGCTGATGCTGGTGGTGTTCAACGCGGCGAGGTTGTCGGCGTTCAGCGAAGCGCCGAAACCGTAGATCAGCACCGCGGCGATGACGACGTTGACCGCCGGTCCCGCGACCGCGATCAACAGTTCTTCCGACGGCTTTTCCGGAATGCGCTCGAGCTGGGCAACGCCGCCGATCGGCAGGAGCGTGACCGTCGGCGTTCTGACGCCAAAGCGCCTGGCCATGAAGATGTGGCCGAACTCGTGAGCCACCACGCAGGCGAACAACAGGATCATGAAGGCGAGCGCGTACCACGCGGCGTCGACACCGCCGGACACGTAGCTCGCAAAGAAAATCCAGGCCAGGAACAGCACGAAGGTGACATGCAGCCGGATCGTCGTGCCGGCGATGGACCCAATTGCGATCGACCAACCCATCTGGTGCCTCGCCTTCTCAGCGTTGCGCTGCCTTCGCAAATATGAAGTTCCTCGGCCGATTTCGAGGTCCGGGGGATTTTCGGCTATGGTAGCCGTATCGGTGGCATCATCGGCACGGATGACAGCGGCGAGGCTATGATATGGCGCAAAAGCTCGCAGGCCCGGCGCGGGCCGAGGCCCTGAAATCGCTCGGCGGCTGGACCGAGGTGGCGGGACGCGACGCCATCGCCAAGACCTTCAAATTCGCCGACTTCAACGCGGCCTTCGGCTTCATGGCGCGGGCGGCGCTGGTGGCCGAGCAGATGGACCACCATCCGGAGTGGTTCAACGTCTACAACAAGGTCGAGGTGACGCTCGCGACCCACGACGCCGGCGGCGTCACCGAAAAGGACGTCAAGCTCGCGGCCACGATGGACAGGATCGCCGGCGCCTGAACCGGGCCTTGCGGGAACGGACCGGCGGGGCCATTTTTCGAGGGGGCGCTCTTGGAGACGAACCATGCGGTTTTCCGGCGCGGCATTCGGATATGAGGCGGCACGGATGGCGCGCGACGAAACCGCCGTGCGCCGCGGTTTCTGGCGCTGGTTCGGCCGATTTGCCGCGCAGTTGCCATTCGCCGAGGAACTGCTCACCGCCTACCACTGCGCATTCGATCGCACGACGCCGAACCATGTGCGCGCGGCGCTGCTCGCGGCTCTGGCCTATTTCGTGATGCCGCTTGACGCCGTGCCGGACGTGCTTCCGGCCATGGGCTTCACCGACGATGCGGCCGTGGTCCTTGGCGCAATCAAGCTGGTGTGGGACCACATCGCGCCGGAGCACCGCGACGCGGCGCGCGCGGCGCTTGATCGAGCTGCCGCCGGTGCCTGACGTTTACGGCCGCAGCACCGCCTTGCCCAGCACCTTGCGATCGGCGATGTCTTTCAACGCGCGCGCTGCGTCGGCCAGAGGATAGGTTGCGTGAACGTGGGCGCTGAGCTTGCCGTCCGCGCACCAGCGCACGAGGTCGGCGGCGTTGGCCCGGTGCGCATCGGGCTCGCGCTTGATCCACGCGCCCCAGAACACGCCGAGCACGTCGCAGCTTTTCAGCAGCACGAGATTGAGCGGCAGCTTCGGAATGTCGCCCGCGGCGAAGCCGACCACGAGAAACCGCCCGAGCCAGCCGAGCGAGCGCAGCGCCGCCTCTGCGTAGGGACCGCCGACCGGATCGTACACCACGTCGATCCCGCGCTCGCCGCCGAGGCGTTTGAGCGCCTCGCGCAAGTCCTCGCGGGCGTAGTTCACGGTCTCGTCCGCGCCGTGCCGCCGCGCGAAATCGAGCTTGTCGTCGGACGAGGCGCAGGCGATGACGCGCGCGCCGATCAGCTTGCCGAGCTCGACCGCGGCGAGGCCGACGCCGCCCGACGCGCCCAGCACGACAAGCGTCTCGCCGGGTTTGAGGCCGGCGCGGTCCTTCAGCGCGTAATAGGAGGTCCCGTAGGTCACGCTGAGCCCGCTGGCGCGGTCGAAGTCGAGACCGGCCGGCAGCTTGACGAGGGTGCCCGCGTCGGCCGCGATCCGTTCGCGCGCCGCGCCCCAGCCGCAATAGCCCATGACGCGGTCGCCTGCGGCCAAGCCGGTCACTCCGGCGCCGACGGCAGACACGGTTCCGGCGAACTCGGCGGCGGGCGAGAACGGGAACGCGGGCTTGAATTGGTACTTGCCCGCGACGATCAGCAGATCGAAGAAGTTGAGCCCGGCCGCTGCCACGTCCACCACCGCCTGTCCCGGGCCGGGCGCGGGATCGGGCACGTCGGCGGCGACGAGGTCGTCGGGGGCGCCAGCGTGCGTGCAGAGGACGGCTTTCATGACCGGACTTTCCAGGTTCTACGGGCGTTCCCGCCCTGCGGCCCGTGCAAAACGTTGCGCGTCTTTGGTCGAGGTGCGACTATTCGGGCTTCACTTTCGGAATTTTGCCCATTATTTCGCTACAGTTAGGCTGATTTGTAGCATCGGTGCTCCCGCTGTCACGCGCGAGGTCAGATGAGACGGAACGGACGAATGAAACTTGCTTTGCCGATGGCGGCGGCCGCTGCGCTCGCATTTTCGGGTGTTGCCGCCGCGCAGCAGAAACCGGCGGTCAATCCCGCGGCGAACGCCACCCTGCTCGGCCAGTTCGGCGACTGGGGCGCCTATACGGCGTCGCCGGGCGGCCGGAAGGTGTGCTTCGCGCTGTCCAAGCCGGCGTCGTCCTCGGACAATCCGCCGAATCGCCGTACCGCCGCCAACGTGGTCTATCTGTTCGTCTCCACCCGGCCCGATGAGAAGGTCAAAGACGAGGTTTCGCTGCTGGTGACCGGCTATGCCTTCCGGGCCAATTCCGAGGCCAGCGTCGCGGTCGGCGGCACGAACTTCGCCATGTACACCCAGAACGACGGTGCCTGGGTGAAGAACGCCGCCGACGAGACCCGGATGGTCGAGGCGTTGCGCAAGGGCTCGGACGCGGTGATCAAGGCCACGACCTCGCGCGGCACGCAGACCACCGATACCTTCTCGCTCAAGGGTGTTTCCCAGGCGCTGGACCGCGCCGCGCAGGAATGCCGGTAGCGGCCTGGGCAGGTGCTTGCCAGGCGGTCCTCTGGCGATGACGCGTTTGACGGCCCATTTGTGCTATTGACGCGCGGCCAAAGCCTGCGCCCGGCGATCCATGACACCATTATCACAGACCGATTTTGCGCTCGAAAAGCTGCCGCTGGAGCGCTATGTGCCGCCGGCCAAGCCCTCGCTGGTCGGGCTGACGCGCGCTGAGCTTGCCGGCGCAATGGGCGAGGCCGGCGTCGCGCCGGGCCAGCGCAAGATGCGCGTGCAGCAGCTCTGGCACTGGCTCTATGTGCGCGGGGCGCGCGACTTCGACGAGATGACCAGCGTCTCGAAGGACCTGCGCGCGGCGCTGGACGCGCGGTTTACCCTGGCGCGGCCGGAGGTCGTGGCCGAGCAGGTATCCGCCGACGGCACCCGCAAGTGGCTCCTTCGCCTGCCGGGCGAGGTCGCGGGCGAACGGCCGCACGAGGTCGAGTGCGTCTATATCCCGGAGAGCGACCGCGGCACGCTGTGCCTGTCGAGCCAGGTCGGCTGCACGCTGAACTGCTCGTTCTGCCACACCGGCACGCAACGCCTGGTGCGCAATCTCACGGCAGGCGAGATCGTCGGCCAAATCATGGTGGCGCGCGACCGGCTCGGCGATTTTCTGGGCGCCGAGCGCGCCACCGGGCCGGGGCTGCCGACGGCGGGCGAGCGATGCGTCTCCAACATTGTGATGATGGGCATGGGCGAGCCGCTGTACAATTTCGAGGCGGTGCGCGACGCGCTTGGCGTTGCGCAGGACGGCGACGGGCTCGCGATCTCGCGCCGGCGGATCACGCTGTCGACCTCCGGCGTCGTGCCGATGATCCCGCGCGCCGGCGACGAGATCGGCGTGATGCTGGCGATTTCGCTGCACGCGGTGCGCGACGAGCTTCGCGACGAACTGGTGCCGCTGAACCGCAAGTACCCGATCGCGGAATTGCTCGACGCCTGCCGCAACTATCCCGGCCTGTCGAACGCGCGGCGCATCACCTTCGAATACGTCATGCTGAAAGGCGTCAACGATTCGCTCGCCGACGCCAAGGCGCTGGTGCGGCTGCTCAAAGGCATTCCGGCGAAGATCAACCTGATCCCGTTCAATCCCTGGCCCGGCACGAAGTACGAATGCTCGGACTGGGACCGGATCGAGAAGTTCTCGGAGATCGTGTTCAACGCCGGCTACGCATCGCCGGTGCGCACGCCGCGCGGGCGCGACATCCTCGCCGCCTGCGGCCAGCTCAAGAGCGCGACCGAGAAGCTCTCGGCGCGCGAGCGGCTCGCATTGCGCGCCATGGCGATGACGGACTGAGCGTGCGGATGCCCCATGATCGTCGGCCGCCTGCTGATCCGTTTCCTGCTGGTGCCGCTCGGTGGCTGCTTCGCCATCGTGACCTTCGTTCTGTTCGTGATGGCGGCCCACTGGAACCGGTTCGCCAGGCTGGTCGAGGCGGAACGGGGTTCGGACGACGCGTTCTTCGTTGCGCTGGTCTTTCTTGGCGCGTCGATTCTGATCATGGCCGCGATCTCCGCAGCCGCTCTGCTGCTGCCGGCCATGCTCGGTGCGCTCATCGCCGAAAGCTTCGCAATTCGCTCGTGGATTTTTCACGTGCTGAACGGCGCTCTGTCGGCCTGGATAGGCTGGGCGGCTTTTTCGGATATGCGGCGGCCGTTCGAGTTCTACAGCGACCCGTTGATCATAGCGGGCGCGGGCATCGCCGCGGGCTTCGCCTATTGGGCGGTGGCCGGCTGGAGTGCAGGCTTCTGGAAGCCGGTGTTCGTACAGCCGCCGGCAGCCTCGCCTCCCGCGGTGCGGGCCTGACATGAATCGCGCCGGACTCATCGTTGCGCTTGTCATTGCGGTCGTCGTCGGCGGCGTGTTTGCGATTTCGCCCGGCCTCGACGTCGCGATCATGCAGCCGTTTCACGACATTTCGCGGAGCCAGCATACGTTCGGGCTGCGGCTCGATCCGACGGTGATGTTCCTGCGCGAGACCGCGATGTGGATCGTCACCGCGATGGCGCTGATCGTGGCCGGCGCGCTCGCGATCAAGATCGCGCTGCCGCGGCGGCGGCTGTTGGTGCCGGGGCGCGCCGTCGTGTTCCTGCTCGGCACGCTGGCGCTCGGTCCGGGCGTGCTGGCGAACCTGACGCTGAAGGAGCACTGGGGCCGGGCGCGTCCGGTCAATGTAGTGCCGCTCAGCGGCACCGACCGCTTCGTGCCGTGGTGGGACCCGCGCGGACCGTGCCCGACCAACTGCTCGTTCGTGTCGGGCGACGTGACGGGCGCGTACTGGACCGTTGCCGCGGCCGCGCTTGCGCCGCCGCCGTGGCGCGCGCTGGCCTACGGCGGCGCAATCGCGTTCGGGCTCGGCGTCTCGGCGCTGCGCGTGGCCGCGGGGGCGCATTTCGTGACCGACGCGGTGTTCGCCGGCGTGTTCATGTTTCTCGTGGTCTGGCTGGCCCACGGGTTGATCTACCGGTGGCCGCGCACGCGCCTGACCGACGACGACGTCGAGCGCGCGATTGAGCGCTTCGCCATCCCGCCGCACGATTTCCTCGCCGGACTGTTCCGGCGCAGGCGGGCCGACACCCCGAAATGAAAGCGCCGGGCGCGAGCCCGGCGCGTCCGTCTTGAAATTCGGCGATTGCGCTCAGCGGCGCGGTTGGGACGCCTGCGCGTTGTTGGCTTCCAGCCGCTCCGCGAAGGCCGCGATGGTCTTGGCGTAGACCAGCGCCTTGTTCCAGGAGCGGACGGCGTCGAAGTTCGGATCGCCTTCGTTCCAGCGCTGGCCGCGCTGCCAGCCGTGGCCCTGGAGATAGTTGGCGGTGGACGCCAGCACGTCCGGCACGCTGCGGATCAGGTCGCGCCGGCCGTCGCCATCGAAATCGATGGCGAACTTGAAGTAGGACGACGGCAGGAACTGGGTCTGGCCGATTTCGCCGGCCCAGTGGCCGCGCATGTCGGCTGGCCGCAGATCGCCCTTGTCGACGATGCGAAGCGCGTCGAGGAGCTGCGCCTGGAACATGTCGGTGCGGCGGCAGTCGAAGGCGAGGGTGGCGACCGAGCGGATCACCTCCAGCTTGCCGGTGTTGGTGCCGTAGTCGGTCTCGAGGCCCCAGATCGCGATCAGCATCGCACCGGGAACGCCGAAGCGCTGCTCGATCTTGCGCAGCACCGCGTCGTAGGTCTGCATATGGCGCAGGCCCTTGGTCATGCGGTCGCGCGAGATCATCCGGCCGGAGAACTGCTCGAAGGTCTGCTTGAACACGCCCTGGCGCCGGTCGGCGGCCAGCACGCCGGGGTCGAGCTCGATGCCGTTCAGCGCCGAGAGGCCGCGTTGCGAGATGCCCTTCGCGGCGGCTTCCTTCCTGATTTCGGCGATGAAGGCGTTGAACCCGCCCGGTGGATTGCAGGTCGCGGCCAGCGCCGGGGCCGTGAAGACGAAGGTCGTGAACAGGGCCGCGGAAAGAGCGTGAACCGGTCGCATGTCTGCCTCGCGATGTGACGATGAAGTTCGCGAGCAGATGTATCGCGGCGGTTTTTTGCCGAGTAGTGCGATCGCGCGACGAGGTTAAGCAGTGCGGTTAAGCGGGGCGGTTAACGGCGCGCGCGTTTGCCGCCGCCGCGCGCCGGTTACGCCGCCAGGCGGTCGATGGTCTGCGGCACCTTCGGCGGTTGAGCGCTCGCCGCCTGCGAATGCGGCTTGTGCGAGTAGCGGTCGGCCCACATCAGCACCACGGCGAACAGAAGAAATGCGGCGACAACGCCAGAGACGATGAATATCGATCCGACCGACATGGGCAACCTCCGTGATTTGACGGGGGAAAGATTGGTTGCGGCCGGCAACCAACGCTTTGACCTGGATCAAGTTTTGCCGGGATCGAGATGGCCGGGCGCATTCCGCCGCCGTGGCGGGAACGCGGCCCTATGTCGCCCCTAGGCCATGCCTGGCTTCTGGCCTAGGCTTTCCAGCCCCGCATAAGATCGGGCCCAGGCTTCGTGCGAAAACGAGGCAGAAAAGAACTGTCCGGGAGAATTGTCCTTTCAAAGGAGTGTTCCATGCGGATGATCCGCTCGCTGCTCGCCGCCGTCGCCGCGGCCGCGCTGGTCTCGGCCTTCGCTGCCGGCGACGCCCAGGCCCAGACCAACAAAGTCCGCATCGGCAAGGTGATCGGCGGCAACGGCTTCCATATCCCGAGCTACGTCGCCTGGGACCAGGGCTACTACAAGGCCGAGGGCCTCGACGCCTCGTTCGTGATCCTGCAGGGCGCGGCGCTGGTACGCGCCACGCTGACCGGCAACGTCGACTTCGTGCCGATCCCGTCCGGCGGCGCGCAGGCCGCGCTGAGCGGAGCGGCGATCACCTACATCGTCGGCGAGTCGCTGCGTTCGCAGTGGACGATCGTGGTGCCGAACAGCGTCAAGAGCATCGAGGAGCTGCGCGGCAAGACCATCGGCTACGGCCGCGCCGGCGGCGCCGACTACGACGAGGGCGCGGCGGTTCTCCAGCGTTTCTACAAAATGTCGGTCGGCAAGGATTACAAGGTAATCTCGTTCCAGAGCGAGCAGGACCGAATCGCCGCGCTGATTAACGGCAACATCCAGGGGGCGCTGCTGTCGATCCCGCACGCCGCCAAGGCCGCCTCTGCGGGCATGAAGATCCTGGTCCGCACCGGCGATCACATCACCCGCGCCGGCGGTTCGTTCTGGGGCATGAAGGAATTCGTCGACAAGAACCCGGAGACCACCAAGAAGTTCATCCGCGCCATCGCCCGCGGCGTGATGCACTTCCGGTCCAACAAGGCCAGCTCGGTCGCCACGCTGAAAGAGCACCTCGGCATTGCCGACGAGAAGGAAGCTTCGTTCGTCTGGGAGCAGTTGAAGGATGCCTTCGGCGCCGAACTGCCCAAGGAGCTGTTCCACGAAATCTTCGAGTCCCGCCGCCAGAGCATGATCACTGCCCGGCAGTGGGCGCCGGACAAGCCGCTGCCGGACCCCGAGCAGTATCTCGCCCGCAATCTGCTCGAGTCGACGCTCAAGGAAATGAAATACGTGCCGACCAAGATTGCGCCGACGAAGTAATCGCCGCCGGCGGTCTCGCGCTTGCACGCCCGCGCTTCGGCGCGGGCGTGTTCGTTTCGGCCGCTCCCGGCCTGGCGATCAGTTTTCGTTGGAGAGCTGCGGACGCCAGCGGCCGAGCCGGTTTTCCAGCATCTTGACCAATCCGGTCATCGCCAGCGACAGGGTGGCGAAGATGATCAACCCGGCGAACACGACGTCCACCTGGTAGCTCGATGCGGCGCGCACCATGATCACGCCAAGGCCGGCCTCGGAGCCGAAGAATTCGGCGACCACGACGCCCAGCACGGCGCGGCCGATGGCCAGCCGCAGGCCCGCGACGATGTAGGGCATCGAGTTCGGGACCACGACCAGCCGAGCGATGTCCCATTCCTTGGCGCCGAACGACCGCACCACATTGATGAGGAGTTTGTCGGAGTTGCGCACGCCCTCGTAGGTGTTGATCAGGATCGGGAACAGCGCACCGATGAAAACGATCACCACCTTCGACCACATGCCGAGACCGAACCACAGCAGCAGCAGCGGCAGGAACACCAGCCGCGGCGTGGCGTTGAACGCGGTGATGAACGGATCGAACATCGCGTTCATGGTGCGCGAGCGCCCGAGCAGCACGCCGAGCGGCAATCCCACGACGATGGCGAGCACCAGCCCGATGCCGAACCCGGCCGCGCTGACGCCGAGCGGGTGCCAGATCGAGCCGGTGTAGAACATCTTCCACAGCGCAACGGCGATCTGCGACGGCGTGGCAAAGAACAGCTTGGTTCCGGCCGACAGAGTGACCAGATGCGGCACCAATTCCCAGAGCAGCAATACGAGCGCGATGGTGCCGGTGCCCAGCAGCATGGGCTCGGAGCGCTTCCAGAGGCCCACCACCGTGGGCGCGTCGGCCGTGGACGGGACCATTCCGGGCAGGGCGCGAGTGTCGGTCATCGTGTCACTGCCCCACGCGCCACGGGAACGCCGCGCGCTCGGCCCAGCGAACGCCCTCGGTCAGAACCACCGCGATGATCATGATGGTGATGATGCAGGCGAACATCTTGTCCAGCGCGAACAGGTCGCCGAACCGCGCGATTGCGTAACCGATGCCCTCCGACGCCGCGAAAAACTCGGCGACCAGCACGCCGATCAGCGCGCGGCCGATGGCTATGCGCGTGCCGGCGACGATGTAAGGCAGCACGCTCGGCACGATCACCTTGAGGTAGAGGTCTTTCTCGGTGCCGCCCATCGAACGCACGACGTTGATCAGCAGGCGGTCGACCGCGCGCACGCCGGCCGCCGCGTTGAAGATGAACGGGAACACCGACAGCAGGAAGATGATGATGGCCTTGCCCGATACGCCGACGCCGAAGAACACCACCACCAGCGGCGCAAGCGCGACCAGCGGGCTTGCGTAAAACATGGTCATCAGCGGATCGAGCGCGTAGCCGACGCGCTGGCGCCAGCCCATGATGATGCCGATCGCGACTCCGACCACAATCGCGGCGACAAATCCGTAGAAAAACGGCACCGAGCTCACCGCCAGATCGTGAAACAGCTCGCCGGTGGAAATCAGGTCGAGCCAGCCCTCGAAAATCAGGCTCGGCTTGCTGATGAACAGCTTGTTGAACGGCACGACCAGGAAGATCGCCTCCCAGGCCGCCAGGAACAGCACCACGGATAGCAGTCCGAGCAACAGGTTGCGGTTCTTCTCGACAAAACTCTGCCGCGGCGCGGTGTCGGCTGCGCCGACGAAGCGTGCATCGCCTGCGATGGTCCCGGCTCGTGCCTCGATCTGGGCCATGGTCCTACGCCGTGATCTCGTCCTTGAGCGATTGCCAGATGGCGAACTTCAACTCGTTGAACTCGGGCGTCACCCGCATTTCGTAGTCGCGTGGGCGCGGCAGATCGATCGGGAACAGCTTCTTGGCTTGGCCGGGGCGCTTGGTCATCACCATGACGCGGTCGGACAGGTAGATCGCCTCTTCGATCTGGTGGGTGACGAACAAAACGGTTTTCTTCGCCTCCTGCCAGATGCGCAGCAATTCGACCTGCATGAGATCGCGGGTCTGTGCGTCGAGGGCTGCGAACGGCTCGTCCATCAGCAGCACATCGGGATCGGTGGCGAGCGCGCGCGCGAGCCCGACACGTTGCTTCATGCCGCCGGAGAGTTCGTGAGGATAGTGGCTCTCGAAGCCTCGCAGCCCGACCATCTCGATCAGGCGCTGGGAAATGGTGCGCCGATCCCCGGCCGGCATGCCCTTCAGCTCAAGCCCCAGTTCGACGTTGCTTTGCACGGTGCGCCAGGGCAGCAGTCCGAATTCCTGGAACACCATGGCGCGGTCGGTGCCCGGTCCTGCGATCGGCTTGCCGCCCAGGGTCAGGTCGCCGGAGTCGGGCTTGATCAGCCCAAGCAGAACGTTGAGGAACGTACTCTTGCCGCAGCCCGACGGACCGACGATCGACAGGAACTCGCCCTCGCGCACGTCGATGTCGAAGCCCTGCAAGGCGCGCACAGGCCCGCGGTTGGGCGGCCGGAAGGTGAGATTGACGTTTCGTCCCTGGATATAGGCCTGCATCGGGCGGACCGTTTTGCCTTGTGTTGGCCGCCACTCTAGCCCAATCCCGCCGCCGATGATGAGTGGCCGGGCGGATTATGTGCGAGGTCGATTGCCGCATGATGCGCCGCACAAGACCGGAGCTTTGGCGATCTCCAGTCGTGCGGGACAGCCGGCGCTAGTCGGAGTCCGTTTCTTCGCGGGTGAATACGTGATCGCAGTCGGTGCAGCGAAACGTGTGGAGTTCCGGGTGCGGGCCGACCTTTGGAATGCGGCGCGCGAGCGTCACGCTGCCGCCGCAGCGTTCGCAGGAAGGCGGAGGATTGGTGTCGGAGACTGGCACGGAGCCAACCTGGACCCCGGCCGCCGGTGCGGCAATTCAGGATAAATCCCTAGGCTAGCCCCCGGTGCCCGGCGGCTGGGGCAAGCCCTGCGGTGTTGCGCGGACCGGCATTCTCCCTATAGTCCGCGCGGCTTTGGACCGGCCGCGGATGGCCGAAAACCCCAGGATTCAAGCGCTTTCATGCCCAGAGGCGATATCAAGAAGGTCGTGCTGGCCTATTCCGGCGGCCTCGACACATCGATCATTCTGAAGTGGCTCCAGACCGAATACGGCTGCGAGGTGGTGACCTTTACGGCCGACCTCGGCCAGGGCGAGGAGCTATCGCCCGCCCGCGAGAAGGCGCTGCTGCTCGGCATCAAGCTGCAGAACATCTTCATCGAGGATCTGCGCGAGGAGTTCGTCCGCGACTATGTGTTCCCGATGTTCCGGGCCAACGCGGTCTATGAGGGCGTCTATCTGCTCGGAACCTCGATCGCGCGGCCGCTGATCGCCAGGAAGCAGATCGAGATCGCCCGCAAAGTCGGCGCCGACGCGGTGTGTCACGGTGCGACCGGCAAGGGCAACGATCAGGTCCGGTTCGAGCTGACCTATTACGCGCTGGAGCCGTCGATCAAGATCGTCGCGCCCTGGCGCGAGTGGACCTTCAAGGGCCGCGAGCAGCTTATCGAGTTCGCGCGCCAGCACCAGATTCCGATCGCCAAAGACAAGGAAGGCGAGGCGCCGTTCTCGGTCGACGCCAACCTCCTGCACTCGTCGTCGGAGGGCAAGGTGCTGGAGGACCCGGCGAAGGAAGCGCCGTCCATCGTCTATCAGCGCACCATCTCGCCGATGGAGGCGCCCGACAAGGCGACCGAGGTCCGTATCGGCTTTGCCAAAGGCGATGCCGTCAGCATCGACGGCAAGCCGCTGTCGCCGGCTGCGCTGCTCGCGGGGCTCAACGCACTCGGAAAGGCCAACGGCATCGGCCGCATCGACCTGGTTGAGAACCGCTTCGTCGGCATGAAATCGCGCGGCGTGTACGAGACACCCGGCGGCACGATCCTGCTCGCGGCGCATCGCGCGATCGAGTCGATCACGCTCGACCGCGGCGCGGGGCACCTCAAGGACGAGTTGATGCCGCGCTACGCCGAATTGATCTACAACGGCTTCTGGTTCTCGCCCGAACGCGACATGCTGCAGGCGCTGATCGACAAGAGCCAGGAGCATGTCGAGGGCGAAGTGCGGCTCAAGCTCTACAAGGGCAACGTCATTGTCGCCGGCCGCGAGAGCCCGAAGTCGCTGTACTCCTCGACGCTCGTGACGTTCGAGGACGACAAGGGCGCCTACGATCAGAAGGACGCCGAGGGCTTCATCCGCCTGAACGCGCTCAGGCTGCGCACGCTCGCCATGCGGCGAAAGCTCGACAAGTAATCAGCGCTTCCGTTTTGGAGCGGTGCGTGCGGCGTTGCGCGGCGACGGCGTGTTCTTTGCTATGCGGGCGCCGACCGCGCGAAGAATCGCGATGAAGCGCAGCGCGAGCGGCGTCAGGCTCGCGTCGCGGCGTTTGCGCAGGCAGATTTCGCGCTGGAAATGCGGCTGCCGCAGCGGCACCGCAGCGAGATGTCCCGCGGCGCAGTCCAGCGTCACCAGGCGGAACGACGAGATCGAGACGCTGTCGCTGCGCATCAGCAGCGACTTGAGTGCGGTGACCGAATTGGTGCTGACGCAGCGGGCCGGCCAGGCCTCGTTCTCGGCCACAAACAGCGACTCGATCTGCCGCCACATCGCGGTATGGGCGTTGGGCATGACCCAGGCCGCGTCGTGGAGCTCGGCCAGGTCGAGCGCACTCCGCCGCGCCAGCGGATGATCCGGCCGCATCACGATCACGAAGCGGTCGCGCAGCAGCACCTCGCGTTCGATCTCCGGCGGATCGGCGAGCAGGCCGGCGGGGCTGACCATGACGTCAATCGCGCCGGTGCGCAGCCGCTCGATCAGCTCGTCGTCCGGCAGCTCGTGAATCGCCACCGAAACGTTCGGGGTCTCGCGCCGGAACGCCGCCACCGCCTCGGGAACGATCTCGACCGAAGCGACCGGCGACATGCCGACAACGAGCGATCCCTCCATGCCGAGCTTTTTCAGCGACACGTCGCCCGACGCGCGTCCGAGCGCGGATTGCAGCGTTTCCGCGTGGGTCGCGAGCAGCCGTCCGGTCTCGGTGAGCGCGGCGCCGTGCCGTGTGCGCTCCAGCACGCGCGTGCCCAACACCCGTTCCAGCGCCGCGATGCTGTTGGACAGCGCTGGCTGCGATACGCCGCGCGCGGCCGCGGCGCGTGTGAAGGAGCCATGCTCGGCGATGCTGAGCAGGTCGAGAAGGCGGCGGGGATCGAGCGTCCGATCCATCATTCGAACTTATGGAAAGCGGCGATAACTGTATTGGACATTATGGCACGCCGGGCGTCAAACTTTCCCGCAACGACACAAACGTCAGGCGGGCGGAAATGGCGCATGAAGTCTATCTTGTCGGCAGCGTGCCGATGGCCGATGCCGCGGAGGTGTTCGAGGCGGTGAGCGCGGCGCTCGGCTCGCGCATCGGGCGCATTCCCGACGGCGAGACCGGCGAGCGCGGCGACTGGATCACCTGGCTCGAACCGGTGTTCGCGGCGAGTCCGGCTTTACAGAAATCCGGCGAGTTCTTCCGCGTGCATGCCAGCGGAACCGGGCGCGAGCGCTACACGCTCAAGCCCGGCTGCAAGCCACAGGACGTGACGTTCGACAACCTGTACTACGCCGACATCGCCAAGCGGTCGTTCGAGGTTTTCAAGCGGCTGAAGGACGCGGGCAGGATTGCGCCCGGTACCAAGTTCCAGATCGACCTCGTGCCGGCGCACTCGGTGATCTGGCTCTATCTTGTCGATGCGCTGCACGCGCCGGTCGATCCGATCTACAACGAGGCGGTCAAGCGCGAGATCGACAAGATTGCGTCGGCGCTGCCTCACGGCGAGATAGCAATCCAGTTCGATGTGGCGTCGGCGGTGTTCGCACGGCTGGAACGCAACCAGGCAAGCAGCTACGGCCGCACCAAGGCGGAGATGCAGGAGACGTTCAGCAACATCCTGATCGATCTCGGCAACCGCGTGCCGCCGGACATCGATCTGCTCTACCACCTCTGTTACGGAGACTCGAACCACAAGCATGTGGTCGAGCCGACCGACATGGGCGACATGGTCGAGTTCGCCAACCGCGTCAGCCGCGACATCAAGCGGCCGGTGCAGCTCATCCACATGCCCGTGCCGCGCAACCGCGCGGACGACGCTTATTTCGAGCCGCTGCGCCGCCTCAAGCTGCGTCCCGAAACGAAGTTGTGCCTCGGTCTGGTGCACCACACCGACGGCGTCGAAGGCACCGGGGCCAGGCGCGCGACGGCGCTGAAGTTCGTGCGCGACTTCGCCATCGGCACCGAATGCGGCTTCGGGCGACGCGATCCGAAGACGATCCCGGAACTGCTGCGCATCCACGCGCAGATCGCCGATCTTGGTTGAACGCTGCCGACAAGAACCTGGAAAGGGAGGAAGCCATGAACCGTTGGACACGTTTCGCAGTCGCATTCGCCGCTTCCGCCACGCTGCTTGCGGGCGGGGGCGCCGCGCCGGGTCAGGACTACCCGAACCGGCCGATCCGCATCGTCGTGCCGACCGCGCCGGGCGGAATGTCCGACATCGTCAGCCGCACCTTCGCCGCCAAGGTGCAGGAACGGACCGGCCGTATCGTGGTGGTCGAAAACCGCACCGGCGCCAACGGAGTGATCGCGGCGGATCATGTCGCGAAATCCGCGCCCGACGGCTACACGATCTACCTGGGCTTCCACGGTACCAACTCGGTGTTACAGCACCTCGACCCCAAGCTGCCGTACAACCCGGCCAAGGACTTCGCGCCGGTGGTGTTCCTGGTGACCGGGCCGACGGTCCTGGTGGTCCATCCCTCGGTGCCGGCAAAATCCGTGCAGGAGCTGATCGCGCTCGCCAAGAGCAAACCGGGCGGATTGACCTACGCCTCGGCCGGTATCGGCACCACGCCGCATCTCGTGGCCGAGCAGTTCAAGCTTCACACCGGCGTCCAGATCGTCGGCGTGCAGTACCGTGGCGCGGCGCCCGCCAACCAGGACGTGCTGGCCGGCCACGTGCCGATGACCTTCGACCTGATCGGCAACGCCATGAACAACATCCGCGAAGGCAAGTTCCGTGCGCTCGGCATTACTGCCGCGCAGCGCTCGCCGTTGCTGCCGGACGTTCCGACCATGCAGGAAGCGGGGTTGCCACAGATGGAGGCCGGCGCATGGTTTGCGTTCTTCGCGCCGGCCGGCACGCCGCGGGCCGCAATCGATTGGCTGAACCGCGAGGCCAACGCGATCTTCACGGCGCCGGACGTGTCCGCTCGCTTCACCGCGGCCGGCATGTCCATCCCGCTGGGTTCGCCCGAAAGGCTCGGAGCCCACGTCGAGGCCGACACCAAGCGATGGGGTGAGGTGATCCGCCGCGCCGGCATCAAACTCAATTGAGCGCCGGCGGCGGTTGATCCCGGTGCAAGGCCACGGCAACCTTCCGCGGCGTCCGGCATTACCGGGCGGGAGACGCCATGCGGAACCTGTTCGGAAAGGTCGCCGTTACGGCGGGCTCGGCGGTGGTCGCCGGTGCCCTGCTGGTCGTCGCCTACGTTTCTGTGGGCGTGGCGGTCCTGGCGTTCCTGCTCACCGCGATCTTCTGGATCGGCGAGGACGTGGTGCCGCTACGGCTGCCGTTCGTGCCGATCGGGATCGCGGCGCTGGTCGTGTTCGGCCTGGCCTCGTGGGCGCTGACCGCGATCGGCACCGGTGCGTGGTGGCTGTGGCGGTCCAAACCGCCGGGCAACCGGCAGTCCGTCGAACCGCCGCCGCGCTGAATGCCGCCGCGCCTGCGCGGCCGAATTTACGAGCAGGTGTCGAACACCACCTCGACGCGCCGGTTGCGCTGGCGGCCTTTGGGGTCGTCCTTGCCGTCGGCGGTGGCGTTTGGCGCGACCGGCTTGGTCTTGCCATAACCACGGATCGGGGTCGCCGCCGGCACGATGTCGCGCTTGACCATCCAGTCGCGCACCGTGGTGGCGCGCGCTTCCGACAGCCGCATGTTGTAGGAGTCCGAGCCCTTGGAGTCGGTGTGGCCTTCGACGCGCGAAGGCTTGCCGAGCTTCTTGATCTCGGGGGCTGCGGCGAGCAGCGTTTCCTCGGCTTCGGCGCGCAGGTTCGACTTGTCGAAATCGAACAGCGCGTCCGCGACCACGCTGACGCGGCGCTCGCAGCGGCTGACGGCGATCGACTTCACCGCCTGGATGCCCTTGGGCACCTGGATTTCGCCCGGCACCTGCCACTTCCCGCGCGGCTGCTGAATCTCGAAGGTGCGGCCGGGCGCGTGAATTTCATAGGACTTGTTCTGCGCGGCGGCGGGCAGCGCGGCGGACAGAACGAGCAGCGAAGCGATGAGGGTGCGCATGACGGTGTCTCCTGCGTGCCCATTGGTCGGCGGCGCGCAGGTCCGGTTCATGCGGCGACGGCGGCGCTGCCGGTATGCTTAATGCCGCATGACCGCTTAAGGTCTTGTTAAGCACCCGACGCGGGCCGGCTGGAGCGTTTTCGAGCGAAGTGGGTACCGGTTCGCGTGAAGAAAACGCGACAACACAAGAACTCTAGTCGTTGTGGGTCTCGTGGATCGCTTCGGCGCCGCGCTTCCAGTAGCCGGCGGCCTTGACCCAGGCCTTGTCGTGGCCGCGCTCGCCGACCAGGTGCTGGCGCAGGAGCTTCGCGGTCTGCGACTCGCCCGCGGCCCAGCAGTAGCCGTCGCCGGACGAGGGCAGCTTGAGCGCGCGCACCGCGTCGACCAGCGGCGCCGGATCGGTAGCCTGCGACAGCGGCCGGTGCACCCACACCGTTTCGACGGATGCGCGGCTTTCGAATCGCTGCTCCTCCTCGCGCCCGGTCACCGCGGCGACGACGATGGCGCGCGTGCCTGCACGCAGCTCTTCGAGTCTGCGGCCGATTGCGGGCAGCGCGGTTTCATCGCCCACGAACAGGTACCAGTCGAAATCGTCGGTCACGACGAACGAGCCGCGCGGACCGCCGATGGACAACTGCTGGCCGGGCGCGGCCTGCGCCGCCCAGTCGGTCGCAGGTCCCGCCTCGTGCAGCGCGAAATCGATCACCAGTTTGTCCGTGTCGTAACGGCGCGGGGTGTAGTCGCGGCCGGGCGAGCGTTCGACGCCCTCGGGTGCCTTGCCGTCCGGGCCGGGCTCCGGAATCGTCGGCGCATTGCGGCCGGGCAGCGGGAAGAACACCTTGACGTGGTCGTCGTAGGACGCGCTGCGGAAGTCCGCGAGATCGCCGCCGAGCGTGATGCGCGCCATCTGCGGCGTGATGCGCTCGACGGTCTTGACGGTGAGCAGACGGCGGCGCGGCTCGTGGCGGACGCGGCCGATGGCGTGCCTGGTCGTGGTGTGCTGGTTCATGGCGGCGATCCCTATGGATGGGCGCGGAGCAGCCGCGGCGAGGTTGCCTGCGGCGCGAAACGTGGCGTCAACGCGCTGTTAGAATAGTAATGATGCGCGCCGCCAAAGGAAAGTGCGGCGTTTCGCAGGCGGAGTGGAATTCGTCTAAACCTGCCGCTCGACCAGCCGCTTCTTGATCTCGGCGATGGACTTCGCCGGATTGAGACCCTTCGGGCAGGCCTTGGCGCAGTTCATGATGGTGTGGCAGCGGTACAGCCGGAACGGGTCTTCCAGGTTGTCGAGCCGCTCGCCGGTCGCCTCGTCGCGGCTGTCGCCGATCCAGCGATTGGCCTGCAGCAGCGCCGCCGGTCCGAGATAGCGGTCGGAATTCCACCAGTAGCTCGGGCACGAGGTCGAGCAGCAGGCGCATAGAATGCACTCGTAGTGGTCGTCCAGCTTCTTGCGGTCCTCGTGGCTCTGCCGCCATTCCTTCTCGGGCGTCGGCGTCTTGGTCTGCAGCCACGGCTCGATCGACGCGTACTGCGCGTAGAAATTCGTCAGGTCCGGCACCAAGTCCTTGATCACCGGCTGGTGCGGCAGCGGATAGACTTTGATCGTGCCCTTGATCTCGTCCATGCCTTTTGTGCAGGCGAGCGTGTTGGTGCCGTCGATGTTCATCGCGCAGGAGCCGCAGACGCCCTCGCGGCACGACCGGCGGAACGTCAGCGTCGGATCGATCTTGTTCTTGATCCAGATCAGCGCGTCGAGAACCATCGGCGCGCAGTCGTCGCGGTCGACGAAATAGGTGTCCATGCGCGGATTCTGGCCGTCGTCCGGGTTCCAGCGATAGACGCGGAACGGCGTGACGTTGCGCGCGCCGGTCGGGCGCTTCCAGGTCTTGCCCTCGGTGATCTTCGAGTTCTTCGGAAGGGTGAGTTGGACCATGGTTCAGTACACCCTCGCCTTGGGCTCGATGTAGGAGACGTCGTTGGTCAGCGTGTAGGCGTGGACCGGGCGGTAGTCGATGGTGACGTTGCCCTTCTCGTCCATCCACGTCAGCGTGTGCTTCATCCAGTTCTTGTCGTCGCGGTCGGGATGGTCCTCCCGCGCATGCGCGCCGCGGCTTTCGGTGCGGTTCAGCGCCGCGTCCATGGTGACGACGGCCTGGACGATCAGGTTGTCGAACTCCAGCGTCTCGATCAGGTCGGAATTCCAGATCAGCGAACGGTCGGTGACGCGCACGTCGGAGGCGGCGCCGTAGGCCTCGTGGATCAGCTTGTGGCCTTCCTGCAGCACCTCGCCGGTGCGGAACACCGCGCAGTTGTTCTGCATCACGCGCTGCATCTGGCCGCGCAGTTCCGCGGTCGGCGTGCCGCCGCTGGCATGGCGGAGGCGATCGAGGCGGCCCAGCGCGCGCTCGGCTGAGTCCTTGGGCAGCTCTGGCTGCTTGTCGTTGGGCGTCAGCGAATCCTTGCAGTGGATCGCGGCGGCGCGGCCGAACACCACGAGGTCGATCAGCGAGTTGGAGCCGAGGCGGTTGGCGCCGTGCACCGACACGCAACCGGCCTCGCCGAGCGCCATCAGGCCGGGCACGACAGTGTCGGCGTTGCCGTTCTTCTTGGTCAGTGCCTCGCCCTTCCAGTTCGTGGCGATGCCGCCCATGTTGTAGTGCACCGTCGGGATCACCGGGATCGGCTCGCGGGTCAGGTCGACGCCGGCAAAGATGCGCGCGCTGTCGGTGATCCCCGGCAGGCGCTCGGCCAGCACCGCCGGATCGAGATGGTCGAGGTGCAGGAAGATGTGGTCCTTGTTCTTGCCGACGCCGCGGCCCTCGCGGATTTCGACGGTCATCGAGCGCGAGACCACGTCGCGCGAGGCGAGGTCCTTCGCCGACGGCGCATAGCGCTCCATGAAGCGCTCGCCCTCGGCGTTGACGAGGTAGGCGCCTTCGCCGCGTGCGCCCTCGGTGATCAGGCAGCCGGCGCCGTAGATGCCGGTCGGGTGGAACTGCACGAACTCCATGTCCTGCAGCGGCAGGCCCGCGCGCAGCACCATGCCGTTTCCGTCGCCGGTCTGGGTATGTGCGCCGGTGCAGGAGAGGTAGGCGCGGCCGTAGCCGCCGGTCGCCAGAATCGTCGTCTGCGCCCGGAAGCGGTGGATCGTGCCGTCATCCATGTTCAGCGCCACGACACCGCGGCAGCGGCCTTCGTCGTCCATGATCAGGTCGATGGCGAAATACTCGACGAAGAACTCGGCCGAATGCCGCAGCGACTGGCCGTACATGGTGTGCAGCATGGCGTGGCCGGTGCGGTCGGCGGCGGCGCAGGTGCGTTGCGCGGTGCCCTTGCCGAAATGAGTGGTCATGCCGCCGAACGGACGCTGGTAGATCTTGCCGTCGTCCTCGCGCCGCGAGAACGGCATGCCCCAGTGCTCGAGTTCGTACACGGCGGCGGGCGCCTCGCGCACCATGTATTCGATCGCGTCCTGGTCGCCGAGCCAGTCGGCGCCCTTGACGGTGTCGTACATGTGCCAGCGCCAGTCGTCCTCGCCCATGTTGCCGAGCGCGGCGGCGATCCCGCCTTGCGCCGCGACCGTATGCGAGCGGGTCGGGAACACCTTGGTGATGCAGGCGGTCTTCAAACCGGCCTCGCTGCATCCAACCACCGCGCGCAGGCCCGAGCCGCCGGCGCCGACGACCACGACATCGTAGCTGTGGTCCTCGATCGGATAGGCGCGCCCGTTGATCTTCGGTGCGCCGCCGTTTTGAGCGCCGTTTTCAGCCATCGCTTTACAGTCCGAATGCCAGTTTGAAGGTCGCGAACGCCGCGGCGAAGCCGACGGCGATCGTAAAGAACGTGTTCGCCATCAGCGCGGCGATCTTCAGATTCTCGTCGTGGACGTAGTCCTCGATGATGACCTGCATCCCGAGCCGCATATGATACACGCTGCTCACCACGAACAGCAGCACGACGATCGATACGAAGGTCGAGCCCAGGATCTGCACCACCGCGGCGTGGTTGCGTCCGAGCACGCCGACCACGATCAGCACGAAGGCGATGGTCAGCGGCACGTTGGCGACCGCGGTCAGCCGCTGGTGCCAGAAATGACGGGTGCCTGAGCGGGCCGTGCCCAGATGGGCAACGCGGCCGAGCGGCGTGCGCAGCGAGGAGCGGCTCATCGGATGTCTCCCAGCATCAGGTAGCCGACGAACCACAGCACCACCGTCAATCCGATTGAGCCGACCAGGTTGGCGACCGCCATCCATTCGCGCTCGGCCGGCCCGAAGCCATAGCCGAGGTCCCAGATCAGGTGACGGATGCCGCCCAGCATGTGATGGATCAGCGCCCAGGTGTAACCGAACAGGATCAACCGCCCGACCAGGGTCTGCATGAACCACTGCACGTTGGCATAAGCGTTCGGGCCGGTGGCAGCGGCAATCAGCCACCACACCACCAGCAACATGCCGAAGAACAGCGCCGCGCCAGTCAGGCGATGGACGATGGACATCATCATCGTCAGCATCGGCCGGTAGATTTGCAGGTGGGGGGATAGGGGACGTTCCCGCCTTCGGGACGTCTCGGCCTCAGCCATGGTGTCACTCCGGCGGTTCGATCCCGCTCTGGCGCCGGTAGGTAGCCGAAGGCTGCCTGTGCCGCAACGCCGGGAAATGCACAGCGGGGATAGCGGTCAGCCCAAGGTTGCGGTCCGGAAAGCAGCCATCTCGCTGGCAATTTGACTTCGCGTCTGGCGAATAATGACGTTAGAATAATGCAACTTCAATCAGCGGTTTTGGAAGCCAGCCTTCGTCATTGGCGAAATCTCATGATGCGCTTCGACCTGGTCGATCTCAGCCTGTTCCGGCACGTCGCGGAGGCCGGCAGCATCACCCATGGCGCCGTGCGCGCGCATCTTGCGCTGGCCGCGGCCAGCACGCGCATTCGCAACATGGAGCAGGCGCTGGGCGCGCCGCTGCTGATCCGCTCGCGCCACGGCGTATCGCCGACTCAGGCCGGGCGGACCCTGCTCCAGCACGCCCGCGCCATGCTGGCGCAGGCGGAGCGCCTTCGCGAAGACCTCGGCGCCTACGCCGGCGGTCTCGCGGGACAGGTCCGTGTCTTGTCCAACACCAACGCGCTGACCGAGTTCCTGCCCGAGGCGTTGAGTTCGTTTCTTGCCGCGCATCCCAACGTCAGCGTCGACCTGGAAGAGCGGCTCTCCGACGAGATCGTCGGGCTGATCGCCGAAGGCGTCGGCGACATCGGCATCGTCGCGGGCACGGTCGATGCGGGCCGGTTGACGACGTTCCCGTTCCGCAGCGACCGGTTCGTGCTGGTGGTCGCGGCCGATCATCCGCTGGCGCGGCGGACCAGGATCGACTTCGCGGAGGTGCTGGATCACGACTTCGTCGGCCTCGACCGGGCCAGCGCCTTGCAGCGGTTCCTGTCGGGGAAGGCCAATCTGGTCGGACGGCCGCTGCGGTTGCGCGTGCAACTGCGCAGCTTCGATGGGGTCTGCCGGCTGGTCGAACGCAACGTCGGGGTTGGCGTCGTACCGGCGACCACGGCCCGGCGCGCGGTCAAGGCCATGGCGATCAAGGCGATCGACCTGACCGATGCCTGGGCGTTGCGCGATCTCACGATCTGCGTCCGCGACCTCGATGCACTGGCGTCCTATGCGCGGCAGCTCGTCGACCACATGCGCGCGGGCGGGAGCCGTCCCGCAAGCCGCACCGCCGGCTGACGCTGCAGAATTATCAGGCGGCCATAAGAACTTCGCAGGCGCCGGCGGTGTTGTCGCTTTACGGGCCGCGCGCCGGCCGATGTCGCCGCGCTGTAGCGAAATGCTATAGTTGCAGATAATGCGGCCATAGACGTTCTGCGTAACGCCGCGACACCGGTGAATTAGATCAAGAGACTTGGATATTGGGAGGAAGTCATGAGGTTCTTCGGTTCTCTGATGGCAGTCGTCGTAATTGCCGCGGGCGCCGTATTGGCGCCGGCTCCGGCACAGGCGCAAAGCGCCAAGGCCGCACTCAAGGACGCATCGGGCAAGGACGTCGGCAGCGCCGAGCTGACGCAGACGCCCGCGGGCGTCATGATCAAGCTGATGCTGAAGGGCGCGCCGGCCGGCGAGCGCGCGTTCCACATCCATGCGGTCGGCAAATGCGAGCCGCCGTTCACGTCCGCCGGCGGGCATTTCAATCCGGGCGGCAAGAAGCACGGCGTGCTGGGGATGGGCGGCCATCATGCCGGCGACATGCCGAACCTGCACGTTCCGGCGAACGGCGTGCTGACGCTCGAGGTGCTGAACTCCGCCGTGACGCTGGAGCGAGGCAAGCCGAACTCGCTGTTCCACGAGGGCGGTACGGCCATCGTCATTCACGCCGGCAAGGACGACTACAAGTCCGATCCGGCGGGCGATGCCGGCGGCCGCATCATCTGCGGCGTGATCATGTAACGACGCGCGTGCGGCTGGGCTGCGCGGGAAAAAACCCGTGCGGCTCAGCGTGGAACGAGCGCCCAGTAGTCCAGGTCGAGCACGACTGACGGCTCGTAGTTGTCGCCGATCATGAACGGGAACTCTTCGCACGTCCGGTCGCGCGTGGCGACGGTGCGGATGCGAAGCGCGCCGACGTCGGAGCGGCCGGGGATTTCGCTCGCCGCCAGCACTTCCGACCAGGCGAACACGGTGTTGCCCGCGAACAGCGGCGCCACGTGGCGGCCGCCGTTGATCGCCGCGATGTGGAACGCATTGGCGAGCCCGTTGAACGACAGCGCGCGCGCCAGCGAAATGACGTGCCCGCCGTAGATCAGGCGGCGGTGGAAGCGACTTTGCGCCGCGGAATATTGGTCGAAGTGGATGCGCGCGGTGTTCTGGTAGAGCCGCGTCGCCATCTGGTGCTCGGCCTCTTCGACGGTCGTGCCGTCGACGTGGTCGATGCGCTCGCCGGGCTTGTAGTCGCCGAAGCGATGCGGGCTTCCGGCAAGAACGAAATCGTAGGCCTTGGAGTCGATCTTCGGGCAGGCGCCGCCGAGCAGCTTCGGCTCGAGCACGGACGGCAACCGCGGCACATGATCGCCGGGCACAGGCGCTGCCTCGTCGCGCTTTCGCACCATCACCCAGCGCACGAATTCGAGCACGGCGGCGCCGTCCTGCCGGCAGCCGCGCGTGCGCACATAGACGATGCCGGTCTTGCGGTTTGAGTTTTCCTTCAGTTCGATGACCTCGGACTCCGCGCTCAGCGTGTCGCCGGGATAGACCGGGGCGAGGAACAGGCAGTTGGCGTAGCCGAGGTTGGCGACCGCGTTCAGCGAAATGTCCGGCACCGACTTGCCGAACACGACGTGAAACACCAGCAGGTCGTCGAGCGGGGCGCGGCGATAGCCGATCGCCGAAGCGAACGCGTCCGACGACTGCACGGCAAAGCGCGGACCGAACAGGCTCATGTACAGCGACGCGTCGCCGGACGTGAGCGTGCGCGAAGTCGCGTGCCGGATGACCTGGCCGAGCCGGAAGTCCTCGAAGAAATTGCCGGCGCTCGTTTTGGCCATAGATCGTCCGTGGAATTCGCGTCACCCGGCTGCATGCTTATAGCGCGTCCGGGACGTTTCACGAAGCCGTGACGCTGGCGTGACTTTCAGCAACGAAAAGCTGAAACGCGCGTGTTCGGAGCCGCTGCTAGCGTCGCCATGCAAACCAACCATGGAGGGATGCAATGAAGCGCGTTGTGATGATCGCGGCTGTGTCGGCGGGGCTGGCGTTTGCACCGGCGGCGTTTGCCCAGAGCACGAAGATGGACAAGCCGATGGCCGACAAGAAGGACAGCATGGGCAAGCCCATGATGGACAAGAAGGACAACATGGCCAAGCCGGCCATGAAGGACAAGAAGGACGGCATGGCGAAGGACGGAATGAAGAAGTAGCGAGACTATCGACCGGGCCCGCCGTCTTGCGGGCCCGGTGCTTTCCCGGCAGATTCGGCGCCGACGTGTCATGACCGCCGACAGCGCCACCGCGGCCGCGCGCCGCACGCCTGCGATCCATCCCGCGTGGGTCCGCGTCACGCACTGGATCAACGCCCTCGCCACGATCGTGATGATCGGCTCGGGCTGGGAAATCTACAACGCGTCGCCGCTATTCGGGTTCACGTTCCCCAAGTCGATCACGCTCGGCGGCTGGCTGGCCGGTGCGCTGCTCTGGCACTTCGCGGCGATGTGGGTGCTCGCGGTCAACGGACTGGTGTATCTCGCGCTCGGGATATCGACCGGGCACTTCCGCCGCAGGCTGCTGCCGATCCGGCCGAACGAGGTCGCGGCCGATTTCAAGGCGGCGCTGAAATTCCGGCTGAAGCACGACGATCCCGCGCTCTACAACGCGATGCAGCGGCTGCTTTATCTCGGTGTGATTCTCGCAGGCATCGTGATCGTGCTGTCGGGGCTTGCGATGTGGAAGCCAATTCAGTTGCAGGAGCTGACCGCGCTGTTCGGCGGTTACGAGGCGGCGCGTTACGTACACTTCTTCGCAATGGCGGCGATCGTCGGCTTTCTCGCGGTGCATATCGTGCTGGCGCTGGTGGTGCCGCGCAGCCTGCGCACCATGGTCACGGGACGTTGACAATGGCGCGAATCCGCAAGCCCATCCCCGGCGTCGATCCGAAGCTGCTGATCAAGGACGCGGCGAAGCTGATGCCCGACCCGATGCGGCGCGCCTTCCTGCGCGGGGGCCTGAGCCTCGGCGCGCTGACGTTCCTCACCGGCTGCGACATCGTCGACGGCGCTTCGGCGGAGAAGGTCCTGCTGCGGGTGTCGAAGTTCAACGACGCCGTGCAGGGCTGGATGTTCAATCCAAACAAGCTCGCACCGGAATACCCCGAGAGCGCGATTACGCGGCCGTTTCCGTTCAACGCCTATTACCCCGAAAGCGAAGCGCCGGAGGTCGACGGCGCGACTTATGCGCTCGAAGTCGGCGGCCGCATCGACAGCAAGGAAACGTGGAGCCTGGAGCGGCTCTACGCGCTGCCGCAGGAGACGCAGATCACGCGTCACATCTGCATCGAGGGCTGGAGCGCGGTCGGAAAGTGGACCGGCGTGCGGCTGTCGGAGTTCCTCAAGCGCATCGGCGCCGACACCCGCGCGCCTTACGTCTGGTTCCAGTGCGCCGAGGGCTATTCCACCACCATCGATATGGCGACCGCGCTGCATCCGCAGACCCAGCTCACGTTCCGGTTCGACGGCGAGATCCTGCCGCGCAAGTACGGCTTCCCGATGAAGTGCCGGATGCCGACCAAGCTCGGCTTCAAGAATCCCAAGCACATCGTCGGGATGCACGTTCTGGACAAGAACCTCGGCGGCTACTGGGAAGACCGCGGCTACAACTGGCACAGCGGGCTTTAGGGGAATTCCAGTTCACCAATATTTATTTGGCAGGCTGGCGCCCCATTGCGTTTGGCCCGGCGCCAGAGCAATTTGACGGCAACCGTCGGCGATTTCTTCCGGCGGCTTACCAAAATCGATGGGGACTATCATGAGACTGCTGAAGGGATTGCTGCTGGTCGCCGGCCTGAGCATGGCGAGCAGCGCGGCGTTGGCGCAGGCGATGACCGCCGACGACTTGAAGTGGGTCAACCAGTGCATCTCGGACAATCGTGGCGAGCCGGGCGGCACGCCCGCGATCGTGCGCGCCTACTGCGTGTGCATGAACGAGAAGATGGACTCGAACGAAACGCGGTCCATCACGCAGTGGGAGAAGGCCAATCCGGCGGCGCGGCGCGCCTGCGAGCGTCAGGCCGGCTGGAAGTAATTCGCTCGTCATTGCTGATTGGGCTCCGGCCGCGAGGCCGGAGCCTTGTCATTTTTGTTATCCGACCAGCAGCAGCACCACGCCGCCGACCGTCAGTCCGGCGCCGGCCGCGAGCCGCAACGCGCCGGGCGTGCGGCCGAACACCAGCGCGCTCATGACCACCGTCACCAGCGGATAGGTCGCGATCAGCGGTGCGACCAGCGACACCGGGCCGTGCCGAAGCGCGAGATAGATACAAAGCGTGCCGATGCCGTTGCAGAGTCCGTTGGCCGCGAACCACAAGCGGCCCTGCCACGATCCGCGCGCGATGAACGTGCCGTTGCGGATGCGCTCGACCGTCAGCACGGTCAGCGTGGAGAAGATGTAGCCGGTCAGACCGGCCGCGATGGCGTTCGGCCAGATGTCGAGGCCGACCTTGATGACCGGCGGGATCACGCCGCGCAGCGCGGCGGCGCCGAGCGGCAGCAGCAGCGCCCATGTGCGCCAGTTGCCCATGTCGGCGGTGCGCGTCACGGTGATGACCAGCACGCCCGCAACGATGAGCAGCAGTCCGGCCAACTGCCAGGGCGTCAGCGGCTCGCCGAGCAGCATCACCGCCAGCATCACCGAGAACAGCGGCGAGATGTTGCCGAGCGAGGCGGTCGTCACCGGGCCGAGCGCGCGGTTTCCGGCGAAGGTCAGGAGCGTGACCAGCGCGGGGAACGTCAGGCCGACCGCGGCGAAGATCGGAACCGCCTTCCAGACGATGGTTTCGCCTGCCAGCAGGAACGGCGAAATCAGCAGGAACAGGAGCGTGAACGCCGGGATGCTGATCGCGGCCCCCGACAGGGGGTGGATGTGCTTTAGCCCGAACTGGGTCAGCACCAGCCCGCCGCCGAGGAACGTCGCGGCGCCCAGGGCAAAAAGGATCGCGTTCATGGCGGGACATTAGGGCCGCCGGGGCCGTGCCCGATATCGCCAAGATCGCACGCCGCCATGCCGGGCGCTCGCCTTGCCAAGCGCGGCGTGGGGCTTTAGCAATCCGGCGGTTTAGAGCGTTTTCGAGCGAAGTGGGACCCGGTTCGCGTCAAGAAAACGCGTCAAGACAAAAAACCTTTTGAGTGAGGAAACGAGGCAACGATGGCCACCCACAAGCTCCTTCTTCTCGCCGGCGACGGCATCGGCCCGGAAGTCATGGCCGAGGTGAAGAAACTGATCGCCTGGATGAACGCCAAGAAGATGGCGTCGTTCGTATACGACGAGGACCTGGTCGGCGGCTGCTGCTACGACGCCCACAAGGTCGCGATCACCGATGCGACCATGGACAAGGCGCATGCCTCGGATGCGGTGATCTTTGGCGCGGTCGGCGGGCCGCAATGGGACGCTGTGCCCTACGACGTGCGGCCGGAAGCCGGCCTGCTGCGGCTCCGCAAGGATTTGGGGTTGTTCGCCAACATCCGTCCGGCGGTGACCTATCCGGCGCTGGCCGACGCCTCCTCGCTCAAGCGCGAGCTGGTCGAGGGCCTCGATATCGTCATCCTGCGCGAATTGACCGGCGGCGTGTATTTCGGCGAGCCCAAGACCATCACCGATCTCGGCAACGGCCAGAAGCGCGCGGTCGACACGCAGGTCTACGACACCTACGAAATCGAGCGCATCTCGCGCGTGGCCTTCGAGCTGGCGCGGGCGCGCAAGAAGCTCAACAAGGTCACTTCGATGGAGAAGCGCAACGTCATGAAGACGGGCGTGCTCTGGAACGAGGTGGTCAACCAGGTCCATCAGCGCGAATTCAAGGACGTCAAGCTTGAGCACATGCTGGCCGACGCCGGCGGCATGCAGCTCGTGCGCAACCCGAAGCAGTTCGACGTCATCGTCACCGACAACCTGTTCGGCGACATGCTGTCCGACGTCGCGGCGATGCTCACCGGCTCGCTCGGGATGCTGGCGTCCGCCTCGCTCGGCGAGGCCGATCCCAAGACCAAGAAGCGCAAGGCTATGTACGAGCCGGTGCACGGCTCTGCGCCCGACATCGCGGGCAAGGGCGTGGCCAATCCGATCGCCATGATCGCCTCGTTCGGCATGGCGCTGCGCTATTCGCTCGGCATGGGCAAGGAAGCCGACATGATCGACGCAGCGATCGCGGCCGCCCTCGCAAAGGGCCTGCGGACGGGCGACATCGCGTCGCCCGGCACCACGACCATCGGCACCGCGGCGATGGGTGACGCGATCGTTGCCGAAATGGAAAAGCTGGCGGGCTGATCCGGACGCCGTTGGAAATGCAAAAGCGCGGCCGGTGGCCGCGCTTTCTGTCCGTAAATCGAGTATGTCGGATTACCAGGACATGCGGACGCCATTGCTTTCCCAGCGCGAGTTCAGCGGCTGGCGGTCGCCGCCGCGGGTACCGAGCACGTCGGTCGGCGACCAGAACGGCTGGGTGTGGTAGTCGCTATATTTGCGCTGGCCGGGCAGCACCTCGGTGCCGCCGTCGAGATAGGATCGGCGCTGCACGATGATGCGGGTGCGGGTCCGGCCGCTTTCGTCGCGGCTGACAAACACGGTCTGCGGGCCGGATACGGCCTGGGACTTGCTCCGCTTCCGGGTCTGCGCGTCGGCTGCGGATGCGGCGAAGACCGCTGACGCGGCGGCAATGGCGATAGCGGCGGCCATCAGGCGCATGACGTTCCTCATTCCAGCCCGAAGCGGGCCTTACGCTTATAATCTGCTTTTGCACTGCACCACAAGGGAACGCGCGGGCGGCCGACCCGTTCCGTCCGGGGCTCGCGCAACGCCGGTGTGCAGATGGCGTGGTCCGGCGCTTGGCCCAGTCCTTTGCGCGCATGGGCCCGCGACAAAATCGACAGGCGGTATTCCATGCAAATTATTGAATGTTAGAAAGAGGCGTCATAGCCTGTGACATCGCAAAGTCGGAACACTATCGCTCGCGCGGATCAAACGCCGACGAATCGGGAGGTATCATGACAAGGAAGATCGAACGCTCCATCGAAGAGCTTTACCAGGAAGACCCCGAACGCGCCGACGCCGTGGTGTTCGGCCGCAAGTCCGAAACGTCCGACGATCCCGAACTGGGCCGCCGCGGCTTCCTCGGCGGCGCGGGCCTTGCCGCCATGAGTGCGGCGGTCGGCGGTGCGATCCCGTTCGCGGCCAACATGCCTGGCGGCATGATCCCCGCCGCCAACGCGCAGCCGGCTCCGGCCGCACCCGCGAAGAAAGGCCCGGTCTATCTCGACTTCCCCGGCAAAGATAAGGGCCTGGTCGTGATCGGCGAGCGTCCGCTGGTGGCCGAGACGCCGGAGCACCTGCTCGACGACGACACCACGCCGCTTTCCAAGTTCTTCATCCGCAACAACGGGCAGATTCCGGCGCAGGCCAAGGAGCCGGATGCCTGGAAGATCGCCATCGACGGCGAGGTCAACAACAAGCTCGAGCTGACGCTCGGCGAGTTGAAGAAGAAGTTCAAGCCGGTGACGCGCCGCATGGTGCTGGAATGCGGCGGCAACGGCCGTTCGTTCTTCACCCCGACCGCGCGCGGCAACCAGTGGACAAACGGCGGCGCGGGCTGCGCCGAATGGACCGGCGTGCGCGTCGTCGACGTGCTGAAGGCGGCGGGCGTGAAGCCCTCTGCGGTGTTCAGCGGCCACTATGGCGCCGATCCGCACCTGTCGGGCGATGCCAAGCGCGTGACGCTGTCGCGCGGCGTGCCGATCAAGAAGCTGATGGACTCGAACAACCTGATCGTCTGGGCGATGAACGGCGAGCCGCTGCCGAACATTCACGGCGGCCCGGTGCGGCTGGTGATCGGCGGCTGGCCCGGTTCGGTGTCGGCGAAGTGGCTCAACCGCATCTGGATCCGTGACAAGGAGCACGACGGCCCGGGCATGGGCCAGACGTCGTATCGCGTCGCCATCAAGCCGATGGTGCCGGGCGACAAGCCCGACATGAAGAACTTCAAAGACCTGGAGTCGATGCCTATCCGCTCCATCATCACCAGCCCGTCCAACGGCACCAAGCTTGCGGCCGGGACGCGGGAGGTGAAGCTGCGCGGCGCGGCCTGGGCCGGCGACAACACAGTGCGGCGCGTGGACGTCTCTACCGACTTCGGCGCCACCTGGACCCGCGCCAACGTGCAGAAGCCGAAGAACCGCTTCGACTGGCAACGCTGGACCGCCACGGTCAAGGTGCCGACCGACGGCTATTACGAGATCTGGACGCGCGGCACCGACTCCAAGGGCGCGATGCAGCCGCACACCGCCGGCAACTGGAACCCGCAGGGTTACGGCGGCAATCCGATGCACCGGGTCGCGGTGCTGATCGGCTGATGTCGATGGTGTCGAACGCACTCAAGGCGGCCAGCCTCGCGCTGGCCGCCGTCTTTCTCGCCGCAGGTCCGATGCCCGTGCCCGCGCAGGCGCAGCAGTTTGTGCCGAAGGACGAGAACCCGGAGGACTTTCCCGCAGGCTCCGGCCGGGACGATACGTTCTACGCCTGCACCGCGTGCCACGGTTTCAAGCTGGTCGCCCAGCAGGGCATGAACCGCCGGCAGTGGGAGGAGTCGATTCGGCTCATGGTCGACAAGCACGGCATGCCGGAGCTGCCTGCCAAGGAAATGAGGGTGGTTCTGGACTACCTCGAAGCGACCTATCCGCCGCGCGCCCAGGAGCCCGGCCGCGGCTGGCAGAACCCGTTCCTGACGCGGTAGCCCGAAGCGCGGTTGCCGCATTCATTGACCGGAGAAATGCGATCCAGCGACGAAAGTCATCGGTTGCGGGCTCGCTTCGGCGTTGAATTGTCAATGGTTTTCGCCTAGAAGCGGGCGCGCGGACGGGCCGGACCGGTCCGGCCGGTTTCTGGAGTGTTGCTATGGGTTTCAAGGTCGCAGTCGTCGGCGCCACGGGCAACGTGGGCCGCGAAATGCTCGACATCCTGTCCGAGCGGCGGTTTCCCGCCGACGAGGTGGTGGCCGTCGCTTCGCGGCGCAGCCAGGGCGTGGAGGTTTCGTTCGGCGACAAGATCCTGAAATGCCGCGCATTGGAGCACATGGATTTCTCCGATGTCGACATCTGCCTGATGTCGGCCGGTGGCAGCGTGTCCAAGGAATGGTCGCCCAAGATCGGCGCGCAGGGCGCGGTGGTGATCGACAACTCGTCGGCCTGGCGCTACGACGCCGACGTGCCGCTGATCGTGCCGGAGGTTAACGCCGACGCCGTCGCGGGTTTCCGCAAGCGCAACATCATCGCCAACCCGAACTGCTCGACCGCGCAGCTCGTGGTCGCGCTCAAGCCGCTGCACGACAAGGCGACGATCAAGCGTGTCGTGGTCGCGACCTACCAGTCGGTGTCCGGCGCCGGCAAGGACGCGATGGACGAGCTCGACCGCCAGACCAAGGCAATCTACTCGCTGCAGGACATCGAAACCAAGAAGTTCCCCAAGCGCATCGCCTTCAACCTGATCCCCCAGATCGACGTGTTCATGGAGGACGGGTACACGAAGGAAGAGTGGAAGATGGTGGCCGAGACCAAGAAGATTCTCGACCCCAAGATCAGGCTCACCGCGACCTGCGTGCGGGTGCCGGTGTTCATCGCCCATTCCGAGGCGGTGAACATCGAGTTCGAGAACGCGATCACGCCTGACGAGGCGCGCGATATTCTTCGTGCCGCGCCGGGCTGTGTCGTGATCGACAAGCGCGAGCCGGGCGGCTACGTGACGCCGCTCGAAGCGGCCGGCGAGGACGCGACCTATATCAGCCGCATCCGCGAGGACGCGACGGTGGAGAACGGGCTGGCGATGTGGGTGGTCTCCGACAACCTGCGCAAGGGTGCGGCGCTGAACGCGATCCAGATCGCCGAGTGCCTGATCAACCGTAAGCTGATCCAGGCGAAGCAGAAGGCGGCGTAGCGGATTCCGGTGTCCGCGGCGGCGGCTTCAACGCAGGCATGACGTGAGGGTTGCAGGCACGCATACGTGCCATCGCCCGTGCGATAGTTTCGAACCAAACTAATCTGTTGCGCCCAAGTCCCACGGGTCCATAATTGCCCGTGGGCGCAGGCCCTTTGCCGCGCGCTCCCAACAATCGCGGGCCGAAGCCAGCCCCGCCGCTTGCCCCAGGTGCCTGCCAAGGAGAGCCCCATGCTCGAACGCACCCCGCCGCAGTTCCGCGAAGTGCAGGAAATCACCATGCAGACGGACACGCGCGACATTCTCGCGCATGCCACCCGTCAGGCGGAGAGCTTCGAGGATTACTTCCTGGTCGACATCGACGCTCATGTCACCGAGACCTCGTTCTGGCCGGAGATTCTCGAATCGATCGACAACGAGGTGATCCGGCAGATGGGCCAGGCGATCGCCGGCCGTCCCGGCAGCGGCAACGTGGCTCTGCTCAACGCTCAGCCCGGCATCCTCTACCAGCATGCCTACGGCCGTATCCCGCACCAGCAGGCGCTGCTGGAGAAGGTCGACAACAAGAGCGTGCATCATTTCGTGGAGCTGGCGCGCCGCTCGATGGACGCGCTCGGCCTCGACTACCAGGTGGTGTTTCCGACTCCGATGCTCACGCTCGGCATGCATCCGCAGGACGATATCGAGGCCGCGGTCGGCGCGGCCTACAACAAGTGGCTGGTCGAGCGCATCCTGCCGCAGGACGAACGGCTGAAGGGCATGATCTATCTGCCGTTCAACACGCCCGAGGCCTGCGTCGAGGAGGTCAACAAGTACGCCGGCAACAAGAGCGTCATCGGCTACTCCGTCGTGTCGACGCGCAACAAGCCGGTGCACCACAACAGCTACATGAAGCTCTACGCGACGATGGAGGAGACCGGCAAGCCGTTCTCGTTCCACTCCGGCTTCAATTGGAACGATCCGTCGTTCCTGCAGCTCAACCGCTTCATCTCCATGCACGCGCTGAGCTTCGTGCACTACAGCCTGATCCACATGACCAACTGGATCATCAACGGCATTCCGGAGCGTTTTCCGAAACTGAAGGTGCTTTGGATCGAATCGGGGCTGGCGTGGATCCCGTACCTCATGCAGCGGCTCGACCACGAGTATCAGATGCGCACCTGCGAGGCGCCGATGCTCAAGAAGCTGCCGAGCGACTACATGCGGGACATGTTCTATACGAGCCAGCCGCTGGAGAAGACAAACCTCAAGCTGCTGCAGGCGACGATGGAGGCGTTCAACGCCGACACGCAGCTGCTCTACGCGTCCGACTGGCCGCATTGGGACTTCGACGCGCCGAGCTCGATCACGACCATTCCGTTCCTCAGCGACCAGGCCAAGCGCAACATCCTCGGCCTCAACGCCGCGCGGCTGTTCAACCTCGACGTCAAGCGCATGCGCCCGAAGGCCAGGGACGTGCTGGCGGCGCGGCCGGGCGTGTCCTGAGGCTTGAGATGGCGGTCACGGCGCAGACCAAGGCTTCAGACGTCGGCGGCGGGTTTGTCGCGGCGGCGGAGGATGCGCTGGCGTCCGGCGATCTTTCGCGCGTGTCGGACGCGGAGCTCGAGCGCGTGATGACCGCTGCGGTGCGGCTCTATGCGGCGAAGGCCGATGGCGATAGCCCGCCGGCGGCGCCCGTTGCGGCGTCGGTGGTGACGCCGACCGAGATCGTGGTCACGGTCAGCGACATGCTGAAAGCGGCCGGGCTCAATCTGTGGGACTTGTCGATGTGGTTCAACCGGTCGAAGCGATAATGCGTCGGGAGGCGTTTGCCCATGCGTGAAGTCAACATCGGCCCGGCGTCCGAGTTCGCCGATCCCGGCCGCAAGATCGTTGCGTTCGAGAATTTCGAGGTGGGTGTGTTCAAGGTGGGCGGCGCGTTCTACGCCTATCTCAACCACTGCCCGCACATGGGCGGGCCGGCCTGCCAGGGCAAGATCATCCCCAAGGTCGACGAGGTCATCGCGCCGGACCGCACCAGCAAGGGCTTCGAGTTCTCGAAGACCCAGCTCAACGTGGTCTGTCCGTGGCACGGCTTCGAATTCGATATCCGCACCGGAAAGCACGCCGGCCATTCCAAGGCGCGGCTGCGGCCGATGAAGGTGCGCGTCGAGAGCGGCGACGTCGTGCTCACAGTGCCGGATGCGCGCGAGCAGCCGGTCGCAGAAGCGGCCGAGGCCTAGACGCCGACCGGGCGGAATTCGCCCGAGTCCCGCTCGAGCACCCAGAGCTCGCCCTTGGCGACTCCGAAATAGGCGCCGTGAAGCGCAATCGAGCCGTGCTCGACCTGCCGGCGCAGCCGCGGAAACGTCATCAGGTTTTCAAGGCTGTTGACGACCGAAGCCTGCTCCATGCGCACGAGATACTCGGCCGAGGTGTAGCTGCCGCGCGGCCCGACCTTGTCCGCGGCCGGCGCCATGAGCGACATCCATTTGCCGATGAAGTCGCCGGGCGAGAGCGGCTCGGCGTCCTCGGCAAAGGCGCGCACGCCGCCGCAGTGGGCGTGACCGAGCACGACGATGTTCTTGACCTTGAGCGCGCCGACGGCGAATTCCAGCGCCGCCGAGACGCCGTGGTAGGAGCCCGACGGCGCGTACGGCGGCACCAGATTGGCGACGTTGCGCACCACGAACAGTTCGCCCGGTCCGGCGTCGAAGATCACCTCCGGCGAGACACGCGAGTCGCAGCAGCCGATCACCATGATTTCCGGCGTCTGGCCGCGCTCGGCGAGTTCGCGGTAGCGGTCCTGCTCCGACTTGAGCCGGCCGGCGGCGAACGCGTGGTAGCCGTCGATCAGGCGTTTCGGGAAGGTCATCCCAAGGTCTCCGTTACCGTGGCCCAATTTTAATAGCCAACGCCGGGTGCACTCGTCACGCCCAGATCGCCATCGGCAACCCAAACTCGTCGCGCGGCGGCGGATCGGGAAATGGCCGTGCCATCCTTGCGTGAATTCGCCGCGCGACGGCGGCGCAGGCCAGCGCGTCCAGCAGGTCGTCGGCCGCGGCGCCTTTCGGCGGAACGGCTTCGACTGCGGCGGCGGGCAGGCCCGCGGCGATCAGCAGCCGGCGGCGCAGCGCAAGTCCGGGCGGGTAGGGGCGGCTCCTGACCTTCTTCGGCTCGGTCAGCGCGCGCTCGCCGTTGAGCCGCCAGAACGCCACCTCCGGATGGACCTCGAAGGTGCGCGCGGCGTCCGCCGCCGACGCGCGCATCGCCGTGTCCACCTCTCGGATTTTCGGCGCGATGTTGTGGAGCTGCTTCGATATCTTGCGTGGCGGTTCGGAGGTCGCCAGCGCCGCTTGGCAGGCTTCGCGATAGCCGTTCGCATAGACCGCAGCCCGCGACGGCACCGAGAACACCGACGACTGCCGCGCGCCGAGCAGCGGACGGACCGCGTTCTCCGCCGCGCGGCCGCCGTAGCCCGCGCGTTCCGGCAGTCCGACCGGCATGTCGACGGCGACGATGGCAGGCGCTTCAGGCGCGGCCAGCACATCGGCAAACCGCGGCACGATGCGAATGCCAATATCGCCGCCGGTTGGGTGGACGAAGGCCGCGATCCACCCGCCGGCGCAGCCGTCCACGCCCGCAAGCCAAGGTTCGTCGTCAAACGCGTTCATCGCCGCTTACGCTGGCACGGCGCGTGCGGCGCCGCTAGGCTGAAGCGAACGGAGACCGAGACATGACCATTCGTCCGCGCCGCAGCGTGCTTTACATGCCGGGATCGAACGCCCGCGCCATCGAGAAGGCGCGCACGCTCCCCGTCGACGGCGTGATCCTGGACCTGGAGGACGCGGTGGCGCCCGACGCCAAGGACGCCGCGCGCAGGCAGGTGGCCGAGGCGGTGAAGGCCGGTGGCTTCGGCGCGCGCGAGGTGTTTATCCGGGTCAACGGCATCGACACCGGCTGGCATGCCGACGATCTCGCCGCCGCGGCGCAGGCCGGACCCGACGCCATCCTGGTGCCGAAGATTTCGCATCCCGACCAGCTCGAAATGATCGGCCGCCGGCTGCTCGATATGCACACGCTGCACAAAACGCGGGTGTGGGCGATGATCGAGACGCCGCTCGCGGTGTTCAACATTCTCGCCATCGCCGCCGAGGCCAAGGACTCCGAGGCGCGGCTCGGCGGCTTCGTGATGGGCACCAACGATCTTGCCAAGGAGACGCGGGCGCGCATCGTGCCGGGCCGCGCGCCGATGGTGCCGTGGCTTGCGAATTGCGTGCTGGCCGCGCGGCATTATGGCATCGACATTCTCGACGGCGTCTACAACGACTTCGGCAACGCCGAGGGCTTCGTTGCGGAATGCACGCAGGCCCGCGACATGGGCTTCGACGGCAAGACGTTGGTCCATCCGAACCAGATCGAGCCCTGCAACGCGGTGTTCACGCCGGACGCCGCCGAGGTCGCGCAGGCGCGCAAGATCATTGCCGCGTTCGAGTTGCCGGAGAACAAGGACAAGGGCGTGGTGCAGGTCGACGGCCGCATGGCCGAGCGCATGCACGCCGAGATGGCGAAGCGAACGGTCGCGATCGCGGAGGCGGTTGCGGGGAAGTGACCAAGCCGCTTGCGCGGCGGTTGTCGCTGTGCCCTCTCCCCTTGAGGGAGAGGGCTCCCGCAGCAGTTCCGCGATAAGGAATGAGTGAGGGGGCACGGATAAACGAGAGTCCGTGACCCCTCACCCAACTGAACTTGCGGACATTTCTGTGTAGCCCTCTCCCTCAAGGGGAGAGGGCGCAACGACCAACGCCAAACGTTCGGCGCAATCGCTCGGCTGCGCCTACGCCCACGGCCTTGCGTCGCTCGACTTCTTCTCGAAGTCGTCGATCCTGGACTTCTTGAGATTGGTTTGCCCGATGTCGTCGAGGCCGTTGAGCATGCAGTGCTTGCGGTGCGGGTCGATCTCGAACGTAATCACGCCGCCGTCAGGCCCGCGGATCTCCTGCTTCTCCAGGTCGATGGACAGCGTTGCATTTGCGCCGCGTTCGGCGTCGTCGAACAGCTTCTCCAGGTCCTCCGGCGACACGCGGATCGGCAGCACGCCGTTCTTGAAGCAGTTGTTGTAGAAGATGTCGCCGAACGAGGTCGAGATCACGCAGCGGATGCCGAAATCCATCAGCGCCCAGGGCGCATGCTCGCGCGAGGAGCCGCAGCCGAAATTGTCCTCGGCGACGAGAATCTTGGAATTGCGGTAGGCCGGCTTGTTGAGCACGAAGTCCGGGTTCTCGCTGCCGTCGTCCTTGTAGCGGTCCTTCTGGAACAGGCCCTTGCCGAGACCGGTGCGCTTGATGGTCTTCAGCCACTGCGCCGGGATGATCATGTCCGTGTCGCAGTTGAGGATGTGCAGCGGCGCGGCCACCCCTTCCAGCTTGTTGAACTTTTCCATGTCGGCGTCTCCTGGTGGCCTTTGAATGGCGTCTCGCAGGCCCCCGGTCAAGAGGCGGCTTTGGCGGCGGCATCCCGCTTGAAATGGGCCTCGTGGAGCACGTTGCAGACCTGGATGTCGTAGGCCTCGTAGTATTTCTGCCGGCCGAGCCGTTGCGCCGCCATGTGCTCGGCGTTGGTCCGCCAGGCTTCCTGGCCCTTCTCGTCGGCGAACTCGACAATGGTGCAGCGCTCGCCGTCGTCGGCGAAGAAGCCCTTGTGCGAGAGGTAGCCGGGCGTCGCCCGTGCGAGCTCCACCATGCGCTCGACCAGCGCAACGTATTCGTCCTTAAGACCCGGCATCAGCCGCGAGCGGAAAACGGTGACGATCATGGCGGCGCTCCAACTGCGGTCGAAACCGCATTATGACGGCGGACCCGAACGCGATCTAATTCAAGTCCGCGATTGCCGGAATCGATGCGATTGATGCGCGGTTGAGCGGCGGTCGTCGCGACTAAGCCTGCTTCGGGTTCTTATGGATCGCATCCATTCCCGTGACCCACGGCCGTGCCGAGCGGAACCAGTTCTGCCGTTTCGGCACGAGCTGGTCGCGCTGCTTGAGGATGCCGACGCGCAGCATGTAGGCCGCCTGCTTACCCTCGCCGGGCGTGGTCGAATAGATCGGCGAGCCGCACTTCGGACAGAACGCCTGTACACGCGGATTGCCGCTGTCGGCGGTGGTCTTCACATAGGCCGTCGGCGTTCCGGTCATCTTGAACTGGTCGCCCGGCACCGGCACCGACACGCGGAACGCCGAACCCGTTCCGGTCTGGCAGTCGGTGCAGTGGCAGATGGAAACCTTCTCCGGATCGGCCTCGGCTTCGAACGTGATGTATCCGCAGTGGCAACCGCCATCGACTTTCATCAGCGCATTCCTCCCTCAGTCTGCAGCCTTCTCGATGGCGAACATATCGTCATCGCTCAGGCCGAAATGATGTCCGATCTCGTGCACCAGCACATGGGTGATGATGTGCCCCAGCGTTTCGTCGTGCTCGGCCCAGTACAGCAGGATCGGCACGCGGTAGAGCCACACCATGTTGGGCATCTGCTGCGGCGCGCTCTCCGACTGGAACGGCAGGCCGACGCCCTGGAACAGCCCGAGCAGATCGAGCTCGCTCTGGATGCCCATGGAGTCCAGAACCTCGTCGGTGGGGTAGTCGTCGACCTGGATCACCAGATCCTTGCAGCGCGCGCGGAAATGGTCCGGCAGGCGCTTGAACGCCTCATCCGCGATCGTCCCGAACTCATCCAGCGACGGCGCCTTCAACGGGCGCCAGTCGCGGGGGTCGGCAAGGGAACTGTCCTTGTTTGGTGCATCCATAGGAGAATGATAGGCGCTCGTTTGGCCATGTTCCATGCGCGCAGTTGATTTTGCCGGCTCGATGGGGGAGCGTGAGCGGGCATGAGTCGGATCGCGCTGTCAGCCGTTCTCGCGCTTGCCGCGGCCCTGTTCGCGGGCGCGCCGCAGGCTTGGTCGCAGACCCAGCCCGGCGCAGCCGGTGCGCGGACCGCGCCCGCTGCCTCCACGCCCGAACCGCTGGTGCAAAGCCGCGACGAGCGTTCGGCGGCGCGGGCCCAGGCGCGGCCTCGTCCCCAAATCCGCGTCCGGCCGCGCTATCCGTACCGCCGCTGGCACTCGCTCTATCCGCTGCCCTACAGCCACGAGTTCCCCGGTCCTCGTGCGAAGCGCGAGTGCGTCGCGCACTACGCGACCGAGCACCGGTGGAGCGGGCCGGTCGTCGTGCCGCGTATGCGCTGCCGGTGGGTGCGGGGCTGACTTCGCAACGACACGCTGAACGCAAAAGGCCCGCCGTTACAGCGGGCCTTTCTCATTCAGGCGGGTCAGGTCCTCAGTGCCACTCCCTCACGTCCACAAAATGCCCCGCGATCGCCGCCGCCGCTGCCATCGCCGGCGACACCAGATGCGTGCGGCCCTTGTAGCCCTGCCGGCCCTCGAAGTTGCGGTTCGAGGTCGAGGCGCAGCGCTCGCCGGGCTTGAGCTTGTCGGGGTTCATCGCGAGACACATCGAGCAGCCGGGCTCGCGCCAGTCGAAGCCGGCCTCCTTGAAGATCTTGTCGAGGCCTTCCGCTTCCGCCTGCTCTTTCACGAGGCCTGAGCCGGGCACGATCATGGCGTAGACCTTGCCGTTGACCTTCTTGCCCTTGGCGATGCGCGCGACCTCGCGCATGTCCTCGATGCGCGAGTTGGTGCACGATCCGATGAACACGCGGTCGATGGCGATGTCGGTCATCTTCTCGCCGCCGGTCAGACCCATATACTGCAGCGAGCGCTCGGCGGCGCGGCGCTTGTGCTCGTCGGCGATTTTCGCCGGCACCGGCACGTGGCCGGTGATCGAACTGACCTGCTCCGGGCTGGTGCCCCAGGTCACGATCGGCGGCAGCTTCGCTGCGTCGAGCCGCACCTCGCGGTCGAAGTGCGCGCCGTCGTCGGTCGGCAGCGTGTCCCAGTAGCGGCGCGCGTCGTCCCACAGCTTGCCCTTCGGCGCCTTGGGGCGATCCTTGACGTAGGCGTAGGCCTTCTCGTCGGGCGCGATGAAGCCCGCCTTCGCGCCGGCCTCGACCGACATGTTGCAGACCGTCATGCGGCCTTCCATCGACAGCGCGCGGATCGCCTCGCCGGCGTATTCCAGCGCGTAGCCGGTGCCGCCCGCGGTGCCGATCTCGCCGATGATGGCGAGGATGATGTCCTTCGCGGTGACGTTTTCCGGCAGCTTGCCGTCGACGACCGCGCGCATGTTCTTCGATTTCTTCTGGATCAGCGTTTGCGTGGCGAGCACGTGCTCGACCTCGGACGTGCCGATGCCATAGGCCAGCGCGCCGAACGCGCCGTGCGTCGCGGTGTGGCTGTCGCCGCAGACCAGCGTGACGCCCGGCAGCGTGAAGCCTTGCTCCGGGCCGATGACGTGGCAGATGCCCTGGCGGATGTCGAACTCGTCGAGATACTCGAGCCCGAACAGCTTGGCGTTCTCGGCCAGATACGCGATCTGCTCGGCGCTCTCCGGATCGGGATTGGGCAGCTTGCGGTCGGACGTCGGCACGTTGTGGTCGACCACCAGCAGCGTCCGCTCGGGCGAATGCACCTTGCGGCCGGTGAGACGCAGGCCTTCGAACGCCTGCGGACTCGTCACCTCATGGACGATGTGCCGGTCGATGTAGATGAGGCAGGTTCCGTCCGGCTGCTCGTCGACCACGTGGTCGGCCCAGATCTTGTCGTAGAAGGTACGCGGCTGCGGCATTGGATTGTTCCTGGAAGCGTGTCCGGCCCTTTTTGTAATCATTCCGAGGCGCGGGGAAAAGGTCTGCGCCCGGTCTGGCCGCCATGCGGCAGCAGCGCCGGGCACAAAGAAAAAAGGCCGGCAACGCCGGCCTTCTTGGCGTCGTCCGTCAATCGACGGCCTGACGTCACTTGCTCTCGGTTTCCGCCGCCACGTCCGTGGACTGTCCGCCGTGGTGCGCGCCCTCGGCGATGCGGGCCGACTTGCCGCGCCGTCCGCGCAGGTAATAGAGCTTGGCGCGGCGGACCTTGCCGCGGCGCACGAGCTTGATCGAGTCGATCATCGGCGAGTAGAGCGGGAACACGCGCTCGACGCCCTCGCCGTAGGAAATCTTCCGCACGGTAAAGCTTTCGTTCAGACCGTGACCCGATCGGCCGATGCAGACGCCCTCGTAGGCCTGCACGCGGCTGCGCTCGCCTTCGACCACCTTCACGTTAACGATGACGGTGTCGCCCGGCTCGAAATCCGGAATGCTTTTGCCTGCGGCAAGCTTGTCCTGCTGCTCTTTTTCGAGCGTCTGGATGAGGTTCATGGCGAGTGTCTCCGTCGGCCGCGCGCCGGCTGGGCCGCGCGCATACTGGCTTTCATGTCTGGGTCGGGCGGGCTTGTACGCTAAAGAAACGAGCTTGTCACCCGTCACGGTTTTGGGGCTTCAGGGCGGTTTTCCGGCCGGTCTCGTAGGCCTCCCAAAGGTCCGGCCGGCGCTCCCGGGTCAGCCGCTCGGCCTCGGCCCGGCGCCAGGCGGCCACCCGGGCATGGTCGCCGGAGGTCAGGATTTCGGGGATCGGCCGGCCCTCGAATTCGGCGGGCCGGGTGAATTGCGGGTACTCGAGAAGGCCGTCCGCAAAGCTCTCCTCGGCGCCGGAAGCCTCCTTGCCCATGACGCCGGGCAAGAGCCGAACGCAGGCGTCGATCAGGACCATGGCCGCGATCTCGCCGCCGGACAGGACGTAATCGCCGACCGATACCTCCTCCAGTCCGCGCGCGGCGATGACGCGCTCGTCGACGCCCTCGAAGCGCCCGCAGACGATCAGCGCGCCGGGGCCGCGCGCAAGGGACACGATGCGACTTTGCGACAATGGCGCGCCGCGCGCGCTCATCAGGAGCCGCGGCCGGCCGCCGTCGGGCACGGCGTCGATGGCGCGCGCCAGCACGTCGGCTTTCATCACCATGCCCGGCCCGCCGCCCGCCGGCGTGTCGTCGACGGTGCGGTGCCTGTCGGTGGCGTGTGAGCGGATGTCGACGGCATCGAGCGACCAGATGCCTGCGGCCTGCGCCCGGCCGGCGAGGCTCAGGCCCAGCGGGCCGGGAAACATCTCCGGGAAGATGGTCAATACGGTGGCGCGCCACATGGCGTTCGCTCGCATTCGGACGTTACGTCACTCGGACTCTTGCAGCGGCACCACGACAATCCGGCCCGCCGCGATATCGACCGACGGCACCGACGCCTCGGTGAACGGCACCATCAGCGGCGTCAGGCCCTCGCGCGCGATCTCGACGATGTCGCCCGCGCCGAAGTTCAGGATCGCGCTCACCGTGCCGAGCGGCGCGCCGTCCGGCGTGACGGCGGCGAGCCCGACCAGGTCGGCATGATAGTACGTGTCGTCGTCCTCGACCGGCGGCAGCCGGTCGCGCGGCACGTAGAGCCTGACGTTGGTCAGCGCCTCGGCGGCGTCGCGATCGCCGACGCCGGACAGGCGCGCGACGAAGTGATCCTTCGCGGGCCGCAGCGCCTCGATGGTGAAGCGCCGCGCGCCGTCCTCGCTCTCCAAAGGGCCGTAGCCGGCGACCGCGGTCGGATCCTCGGTGAACGACCGCAGCCTGACCTCGCCGCGAGTGCCGTGCGCGGCGCCGATCTGGGCAACGCAGATGCGGGCGGACACGGCGCGCTACATGACTACTTCTTCTCTGCCCCTGCGATGGCCCGCTCCCTGGCCAGGGCGTCGGCCTTGGCCTTGGCTTCGGCCTTGGCGGCTTCGGCAGCCTTGTTCGCCTCTTCGCGCGCGGCTTTGCGCTCCTTGCGCGGCAACGCCTTCTCCGGATTGTTGCGCGCCTCACGCTTGGCGACGCCGGCGGCGTCGAGGAAGCGCATCACGCGGTCGGACGGCTGCGCGCCCTTGACCATCCAGGCCTTCACCTTGTCCAAGTCGAGCTTGAGCCGCTCCGGTTTGTCCTTCGGCAGCAGCGGATTGTAGTAGCCGAGCCGCTCGATGAAGCGGCCGTCGCGCGGCGAACGGCTGTCGGCGGCGACGATGTGATAGAACGGCCGCTTCTTGGTTCCGGCGCGGGCCATGCGGATAACGACGGGCATTGAGTTTCCTTTCTGCGTTAATCGTTCAAGCGGTTGATCATTTCTTCTTCCCGAAGCCGGGAAAGTTCGGTGGCAGGCCGCCAGGCGTCGGCAGCTTGCCGCCGCCGAGGCCGGGGAATTTTCCGAGACCGGGCAGGCCGGGCATTTGCGGCGGCAGGCCCGGCATGGTCGGCGGCAGTCCGGGCGCGCTCGGCGCGCCTTGTCCTTGCGCCATCTTCGCGATCTCTTCGGGCGACGGCATGCCGCCGCCGAAGCCCATGGCCTGCGCGAGACCCGCGAGCGGCCCGCGCTTGCCGCTGCCCATCATCTTCATCATGTCGGACATGCCGCGGTGCATCTTGAGGAGCTTGTTGACCTCCTCGACCTTGGTGCCGGAGCCGGCGGCGATGCGCTTCTTGCGGCTGGCTTTGAGAATGTCGGGGTTGCGCCGCTCCTTGGGCGTCATCGAGTCGACGATCGCCATCTGGCGCTTGAGCACACTGTCGTCGAGGTTGCGCTCGGCCATCTGATTCTTGAGCTTGGCGACGCCGGGCATCATGCCCATCAGCCCGGTCATGCCGCCCATCTTCTGCATCCCGGCGAGTTGCTCGCGCAGGTCGGCCAGGTCGAACTGGCCCTTGCGCATGCGCTCGGCGGTGCGCATCGCCTGCTCGCGGTCGATATTGGCCGCGGCTTTCTCGACCAGCGAGACGATGTCGCCCATACCGAGGATGCGGCCGGCGATGCGCTGCGGGTCGAAATCCTCCAGCGCGTCCATGCGCTCGCCCACGCCGATCAGCTTGATTGGCTTGCCGGTGACCGCGCGCATGGATAGCGCCGCGCCGCCGCGGCCGTCGCCGTCGACGCGGGTGAGCACGATGCCGGTCAGGCCGACGCGGTCGTCGAACGAGCGCGCGAGGTTGACTGCGTCCTGGCCGGTAAGGCTGTCGGCGACGAGCAGCACCTCGTGCGGATTGGCGGCGCGCTTGACCTCCGCCGCCTCGTGCATCATCGCCTCGTCGAGAGTGATGCGGCCGGCGGTGTCGAGCAGCACGATGTCGTAGCCGCCGAGCTTCGCCGCCTGGATCGCGCGGTTCGCGATCTGCACCGGCGACTGGCCTGCGACGATCGGCAGCGTCTCGACGCTGACCTGTCTGCCGAGGACGGCGAGCTGCTCCATCGCCGCGGGCCGGCGCGTGTCGAGCGAGGCCATCAGCACCTTGGCGTTGCGCTCGCTGAGGCGCTTCGCGAGCTTCGCAGTGGTCGTGGTTTTGCCGGAGCCTTGCAGGCCAACCATCATGATCGGCACCGGCGCGGGCGCGTTGAGATCGACCGGCTGTGCGTCGGAGCCGAGCGTTGCGACCAGCTCGTCGTGGACGATCTTGACCACCATCTGGCCGGGCGTGACCGACTTGATCACTTCGACGCCGACCGCGCGCTTCTTGACCTGCTCGATGAACGAGCGCGCCACGTCGAGCGCCACGTCGGCCTCCAGCAGCGCGCGGCGGACCTCGCGCAGCGCGGCATCGACGTCGCTCTCCGACAGCGCGCCGCGCCGCGTCAGGCGATCGAGAATTCCGCCAAGCCGTTCCGACAGGCTGTCGAACATCCGGTCTTCCCAGGTCGGGCCGCCGCCGCGGGCGGCCTAAGCAAACACATATGACGCCCGAGGGCGCATCGCGCTGTCGGGCGGTTGCCTCCGGCCTCTTGGGCCGGTCGGCGGAACTGCAGTCACTTATGCTCGGTTGAGCGGGCGTTACTTGGGCCTAACCCTCAGCCAAGTCAAGGATTGCAGGGCTTTGGCGTGATGCCCTGGCCTTTCGGCCGCAATCGTGCTTAAATTGACCGGTCGATTTGACCGGTCAAAATATTATGAAGCAAATTCAAGCATCTATCGCCAAAGCGCAGTTCGCCGAATTGCTCGACCAAGTCGAGCGCGGCGAGACGGTGGTTATCACCCGGCACGGCAAGCCCGTGGCGCGGCTGGTGCCGGAGGACGAGGCCCATCGCGAGCGCCACTTGCAAGCTTGGCAAGACATCAAGTCCGCGCGGCGCAACGCGCCTCGGGTCACGGCGAGGGAAATCCTCCAGTGGCGAGACGAGGGCCGCGAGCGATGACGGCTTGCGTCATTGATGCTTCGGTCGCCGCCTGCTGGTGCTTCCATGATGAAGACGACGCACGGGCGGATGTGGCTTACGAACTGTTACGAGATGGCCGCGCGATCGTTCCACTGCATTGGTGGTTCGAACTCCGAAATGTACTGCTGATCGGAGAGCGGCGCCGGCGCGTTTCGCAACGCGAGATCGAACAATATCTCGACCGCTTGTCAAAGCTCGCAATCGACATCGTTGAATTGCCGGCAAGTGAGGCGGTCTTTCTAAACGCCCGCAAACACGGGCTGACTTTCTACGATGCGGCCTATCTGGAGTTGGCGATGCGTGAACGGGTGCCGCTCGCGACCTTGGACGACGATCTGGTGTCGGCTGCGCGGCAGGAGCGTGTCCCGCTGATTAGCGCACCATGAAACTCACCCGCCGCCGGGTCATCGCCGGAAGCGCGTCGGCGTTCGCGGCGGGCGGCGGACTGTTCGGCTGGAATCAATCGCAGATGCGCTACTACGACGGTCCGGTCTCCGACCACTTCGACGGCACGCGGTTCTTCGATCCGCACGGATCGCCGCCCCATGGGTTGCACCGGCTGCTGCAATGGATGGCGACGCGCCAGCGCGCGCCGTGGCCGGAATGGGACGCGAGTCCGTTCAACGACCGGCCGCCGCGCCGCGTCGACGGGCCGGCGTGGCGGCTGTCGTTCGTCGGCCACGCCTCGTGGCTGCTGCAGACCGCGGGCCTCAACATCCTGATCGATCCGGTATGGTCGAAGCGCGTCTCGCCGGTGTCGTTCGCGGGGCCGGTGCGGGTCAACGATCCCGGTGTCGCGTTCGATGCGTTGCCGCCGATCGACGCCGTGCTGGTGTCGCACTGCCACTACGATCATCTCGACGTGCCGACGCTTGCCGCGCTTTCGGGGCACCGGCCGCGCTTCATCATGCCGCTCGGCAACGACACCATCGTGCGAATGCAGGACCCGTCCGTCCGCGCCGAGGTGCACGACTGGGGCGCGCGCGTGGCGCTGAGCCGCGACGTCGCCGTGACCCTGATCCCGATCCGCCACTGGTCGGCGCGCGGCGTCGGCGACCGCAACAAGGCGCTGTGGTGCGCGTTCGCGATCGAGACGCCGGCCGGCCGCATCTATCACGTGGCCGATTCCGGCTACGGCGACGGCCATCATTTCCGCATGGCGCGTCAGAACTATGGCCGTTCCGGCTGGCCGTGCTGCCGATCGGCGCCTACGAGCCGCGCTGGTTCATGCGCAATCAGCACATGAATCCCGAAGAGGCCGTGCGCGCGCTGGCCGATTGCGGCGCGGAGCTGGCCGTTGGGCATCACTTCGGCACGTTTCCGCTGACCGACGAAGCCTACGAAGCGCCGGTGCTGGCGCTTGCGGAGGCGCGCACGACGGCCGCCTTGAGCGCCGAACGATTCCGGACCATGCGGCCGGGCGAGGTCTGGGAATTGTAGGCGGTTTCGAAGTTCCGGCCACTCGCAGGCCGCCGGAGCCGTGCTAAGCAGGCGCAATGGGTCTCGCCGCCGCGATTCGAAGCCGCCCGCTGATCTTCCTGTTCGGCCTTGCCGCGGTTTCGCTGCTGGGCCTGCTGCTTCTTCCGCCGATCCCGCAGTCGCAGGCCTATCACCGCTTCGCCGATCAGCGGGCCATCTTCGGCATCCCGAACTTCTGGGACGTAATCTCGAACCTGCCGTTCGTGCTGGTGGGGCTCGCGGGGATGCGCATCGTGCGCGGCGACCGCTCGGCGTTCGTGTTTTTCCTTGGCGTGTTCCTGACCGGCTTCGGCTCCGCCTACTACCACTGGAGCCCGAACGACATCGGCCTGTTCTGGGACCGGCTGCCGATGACGTTCGCGTTCATGGCGATCCTCGCCAACGCCATCGGGGAGCGGATCGACGCGCGTGCCGGCGCACTGCTGTTCTGGCCGCTGGTCGCGCTCGGCGTCGCGAGCCTGCTGGTCTGGCTGCGGTACGACGATCTCCGGCTCTATGCGTGGGTGCAGTTCTTCCCGTGCCTTGCGCTGCCGATCATGTTTGCGCTGTTCCCGCCGAAATACACCGGCACGGGGTATTGGTTCGCGGCCGCCGGGTTCTACGTGCTGGCGAAGGTGCTCGAATACGCCGATGCGGCGATCTTTGCGTCCGGGCATCTTGTGAGCGGGCACACGCTCAAGCATTTGGCGGCGGCGGGCGCCTGCTACGCGCTGCTGCGCGCGTTCCAGACAAGACGTCCAGTGCCGCCGATTTGAAGTTCCTGCATCACTTGCAGCAAACTTGTTCAGGAACTTCAAATCGAAAGCGGCACGAGCATCATAGAATTGCCAGTGCCCCTTTGCTTCCGAAGTTCGTGTCGGCGATTGCTGCTGTGTATCGTGAACTTCGGAAGCGGGGCACCGGTCACTTGATCGGCACGTAGACGTGGACGACGAACTTGTCCTCCGGCGTGGTGACCGGATCGGTCTGGTATTCCTCGATGAACACGTCCTCGGCTTCGAGCCGCTTCTCGTCGAGATGATTGGTGATGGCCTCGTAGGTCGAGTCCATCGAATCGTAGCTGCCGCGGTGGACGAACTTCAGCGCCTTGCCGCCGGGCGACTGTCCGACCGCCATGTCGCCCTTCGGCGGGTCCTTCGGCGGGGCCTCGATCGGGACTGCGGCCTGGAACTGGAAGCCGGTGTCGTCGGCCTGGGTGTAGATCGTCATCGCCGGTCCGGCGCGCTTGATGCTTTCCTTGTCGAGGAAGGCATAGACCGACTTGAACGCGTCGATCAGACTTTCGAGCGCGCTGTCCCACTTGGCCTGGCCCTTCAGGAAGATGATCGTTTTGGGCGCAAGCGTCAGCGCCTCGCCGAACGGATCGCCGTTCTGCCCGGGCGGTTGGGCCTGAGCGGGCGGCGGCGGAGGGGGCGGGTCGGCGGCCGGCGGCGAGGATTGCCCGAAAGCGCCAGGGGCTGCGGCGAGCGTCAGGGCCACGGCCAGTGCGAAGGCCCGCAATGGGCGCCTCATCGGTCTCTCCTCGGAACGCCGCGTCCCGGCGGCGCAGATGGAATCGCGCAAATGTAGCACGCCGGTCCGGGCGCGGCAGGTGCGAAAAGTCACCCGCAGCGCCCCCGTTGCGGTATCGCTGGCCTTGGCTTGGCCGGTTCCCATATAAACCGGACCTGCAACCGATCGGTCCAGTTCGGATTCTCGATGAGCGCGCTCGCCAACCGGGCCTTTGTGAAGATGAACGGTCTCGGCAACGAGATCGTCGTCGTCGACATGCGGAGCGATTCCGGCGCGATCGGCGCCGACGAGGCGCGCGCTGCCGCGTCGCCCGAGGGCGCGCCCTACGATCAGCTGATGGCGCTCTATCCGCCGCGCAAGCCGGGCACCGAATCGCTCGTCCGCATCTTCAACAGCGACGGCTCGGCGGCGGGCGCCTGCGGCAACGGCATGCGCTGCGTTGCCTCGCTGATTGCCACGGAAACGGGCAGGGACCGGCTGGCGTTCGAGGTCGACGGCCGCGTGCTGGAAACCTGGAAGAACCCGGACGGCACGTTCACGGTCGACATGGGCGCGCCGCGCTTTGCGTGGAACGAAATTCCGCTGGCGGAAGAATTCCGCGACACGCGCGCGATCGAATTGCAGATCGGCCCGATCGATAAGCCGGTCTTGCACTCGCCGTCGGTCGTGAGCATGGGCAACCCGCACGCGATCTTCTGGGTCGAGGACGTGAACGCCTACGATCTCGCCAGGCTCGGGCCGATGCTGGAACATCATCCGATATTTCCGCAGCGCGCCAACATCACGCTGTGTGCGGTGAAGTCGCGCGAGCACATCGTCATCCGCACCTGGGAGCGCGGCGCGGGCCTGACCAAGGCCTGCGGCTCGGCGGCCTGCGCCGCCGCGGTCGCGGCCGCGCGGCTCAAGCGCACCGGGCGCAAGGTGCGCGTCTCTCTGCCCGGTGGCGATCTTCTCATCGAGTGGCGCGAACGCGACGATCATGTGCTGATGACCGGCCCGGTGGAGTTCGAGTTCGAGGGCCGCTTCGACCCGGCGTTGTTCGCCAAGGCTGGATGAGCGCGAAGCCATGACCGTCGACGTCGTCACCTTCGGCTGCCGCCTGAACGCCTTTGAGTCCGAGGTAATCCGGCGCAATGCCGACGCTGCTGGCAGCGATGCGGTGGTGGTCAACACCTGCGCGGTCACCGGCGAAGCGGTGCGGCAGGCGCGGCAGGCGATCCGCAAGCTCCGCCGCGAACGGCCGGGCACGCAAATCGTCGTCACCGGCTGCGCTGCGCAGACCGATCCGCAGGGCTTTGCCGCCATGCCCGAAGTCGACCGCGTGCTCGGCAATGAGGAGAAGCTGGACGCTGCGGCCTGGAACCCGGCGCGTTCCGGCGAGCGCGTGCGCGTCGGCGACATCATGTCTGCGACTGCCGTGACCCCGCACACCGCGGACGGCATCGAAGGCCGCGTGCGCGCGTTCCTGCAGGTGCAGAACGGCTGCGATCACCGCTGTACCTTCTGCATCATCCCGTTCGGGCGCGGCAATTCGCGCTCGGTGTCGCCGGACGACGCGGTGGCGCAGGCGCGCAGGCTGGTCGAGAGCGGCCATGCCGAGATCGTGCTGACCGGCGTCGACATCACGAGCTACGGATCGAACCTGCCCGGCGCGTCCACGCTGGGCGCACTGGTCAAGCGCCTGTTGCGCGAGGTGCCGGAGCTCAAGCGTCTGCGGCTGTCGTCGATCGATTCGGTCGAGGCCGACGGCGATCTGCTCGACGCGCTGGCGAACGAACCGCGCTTGATGCCGCATCTGCATCTGTCGCTGCAGGCGGGCGACGACCTGGTCCTCAAGCGCATGAAGCGCCGGCATTCGCGCGGCGATGCCATTGCGTTCTGCGAACGCGTGCGCCGGTTGCGTCCCGACGTCGCCTTCGGCGCCGACATCATCGCGGGCTTCCCGACCGAGACCGAGGATATGTTCGCGCGCTCGCTCGACCTCGTGGACGAATGCGGGCTGACGCAGCTTCATGTCTTCCCGTTCTCGCCGCGACCCGGTACGCCGGCCGCGCGCATGCCGCAGGTGGCGCGCGAGACCGTCAAGGAGCGCGCGGCGCGTCTGCGTGAGCGGGGCGAGACGGCGCTGCGGCGGCACCTGGACGCCGAAATCGGCATGCGCCGCCGCGTGCTGGCGGAGACGCCATCGCTGGCGCGCACCGAGCAGTTCCTGCCGGTGCGGTTGCAGGCTCAGGCTGCGCCCGGCGCAATCCTCGACGTCGCCATTGCCGGCCACGACGGGCGACAACTGGCGGCGGCGTAACGAAGCGTTTTCAAGCGAAGTGGGAACCGGTTCGCGTCAAGAAAACGCGTCAAAATAGAAGCAGGAGCCTTTCCGGCCCTGATTCCAACAAAGCCGGAAAGGCTCTAGACTGCGCGGCCGGGGAGATTCAGATATGGCAACGCACTTGGCCGCCAACGGAACCCACACCGTCACCACCATCGAGCAGCTTGAAGCGCTTTATCGGGAGCCGGTCTATCCGCCGGCGAAGGTGAAGGAGACCGACCGCGTCACCAATGCTTATCGTGCGTTGATCGAGGCCTCGCCGTTCTTCGCGCTCGCCACCTCAGGGCCGAACGGCCTCGACTGCTCGCCGCGCGGCGACCCCAAGGGCTTTGTGCGCGTGCTCGATGAGAAAACCGTCGTGGTCCCGGACCGCCGCGGCAACAACCGCATCGACAGCCTGCGCAACCTGATCGCCGACCCGCGCGTGGCGCTGTTGTTCCTCATTCCCGGCGTCAGCGAGACGCTGCGCATCATGGGCCGCGCCACCATCTCGACCGACCCGGCGCTGTGCGAAAGCTTCACCATGCAGGGCAAGGCGCCGCGCTCGGTGCTGGTGATCGCGGTCGATCAGGTGTTCTTCCAGTGCGCCAAGGCGATCGTGCGCTCGAAGCTCTGGGACCCGTCGATCCAGGTCGAGCGTTCGAGCCTGCCGACGGCCGGCACGATCCTCGCCGAGATCAGCGAAGGCAAGCTCGGCGGCCCGGAGCACGACCGCATCGCGCCGCAGCGGATGAAGGAGACGATCTACTGAGCCTGCGATTTTTGCGTTCGCAATTCATAACGGGAGGCAGCGATGAAGATGTTTAAGCGATTGTTCGAGTGTCTGCTGGTGGTGCTGGTGTTGGCGCCGTTTGGTGCGCAGGCGGCCGCGGAGGAATGGCGAGGCAGCTACACTTATCCCGACGGCCGGCGCTCGGTCCCGTTCGTGCTGACACTGAGCGGTTCGCAGGGTGCGGTGACCGGCCGCACGACCGAGCCCAACACATTCGGCAACAAGTCCGCCAGTCAGCTGTTCGGCAATGTCCGGGGTACCATCAGCGGCTCCTCGGTCTCCTTCACCAAGACTTATGACGGAACCGGCGGTGTCAATCATTCGGTCGCGTACAGCGGAACGATCTCTGGAAATTCGATGTCGGGGCGCTGGGTCATCGGCAACACCAGCGGCTCGTTCTCTGCAACCCGCGTCGGCGGTGCCCAGGCGTCGCCCTGCGATCGTTGCGAGCGCTTCCGGGGACAGGCGGAAGTGTGCAACTCGTGCTGTCATTGCCAGCAGACCAACAATACCAACGCATGCCGAAGTCAGACCAATCCCGACAACTTTACCGCATGCCTCAATCGCGCCAATCGAAGCCGGGAAGCCTGCAACGTCGGCTGCTTCGGCCGCTGACCGCGATGGCACGGCGCAATTGGAGCCAGCGCCGATTTCGGCCGGCCGTCTTGGGACCGGAAGCGGCGCGACGGCTGTGTCTGATCGCCGGACTGTTGGCGGCAGGCGCCGGGGCGCCTGCATGGTCTCAATCCGGACCCTATGCCACGTCGCAGGACGTCGCGCGCGACCGCGCGATTATCGCGGCCCAGCTGGTCCAACCGATCGAACGCTGCGTCAAGCGCCGCGATACCACGCATGACGTTTTTCGCGGCTGTATCGACTGGCATTCATCGGTGCACGGTGTTCTGGGCCTCGTCCTGTTTGGAGACATTGCCCAGGACAAACGCCACGACGCATATATCGAGCAGCAACTCGATCCGGAAAAGCTCGCGCTGGAGCGCGCCATGCTGGCCCGCAATCCGGACTTCGAGATGCCCTATGGCCGCGCCTGGTTCCTCAGGCTTGCCTTCGAACACGAACGCCGCTTCGGATCGCAAAAGCTGCGAGCGATGGCGGGCGACGTGGCCGGCAGCCTGAAAGCCTTCGCTGCCAAACGGCGGTCGGACCTTCACGAAGGCTCCTATGGCAGCGTCTCGTGGGCGCTGATCAACCTGATCGAATATGCGGCGGCCGTCGGCGACCGGGACCTGCAGGATTTTGCCAACGGCTACGCCCGGACCTCGCTGCTGCGAGCGGGCCCGCGCTGTGACTACCGGCGTGAGCGGGCCGAGTTTATGTCGGTCTGTCTGCATCGAACGTGGCTCGCTTCGGCGGTTTTGACCGCCGCCGAGTTCGAACGCTGGAACGACGAATTCCTGAAGCTGCCCGGCGTGCCGGATGCGATCGCCGCGCCGGTGTCGGCCCATCATCACGGGCTCAATTTCAGCCGAAGCTGGGCGTTGGCAGCGCTTTACCGGAAGACGGGGTTGCCCGCCTACGACCGGGGCTTTGCCGCTCATTTCTCTGCGGGTTATCGCAATCGCAGCCATTGGGACGGCGACTACCAAACCGTCGCGCATTGGGTCGCGCAGTTCGGAATGCTGGCGTTGCGGCTGATCGGACCGAACGCCGGTGGCGGAGGACGATGACCGGCGAACGGTCAGCCTTCGCCGCTCCACCCGCACGCCGTCAGCCGCTCCTTCATATGCTCAGGCACGGGCGCAGTGACCGAGATTGCCGGGCGGTTCTTGTACAGCGGCACCACGATTTCGCGCGCGTGCAGATGCAGGCCCGGCCCGCCGCGGCGCGGGGCCTTGCCGTAGATGTCGTCGCCGAGGATCGGCCAGCCGCTTTCGGCGCAATGCACGCGAAGCTGGTGCGTGCGGCCGGTCAGCGGTTCGAGTGCGAGCCAGGTGAAGCCGTCGGCGCGTCCCAGAACCTTCCAGGTCGAGACCGACGGCAGGCCGTTCGGATCGTGCTTCATCCACCAGCCGATCTTGTCGTCGAGCCGTCCGAGCGGCAGGTCGATGCGGCCCTCGTCGGCTTCGGGGGTGCCCTCGACCACGGCCCAGTAGGTCTTGCCGACCTTGCCGTTGCGGAACAGCAGGTTGAGGTCCGCGATGGCCTTCCTGTGGCGGCCGAGCACGAGGCAGCCGGAGGTTTCCTTGTCGAGGCGATGCGCCAGTGCGGGCATGCGCGGCAGGCCGAAGCGCAGCGCGTCGAACCAGTCCTCCAGGCTCGGGCCGCCCTTGGGGCCCTTGTGCACGGCAAGCCCCGCGGGTTTGTTCAGGATCAGCATCAGGCCGTCGCGGTAGAGCAGCCGGCTCACCATATCTTCCGGTGTCATGTCACTTACCTAGATTTGCCGGAACGGGTATCACGGCTGCCACCATGAACGACAGCACTTCGGAAGTTCCACGCGGCTGGTGGCAGCGCCTCACCGGCGGGCTCAAGCGCACCTCCTCCGCGCTTGGCGGTGCGCTCGCCGACCTTGTGTCCAAGCGCAAGCTCGATGCCGCCATGGTCGAGGAGATCGAGGAGGTGCTGATCCGCGCCGACCTGGGCGTCGAAACCGCGGCCGGCATCGCCGCGGCGGTGGGCGAGGGCCGCTACGACAAGGCAATCTCCGCCGACGAGGTGAAGGCGGTGGTGGCGGGAGAGGTCGAGAAAATCCTCTTACCCTTCGCAAAGCCGCTCGAAATCGGAGCCGCGAAACCGTTCGCGATCCTGGTGGTCGGCGTCAACGGCTCCGGCAAGACCACGCTGATCGGCAAGCTCGCCTCGAAGTTCTCCGCCGAGCGCAGGAAGGTGATGCTGGCTGCCGGCGACACGTTCCGCGCCGCCGCCATCGATCAGCTGAAAATCTGGGGCACGCGCACCGGCGCCAAAGTCGTGGCGCGGGAGCCGGGCGCCGACGCGGCGGGGCTCGCGTTCGACGCGCTCACCGCGGCCAAGGCCGAGGGCGCGGACGTTCTGATCGTCGACACCGCCGGGCGGCTGCAGAACCGCGCCGAGCTGATGGACGAGTTGCACAAGATCGTGCGGGTGATGAAGAAGGTCGATCCGGAAGCGCCGCATGCTGTGCTGCTGGTGCTCGACGCGACCGTCGGGCAGAACGCGCTGTCGCAGGTCGAGATGTTCGGCAAGACCGCGGGCGTCACAGGCCTCGTGATGACAAAGCTCGACGGCACCGCGCGCGGCGGCATCCTCGTCGCCATCGCGCGCAAGTTCAAGCTGCCGATCCATTTCATCGGCGTCGGCGAGGGCGTCGACGATCTTGCGCCGTTCGAGGCCAAGGACTTCGCGCGCGCCATCGCAGGGATCGAGTGACGCTTGAGCGAACCGCGCTTGAACGAGCGATCGTTGCATCCCCGCACGCGGCTGCTGCTGGAAGGGCCGATCGCGCCGACGCTGCTGCGTCTTGCCGCGCCCAACGTCGTGACCACGGTGGTGCAGGGCTCGACCGGCCTGATCGAGGCCTACTTCGTCGGCTTCCTCGGCACCGATGCACTGGCCGGCGTGACGCTGGTGTTTCCCGGCGTCATGCTGATGCAGATGATGTCGTCGGGCGCGATGGGCGGCGGCGTGTCGTCGTCGGTGGCGCGTGCGCTCGGCTCCGGCCGCAAGGCGGACGCCGACGCCATCGTGCTGCATGCCGTGGTCATCGCCATTGTGCTGGCGGCGTTCTTCACGCTCGTCATGCTGCCGTTCGGCCGTTCGCTCTATTCGGCGATGGGCGGCACCGGGGCTTCGCTCGATGCCGCGCTGACCTATTCCGACATCGTGTTCGCGGGCGTGATCCTGATCTGGCTGTTCAACACGCTCGCCAACGTCATCCGCGGTTCGGGCAACACCTTCGTGCCGGCGGCGGTGACCGTCGGAGGCGCTGCGCTGCTCGTTCCGCTTTCGGCGGCTTTGATCTTCGGATTGGGTCCGCTGCCGCGGCTGGAGGTGGCCGGCGGCGCGATTGCGCTCCTGATCTACTATGGCGTCGGGACGCTGGCCTTCGCGGGCTATCTTTGGTCCGGGCGCGGCGCGGTTCGCCCGCGCCTCGGCGGCAGCGGGCTGCGCTGGCCGCTGTTCTACGACATCGTGCGCGTCGGCGCAGTCGCATCGCTGATCGCGCTGATGACCAACATCACCATCGCCGCGACCACGGGCCTCGTCGGCGCTTACGGGCCGGCGGCGATTGCGGGCTATGGCGTCGGCACGCGGCTGGAATATCTCCTGATCCCGCTGACCTTCGGTTTCGGCGGCGCGCTGGTGGCGCTGGTCGGCACCAACATCGGCGCGGGCCAGCTTGCGCGGGCGCAGCGCGCCGCCTGGATCGGCGGATGGATCTGCTTTGCGATCACCGGCACCGTCGGCATCGCCGCGGCGCTCGCCCCGGCGGCGTGGCTAACGCTGTTCGGCAGCGATCCGGCGATGATCGCGGCGGGCACGGCCTATCTCCAGGTCGTGGGGCCGTTCTACGGCTTCTTCGGCCTGGGGATGGCGCTGTACTTCGCCTCGCAGGGCGCAGGCACTCTGAAATGGCCGCTGATCGCGGGCGCGATCCGCCTCGCGATTGCGGTCGGCGGCGGCTGGCTGCTCGTCATGGGTGGCGCGGGTCTGGGTCTGATGTTCGCGGCGCCCGCGGCCGCGCTCGCGGTGTTCGGCACGACCATCGCGCTCGCGGTCTCGCGCGGCGCTTGGCGGACGAGTCATGACAACAGGCCGGGATCAGGCTAGACACGCGCCATGAGCGAAAAGACCCAACTCAATCCCTGGCTCAAACTCGTGCTCGATCTCGGGCCGCTGCTGCTGTTCTTCTACGCCAACGCGAAGCCCGCGCTGTTCGAGCCGCTGCTGCGGCCGATGATCCCGGAGGCGGTCGCAAGTGGCGAGCGCGCCGGCATCTTCGTTGCGACGGCGGTGTTCATGGTCGCGATCGTGGTGGCGCTGGCGGTGTCCTACGCACTGACCCGGCATCTGCCGATGATGCCTCTGGTGTCGGCTGTCATCGTGGTCGTGTTCGGCGCGCTGACGCTGTTTTTGCAGAACGAGACGTTCATCAAGCTCAAGCCGACGATCATCTATGGAATGTTCGCGGCCGTGCTGTTCGGCGGTATGCTGATGCAGAAACCGCTGCTCGCCATGGTATTCGATCAGGTCTTCAACCTGACCGAGGAAGGTTGGCGCAAACTGACCGTACGCTGGGCGCTGTTCTTCGTCGGCATGGCGGTTCTGAACGAAATCGTCTGGCGCATGTTCTCGACCGACACCTGGGTGACGTTCAAGGTGTTCGGCGCCGTGCCGCTGACCTTCATCTTCGCGGCGCTGCAGTACAAATTGATCATGGCGCACGACGCGGGCGAAAAAGCCGCGCCGGAGGACCGCTGATCGCGGCGTTCGGCGCCGCGCCCGAGCTCACTTCTGGCGCGCGATGATCTTGTCCTTGATGTCGTTATAGACGTTCTGCGGGACGATCTTCTTCTGCACCAGCTCGTCCTTGCCCTTGTAGGGCCGGCCCTTGACGATCGCCTCGGCGCGCGCGGGACCGATGCCCTTGAGCGTTTCCAGCGTGTCCTTTGACGCGGTGTTGATGTCGATCAGCGAGGCCTGCGCGGCGGCAGGGGTGGACAGCAACGCTGGCGCCGCCGTTGCGAATGCCAGAGCTGCAGCGAGCATCGTTGCGCGGATCAGCGAACGCATGAAAGCCTCCTCGTGAATCCGCGCAGTCTACACCGCAGAGGGCGCGCGGCCAACGCACGGCGCGCGAGTGCGCGCCATGCGCCGGCCTTGGCGGCAGCCGTATCGGCTTACCGCGATCGCCGCCCGCCGCTACTTGCCCAAGCCGGCGGCTTTCGCTGCGACCCGCCACTTGTCGTGTTCGGCGGCGATGAACTTGCCGAACTCCGCGGGCGAACCGCCGAGCGGATCGAAACCCGACGCCCTCAGCTTGTCGACCACGTCTTTGTCCTTGAGCGCCTTGTTGGCGGCGTCGGCGAGCTTGTCGACGACCGCCTTCGGCGTGTTCGCAGGCGCCATCAGGCCGAACCAGACGCTGGCGTCGAACCCGGCCACGCCGGCTTCGGCGATGGTGGGGAGATCGGGCGCGATGTGCGGCCGCTTGGGCGACGCGCTGGCGAGGCCTTTGAGCGCGCCGGACTTGATATGGGGCGCCACGGTCGAGGCGACGCCGAGCATCATCGACACGCGGCCGCCGAGCAGATCGGTCACCGCCGGCGGGCTGCCTCGGTAGGGCACATGCACGAGCTTGACGCCGGCGCGCACGGCCAGCAGCTCGCAAGCGAGATGCGGCACGGTGCCAAGGCCGACCGAGGCATAAGTCAGCTCACCGGGCTTCTTCTTCGCGAGGTCCATGAGCTCCTTGAAGCTCGACACGCCCAGCGAAGGATGCACCGCAAGTAGCAGCGGCAGTCCGGTGAGCGGCACGACCGGGGCGAAATCCTTGGCGAAGTCGAAGCGCAGATCCGGAGTGGAGACCGCATTGGTGACGTTCGACGACGTGCCGATGAACAGCGTGTAGCCGTCCGCGGCAGAGCGGGCGACGGATTCCGCCGCGAGACTTGAGCCGGCGCCGGGCCTGGCCTCGACGATGATCTGCTGGCCGAGCGTCTTGCTCATGGAATCGCCGACCAGGCGCGCGGTGATGTCGGCGGCCGAGCCCGGCGGGAACCCGATGATGAGACGGATTTGCCGCGTCGGATAATCGCCGGCGCCCTGCGCCATTGCGCCGCCCGCTGCCAGCGCCAAGGTCATTCCCAGTACGATTGCACGGAACATAGTTGACCTCCCCATGGATGCGGCTTTGGTTTTTTGAATCGGCCGGTTGCCGCCGAAGCGGCCGTGTTGCATGCGCATTCCCCAGATCAGCAATGAAATCCTAGAGCTTTTGAAGGCGGATGGCGATGTGCCGGAGGCCGGAATCGCGGCCGCCGCAGGGGCGGCGCCGGCCGTCGCGGGCGGTCAGCGCGCCGCCAGCGCCTGCTCGATCGCGGGCTGGAGCGCGCCGGCGAGATTGGCCTCGCTGATCGGACCGACCAGCTTGTAGGCGATGCGGCCGTCGCGGCCGACCACGAAGGTTTCCGGCACGCCGTAAACGCCCCAGTCGATCGAGGCGCGGCCCTTCGGGTCGGCGCCGACCGCGACGAACGGATTGCCGTAGCGGCCGATGAAGCGGCGCGCATTCTCCGGCTGGTCCTTGTAGTTGATGCCGACCATGCGGATGCGCTTGTCCTCCGCCATCTTCATCAGGATCGGTGCCTCGTCGTGGCACGGCACGCACCACGAAGCCCAGACGTTGACCACGGTGACCGCGCCCTGGAAATCGGCGTGGGTGACGCCCGGTACCGGCTTGCCGTCGCGCACGAGGCCTTCGACCGGCGGCAACGCCGTCTCGGGCGCGGGCCGCCCGATCAGAGCCGAAGGTATGCGCGAGGGATCGCCGGAGCCGAGGCGGAAGAAGAACAGCGCCGCGAGCGCCAGGAACAAGGCCAGCGGCACCAGCACCACGATGCCGCGGCGGCGTGCGGACGCGGTCTGCGGAGCGGCGGCGGTCATGACGCGCGCTCCGACCGGCGCGTGACGCCGCGCGCTTCCAGCGTCTCAAGCCGCCGCTTCTGCGCGCGATGATCGATTGCGATCCACGCGATCAGGCCGGCGACGATTGCAATCGCGGCTGCATAAGACCCGACGATGAAGGCCGCGTGCGGTCCGAGGTTCACGATGCGCTCCCGGGTGCGGCCTGCGCCTGCATCAGCATCAGCGTGCGCACGCGCCGCCGCAGGATTTCGTTGCGCATGGCCGCGAGATGCAGCGTGACCATCAGCAGGAGAAACGCGACCGCCATCGCGAGCAGCGGCATCAGAATCGTCGGATGGATCGCGGGCCCGGCGAGCCGCACCACCGACGCCGGCTGGTGCAGCGTGTTCCACCAGTCGACCGACCACTTGATGATCGGCAGGTTGAGCGCGCCGACCAGCGTCAGGATTGCGGCGGCGCGCGCGGCGCGCGAGGGGTCCTCGACTGTGCGCCACAGCGCGATCACGCCGAGATACATCAGGAACAGCACCAGCACCGAGGTTAGCCGCGCATCCCACACCCAGTACGTGCCCCACATCGGGCGGCCCCACAGCATGCCCGTAATCAGGCAAAGCGCGGTGAACGCCGCCCCGATCGGGGCCGCGGCCTTGGCGGCGACATCGGCGAGCGGATGCCGCCACACCAGCGTGCCGAACGTGGCGATGGCCATCAGCGCCCAGATGCCCATGGCGAGCCACGCCGACGGGACGTGAATGAACATGATCTTCACGGTCGCGCCCTGCTGATAGTCGTCGGGCGCGCCCTTGACCATGACCAGGCCCACCGCGAACGCGAGCACGGTCGCGCCGATGAGCCACGGCATCAGCCGGGCGGTCAGCGCGAGGAAGCGTGAGGGATTGGCGAGGTCGACGATCGGCATGGTCGATGATCTTTGGGGGCTAATCTAGTAATGGGGGAAAGGTGAACGCAATGTGGCGGCGGCGATCTGCATCGTTCACTCCATGCCTTGTCTGAGGGCCGCAGCCGCGGCGAACGTGCCGACGACGAGGCTCGCCAGCGTCAGCGCGCACAGGATCGTGAACGGCGTGCCGAACGGCACCGGCCCGACGATGGCTGCGTTGGAGGCGGCGACGCCGAAGATCAGCACCGGCACGGTCAGCGGCAGCACCAGCACCGCGAGCAACAGCCCGCCGCGCCGCAGCGTCACGGAAAGCGCAGCCCCGATCGCACCGATAAAGGTCAGCGCCGGGGTGCCGGCGAACAGCGTCAGCGCCACCGCCGCGCTCGCACCGGCGTCGAGATTGAGCAGGAGCCCGAGCAGCGGCGTGATGACGACAAGAGGCAGTCCGGTGGTGATCCAGTGCGCGAACGCCTTGGCCGCGACTGCAAGCTCCAGCGGCGTGTCCGACATCAGGATCAGGTCGAGCGAGCCGTCCTCGAGGTCGGCCGTGAGCAGGCGGTCGAGCGTGAGCAGGCTCGCGAGCAGCGCGCCGAGCCACAGGATTGCGGGCCCGATGCGCGCGAGCAGCGCAAGGTCGGGTCCGATGGCGAAGGGCGTCAGCACGACCACGATCAGGAAGAACAGGGCGCCGATGCCGCCACCGCCGCCGACGCGCACGGCGAGCCTGACTTCCCGGACGAACAGGGCGGCGAGCGCGCTCATGCGGCGGCTCCGAGCCGCAGTTCGCGCGCGTTGTCGAGCCCGACCGGTCCGTGGGTGGCGGCGACGATCAGGCCACCCGACGCCAGATGCTCGCGCATGAGCAGGCTCAGCCGTTCCTGAGCTTGCCGGTCGAGCGCTGCGGTCGGCTCGTCGAGCAGCCAGATCGGCCGCCGGACGGCGACGAGCCGGGCAACCGAAAGCCGCCGCCGCTGACCGGCGGACAGGTAAGCCGCGGGCAGCTCGGCCAGGCTGTCCAGGCCGACGGCGGCCAGCGCCGGCATGGCGCCGCCCGCGCCGCCCAGATACCGGCTCCAGAATTCCAGGTTTTCCGCCACCGTCAGCGACGGCTTCAGGGCGTCCTGATGGCCGAGGTAGTGCGCCTGTTCGGGGATGGTCCGCTCCGGGTCCCCGCCGGTCAGCCCCATCCGGCCGGCGGCGATTCGGACCAGGCCCGCGACCATGCGCAGCAGCGAGGACTTGCCGGCTCCGTTGCGGCCGGTGACCAGCAGGGCTTCGCCGCCGCCGACCGCGAAATTGAGGCCCGAGAACACCTCCCTGCCCCCGCGGACGCAGGTCAATCCGCTGCCTTCGAGCTGGACCTGCGCCACGGGTCACGCCCCCGCCGGGGATAGGTGCGAATAACAGCCCTGAACGACTCGCAATGCAGCCCCCGTCCCGCCGCCGGTCCGCGCCTGTTTAGCAAACCGCTAATCTAGCAGCGCGTTCAAAAAGCCCTTATAAGCCCACTGGCCGCGCGGCGCCCCAAATGGTGTGCGCCCGTTCGCGGCCCGGGGGGCCGAAAGCGTGTTCTGGCAATGGGTTAGACCGGAACCTCTGGAGGCTCCCGTGCCCCTGGGATGGAACCCGCCACGATGACATCGCTCGACAGCTTCAAGTGCTGCAAGACGCTCAAGGTCGGCAGCAAGACCTACGCCTATTACAGCCTGCCCATCGCCGAAAAGAACGGCCTCAAGGGCATCTCCCGATTGCCGTTCTCGCTGAAGGTGCTCCTGGAGAACATGCTCCGCCACGAAGACGGGCGGACGGTCACCAAGGAGGACATCCAGGCCTTCGCGCAATGGCTGAAGACCAAGACCTCCGACCGCGACATTCCGTTCCGTCCGGCGCGCGTGCTGATGCAGGACTTCACCGGTGTCCCAGCGGTGGTCGATCTCGCGGCGATGCGCGATGCGATGGATGCGCTCGGCGGCGATGCCAAGAAGATCAATCCGCTGGTGCCGGTCGATCTCGTGGTCGACCATTCGGTCGCGGTCAACTTCTTCGGCACCAAGGACGCGTTCAAGAAGAACGTCGAGGAGGAGTACAAGCAGAACCAGGAGCGCTACAAGTTTCTGAAGTGGGCGCAGAAGTCGTTCGAGAATTTCCGCGTGGTGCCGCCCGGCACCGGCATCTGCCACCAGGTCAATCTCGAATACCTGTCGCAGACGGTCTGGAACGCGCCCGGCAAGGTGAAGGCCGATGGCAAGGAGCAGACGCTCGAAGTCGCCTATCCCGACACTGTGGTCGGCACCGACTCGCACACCACGATGGTCAACGGCCTGTCGGTGCTCGGCTGGGGCGTCGGCGGTATCGAGGCCGAGGCCGCCATGCTAGGCCAGCCCTATTCGATGGTTCTGCCGGAGGTGATCGGCGTCAAGCTGACCGGCAAGCTCAAGGAAGGCGTCACCGCGACCGACCTCGTGCTCACCGTCACGCAGATGCTGCGCAAGCGCGGCGTGGTCGGAAAATTCGTCGAGTTCTTCGGCCCCGGCCTCGCCGGGCTGACCATCGCCGACCGCGCCACCATCGGCAACATGGCGCCCGAGTACGGCGCGACCTGCGGCTTCTTCCCGATCGACGACGACACCCTGGAATATCTCACCGACACCAACCGCACGCCGGCGCGCATCGAACTGGTCGCTGCCTACGCCAAGGCGCAGGGCATGTTCCGCACCAAGAGCACGCTGGACCCGATTTTCACCGACGTGCTGAAGCTCGACCTCAACAGCGTCGAGACCTCGCTTGCGGGCCCGAAGCGCCCGCAGGACCGCGTGCCGTTGAAGGAAGCGAAATCCAACTTCGTCAACGCGATGGACAAGGAGTTCAACAAGGCGAGCGACGGCGGCGGCAAGGATGTGTTCGATCTCCATCCGTCGCTGGCGACCTCGTTCGAGAAAGAATTCCAGAAGGCCAGCGGCCACGCCCGCGTGAAGGTCGAGGGCCGCGATTTCACCCTCGGTCACGGCGACGTCGTCATCGCCGCGATCACCTCCTGCACCAACACCTCCAATCCGAGCGTGATGGTCGCCGCGGGCCTGCTGGCGCGGAAGGCCTTCGCCAAGGGCCTGACGGTGAAGCCCTGGGTGAAGACTTCGCTCGCGCCGGGTTCGCAGGTGGTCGCCGACTACTACGAGAAGTCGGGTCTGCAGAAGGACCTCGACGCTCTCGGCTTCAACCTGGTCGGGTTCGGCTGCACCACCTGCATCGGCAATTCCGGCCCGCTGCCGGAGGAGATATCCGACGCGATCAACGACAACGATCTGGTCGCCGCCGCGGTGCTGTCGGGCAACCGTAACTTCGAAGGCCGGGTCAACGCCGACGTGCGCGCCAATTATCTCGCGTCGCCGCCGTTGGTGGTGGCCTACGCCATCGCGGGCTCGATGTACGTCGATCTCGCCAAGCAGCCGCTCGGCGTCGACAAGAAGGGCAAGAAGGTCTTCCTCAAGGACATCTGGCCGACCAGCCGCGAGATCAATTCGGTCATCCGGCAGTGCATCACCAAGCAGGTGTTCGCCAAGAAGTACGGCAACGTATTCAAGGGCGACGCGGCCTGGGCCAAGATTCCGGTCAAGAGCAGCCTGACGTTCCCGTGGGACGACCGCTCGACCTACGTGCAGAACCCGCCGTATTTCGATGGCATGGAGAAGCGCCAGCGTCCGATCGAGGACATCGTCGACGCCCGCATCCTCGGCCTGTTCCTCGACTCGATCACCACCGACCACATCTCGCCGGCGGGATCGATCAAGGAGGCGAGCCCGGCGGGCGAATACCTGCGCGACCATCAGGTCCGCCCGAAGGACTTCAACCAGTACGGCACGCGGCGCGGCAATCACCAAGTGATGATGCGCGGCACCTTCGCCAACATCCGCATCAAGAACCAGATGGTGCCGGGTGTCGAAGGCGGTGTGACGCTCCACTATCCCGACAAGAAGCAGATGACGATGTACGACGCGGCCATGAAGTACAGGGCCGAGGGCGTGCCGCTCGTGATTTTCGCCAACAAGGAATACGGCACCGGCTCGTCGCGCGACTGGGCCGCCAAGGGCACAGTGCTGCTCGGCGTGCGCGCTGTCATCACCCAGTCGTTCGAGCGCATCCACCGCTCCAACCTGATCGGCATGGGCGTGATGCCGCTGTGCTTCGAAGAGGGCACGTCGTGGCAGACGCTCGGGCTTAAGGGCAGCGAGCAGGTCACCATCCGCGGGCTGCACGGCGAGTTGAAGCCGCGGCAGCGCCTGATGGCGGAAATCGTCGCGGCCGACGGCGGGCTGAAGCGGGTGCCGCTGATCTGCCGCATCGATACCTACGACGAGCTGGATTATTTCAAGAACGGCGGGATCCTGCAGTACGTCCTGCGCCATCTCGCGGCATGACGGCCGGGCCCGGCGCGTTCGGGCCCGCCGCCTCACCGCGAAGTGAGTGGCAGGTGATGGACGGCCTCGTTATGACAGCCAAGCCGGATAACGGCGGCTTGGCGGGGCGGACGAGGCAGGAACGATTGCCATGATTCATGTCCGGGCCGCATCCTCGCTTGCCTTGGCGTGCGTTGCGCTGGCGTTCGGCGATGTTGCGCGCGCCGAGCCCCGCGCAGTGATCGAGCTGTTCACCAGCCAGGGCTGCTCGTCGTGTCCGCCGGCCGACAAGCTGCTCACCGAATACACGCGCGATCGCACCGTGATCGCGCTCAGCCTTGCCGTCGACTACTGGGATTATCTCGGCTGGAAAGATACGCTGGCGGTCGCCGGTCACACCAATCGCCAACGCGCCTACGCCAAAGTGCGCGGCGACCGGCAGGTCTATACGCCGCAAGCCGTGGTCAACGGCGCGGTGCATGCGCTCGGCAGCGACAAGTCGGCGATCGAGCGCGCGATCCGCCAGACGCGCCAGCAGGCGGGAACGCTTGTCGTTCCGGTCACGGTTGCGGTGTCCGGCGATACGATGACGGTGAGCGTCGCCGCAGCCACCGATGGGCAAGGCACGGCGGAGGTCTGGCTCTGCCCGATGTCGCGCACGGTTCCGGTGACGATCGGAAAAGGCGAGAACCGCGGCCACACCGTCACGTACAGCAACGTGGTGCGGCGCTGGATCAAGCTCGGCGACTGGCACGGCAAGGCCGAGACCTACCAGGTGCCGCTCAAGGACGTTCAGACCGACACGGTCGATGCGGCTGCCGTGGTCGTGCAGACCGGTGCCGCCGGTGCGCCGAAGTCCATGCTCGGCGCGGCGCAGATCGCGCTCCGCCGCTGACCGAAATCCGACTCGCCGCCGAACGATAAAAAAAGGCCGGCGGTGAAGCCGGCCTTTAAGCGTTGGGGGATTGAACCGTACGCGAAACAATTGGCCCGGTCCTTCGGAGCCCCGGGGGGCTGGGGGGCTGAGGAATCCGGAACTCTGTCCGGACCGGGCCTGAGGCAACTGTAGCCATCATACCCGCCAGCTAGGCATCGGCCTGACCGAAATTGGGCAGCATTATGATTCGACTAACAAATCCGTGATTGGCGGGCGCCTGCGGCCGGTAGCCGCCAAGCCCTTGCAGACGCAGGGTTCTGGCGCGATCATAATAACCAGACGACAGCAACGGAGGCGCCGCATGACGTTCGGCGAAACCGATCCGAGCGAACTTCCCGGGGGCGGAACAGGTTCAGCAGCCGCCCCCGGAAACCGAGTGACCTTCGACCGCCGCGAGCTCGACCGGATTCTCAATCTCTACGGCCGCATGGTGGCCGCCGGCGAGTGGCGGGACTACGCCATCGACTTCATGAGGGACCGTGCGGTGTTTTCCGTGTTCCGCCGCTCCTCCGAAGTGCCGATCTACCGGATCGAGAAAAATCCCCGCTTGGCGCGCCGCCAGGGCGCATACAGCGTCGTGTCCGCAACCGGCCTGATCGTGCGCCGCGGCCACGAGCTCGACCGCGTGCTGCGGGCGCTCGACAAGGGACCGAAGCTGGTCACTGTCTGAGCGATTGCGGCGCTATGCCGGCCGGCAACGCTGCGCGGGCGCGTTGCTACGTCGTAGGCTTCGTCGTCGCGCCTTCGCCGAGCGGAAGCTGCATCAGCACGCTGTCGAGCCAGCGATCGAACTTGAATCCGATATTCTCGAACGTGCCGACCATCTCGAAGCCCATGGCGCGGTGCAGTTCGATCGACGGAACCTGCGCGGAATCGCCGATCACCGCGACCATCAGCCGGAAGCCGCGGCGGGTGGATTCCTCGATCAGATTTTTGAGCAGGACGCGCCCGACACCGCGGCGCTGCGCCGCCGGGTCGATGTAGATCGAATCCTCGACCGTGAAGCGATATGCCGGACGGGTGCGGTACGGGCCGGCATAGGCATAGCCCACGACAGCGCCGCCGATCTCGGCGGCGATATAGGGAAATCCGCCGTCCAGCAGCGCGCGCATCCGGCGCAGCATTTCGGCCTCGTCGGGCGGCTCGAGTTCGAACGACGCCGTGCCGGTCAGCACCGACTGGCCGTAGATGCGGGCGATGGCGGGAATGTCGGCGGGGGATGCGGGGCGGATGGATACGTCGGACATGGCGGAACTTTAGCAAAAACAAACGCCCCGGCGGCAAGCCGGGGCGCTGATGTCTTACCTCACCGCGCCGACACCTTCGGTCGCGCGGCTTTTCAACGCCGCGCTCCCTCGGCGGCGCGGAAGGGTTATCTCCGGTCGCCGATCAGGCGCAGCAGCATGAGGAACAGGTTGATGAAGTCGAGGTAAAGCGACAGCGCGCCCATCACCGCCTTGCGGCCGGAAACGGTGCCGTCGTCGTTGACGTCGTACATCTCCTTGATCTTCTGCGTGTCCCAGGCGGTGAGGCCCGCGAACACCAGCACGCCTACGGCGGAAATCACGAAGTCGAGGCCCGAGCTCTTCAGGAACAGGTTCACAACCATCGCGATGATCAGCCCGAACAGGCCCATCATCAGGAACGTGCCCATTCCGGTCAGGTCGCGCTGGGTGGTGTAGCCCCAAAGGCTCAGCGCGCCGAAGGCGGCCGCCGAGATGAAGAACACGCGCGTGATCGAAGCGCCGGTGTAGGTCAGGAAGATCGACGACAGCACCACGCCGAGCAGCGCCGCGTAGATCATGAACAGCGTGAACGCGGTCGTGTATTGCAGCTTGTGGATGCGGAAGCTGAGGAAGAACACCAGTCCCAGCGTCCCGAGCGCGAGCACAATCAGAAGCGGCCCGCCGTAAATTGCCTGGCCGAACGGGGTCAGCGCCAAGGCGCCAGCGGCGTTGGTGGTGACCGCGGCGTTGAACGTGAACCAGGCGACCACGCCGGTCAGCGCCACCGCGCCGGCCATGTAGTTGTAGACGCGGATCATATGCGCGCGCAGGCCCGCGTCGATCGCGGCTGCACGATCGGCATAGCCGCCCGCGGCCGTCACATTCCGATTGAACTCCGACATCGTCGTTCCCTCTCATGGCCCGGGCCGAGCCGGGCACTCAGGGCGCGCAAGGACGGTTTCGCCTGCGCGCTTCCGGCCCGGAATCTAGTGCGCGCAGGGGTGCTTTTCCAGTCTGCCGGCGCGCGCCGGTTCGCCAAAGATTACAGGACGTTAAGGATTCGCGGCGGCGGGCAAACGAAAGGCCCCGGCTTGCGGCCGGGGCCTCGATTCGAACGCCTTGCGGCGTTGCGTCTATTCCTCGCGCTGGCCCAGGAGCTGGAGCAGCAGCGTGAACAGGTTGATGAAGTTGAGATAGAGCGACAGTGCGCCGAGGATCGCCGAGCGCTCCGCGGTCTCGCCGTCCATCGCGCCGTAGAGATACTCGGTCTTCAACCGCTGCGTATCCCAGGCGGTGAGGCCCGCGAACACCATCACGCCGACCACCGAGATCACGAACTGCAGCGCCGAGCTCGCCATGAACAGGTTGACGAGGCTCGCCAGGATCACGCCGAACAGCCCCATGATGAGGAACGAGCCCCAGCCCGATAGGTCGCGCTGGGTGGTGTAGCCCCATAGGCTGAGCGCGCCGAACGATGCGGCGGTGATGAAGAACACCCGCACGATCGAGGTGTGCGTGAACACCAGGAAGATCGAGCCGAGCGAAAGGCCCATCAGCGCGGCGAAGATCCAGAACAGGATCTGCGCCATCGCCGGGCGCAGCCGCTCGATGCCGAAGCTCAGCAGGAACACCAGCGCCAGCGGCGACAGCATGATCACCCACTTCAGCGGGCTCACGAAGATCGTGTGGCCGACCGGGGTGAGGAACATTCCGCCGGGAATGCGCGCCGCGACCTCCGCGCCGCCGCGGGTGATCTTCGCGGCCTGCGAGATGTCGCCGGTCACCGAAAGCATGTAGACGCCAAGCGCGGCCAGGCCGGTAATGGCGAGGCCGAGAACCATGTAGTTGTAGATATGCAGCATGTAGGCGCGCAGCCCTTCGTCGACAGCGACGGTGCGACCCATCGTCTGGCCGATCTGCGCATTCGCTACACTGCGATCATAGTCCGACATCGTCGAACCCCCATTTGGTTTGTCGAACTGCTTCTTCCGTAAGACTTCATTGGCAGCGACGCAGTTCCGATTTGGAACTGCGCGCGCGGCCGACTTGAATATATGTATAGCATAGTGCAGGGCAAGCTGGATGACGGGCCCTAAGATGTTGAAATACAGACGGTTTCTGCGACGGTTTGTCGCGAATCCTACAAATTCCTGAGCACCGCCGCGGGCTTATGACCGAGCGCCGCGAACGTGCCGGCCAGTCCGAAGGCCACCGTCACCAGCAGCGCGCCAAATGCAGCACCCAGCGCCGGTCCGGGCAGCCAGGCGAACGACAGGTTCATGATCTCGGTCACGACCATCCATGCCGCCGCGGAACCGGCGGCGACGCCGAACAGCGCGGTCGCGGTTCCGAGCAGCAGGTACTCGAGCGCAAACGCTCCGATCAGCCGCCGCCGCGTTGCGCCGAGCGTCTTGAGCACGACCGCATCGTAGACCCGATGCCGGTGACCGGCCGCAAGCGCGCCGCCCAGCACCAGCACCGCCGCGATCAGCGCCACGACGCTCGCGCCGCGGATCGCCACGATCAGATTGCGCACAAGGTCGCCGACCGCATCGAGCGCGTCCTTGATCCGCACCGTGGTGACCGCCGGGAACGCGCCGGCCACCGCCTTGAGCATCGCGGTCTCCTCCGCGGCCGAGCTGCCGCCGGAATAGGTCAGCGTTGCAAGATGTGTGTGCGGTGCGCCCGAGAACGTACCCGGCGAAAACACCAGCACGAAATTGATGCCGAGGCTCTGCCAGTCCACGCTGCGGAAGTTCGCGATGTTGGCCGTGATGTTGCGGCCGAGCACGTTGACCGTGATCGGATCGCCGATCTTGAGGCCGAGCCCGTCGGCGATCTTCTTCTCCAGCGAGACCAGCGGCGGGCCGCGGTAGTCGCCGCTCCACCAATTTCCCTCGACCAGCCGGGACCCGGCCGGAACCTCGCTGGCATAGGTGATGCCGCGATCGCCCTGCAGGACCCACGTCGCGCTTGGTGGCGCCTTGAGCCGTTCCGACGGCACGCCGTTGGCGGCCATGATGCGTCCGCGCAGCATCGGCACCCGCTCCAGCCGCGCCTGCGGCGCCTGGGCCTGCACGAACGCATCGAACTTCGATGCGTCTGCGGACTGGATATCGACGAAGAAGAACGACGGCGCCTTGTCCGGCAGCGCCGCCTGGAACTGCCGCCGCAGGTTGCCGTCGATTTGCGTGACCGTCACGAGCAGCGCGAGCCCCAGGCCCAGCGACAGCACGATGGTCGGGGTCAGAGCGCCCGGCCGATGGATGTTGGCGATGGCGAGCCGCCAGGCGGTGCCGCGCGAATGCGGCGCGCGCCGCGCCGCGGCCATGAGCACGACGGCGACCAGACGCAGCGCCAGAAACACGGCGGCGGCCGCGCCGACAAAGACCATGGCGATCCTGCGGTCATAGGCGAGCAGCACAGCCACGCCCGCAAGAACGGCGATCACGGTTGCGGCCGCTGCGGCATAGCGCAGGCGTGGAATGCTGCGCTCGGGCGCGACCGCGTCGCGGAACAGCGCCGAAACCGGAACGTCGTGCGCGCGTCCGAGCGGCCAGATTGCAAAGGCGACGGCGGTCAGCAGTCCATAGCCGAAGGCCACGGCGAGCTGGCCCGTATGCAGCGCCGGCGCAATCGGCAGCGGCAGGATCGCGCCGAACGCGGCGGCGATCGCAAACGGCAGGGCTGCGCCGACGACAAGCCCGATCGCGGAACCGATGGACGCCAGCATCAGCACCTGCGTCAGGTGCAGCGCAAACACCCGGCCGCCGGTCGCGCCCAGCGCCTTCATGGTGGCGATGGCGTCGCTGCGGCGGTCGAGGTGGCTTTTGACGGCGTTGGCCACGCCCACGCCGCCCACCAGCAGCGCCGTGAGGCCCACCAGCGTCAGGAACTGGGTGAAGCGCTCGACGTTGCGTTCGAGCTGCGGCGAGGCGTTGTTGCGGGTCCGCACCTGCCAGCCGGCGTCCGGCAATTGCGTTTTGGCCGCAGCAAGGATTGCGTCGGCGGCGCGGTCGCTGCCGCCGGGCACGCGCAGGCGATAGTGCCAGCGCACGAGACTCCCCGGCTGCACCAGGCCGGTCGCACGCAGTGCCTCCTCGCTCACGATCATGCGCGGCCCGAATCCGATGCCGCCCGCAAGCTTGTCGGGCTCCGACCGGATCACGGAGGTCAGTTCGATATTGGCTGCGCCGATCGTCAGCCGCGCGCCGGGCTTGAGGTCGAGCCGGGCGAGCAATGCGGAATCGACCGCGGCGCCGAACGCGCCGTCGCGCCGCGCCAGCGCCTGCGCGAGCGGCATGGTGGGCTCCAGTCCGGCGGCGCCGTACAGCGGATAGGCACCGTCGACCGCCTTCAGCTCGACCAGCGCGCTGCGGCCGTCGGCGGTGCGCGTCATCGCGCGCATGGTCGCCGCGACCGACAAGTCGCCGCGGCTGTGCAGGAAGTTTCTTTCTTCGTCGGTCGCTTCGCGCTGGATCAGCGAGAATGACAGGTCGCCGCCCAGGATCACGCGGCCTTCGCGCGCAAGCCCCGCGGTCAGGCTCTCGGAAAACGAACCCACTCCGGCGACGGTCATGACGCCGAGCGCGATGCAAGCGATGAAGACGTAGAAGCCGCTCAGTCCGCCCCGCAACTCGCGGAGCGCGAAGCGCAGCGTCAGCGGACCGGTGCGTTCTGTGACGAGGCTCATGCCGGCACCGCCGCGTGCGCCTGTTCGACGCGGCCCGAGCGCAGGCGCACGATCCGGTCGCAACGCTGCGCCAGTGTGTTGTCGTGCGTCACCAGCACCAGCGTGGTGCCGCGCTCGACGTGGCCCGCGAACATCAGCTCGATCACCTGCCGGCCGGTGTCCTCGTCCAGGTTTCCGGTCGGCTCGTCGGCAACGAGGATCGCAGGATTGGGCGCGAGCGCGCGCGCCAGAGCCACGCGCTGCTGTTCGCCGCCGGAGAGCTGCGCTGGGTAGTGGTTGAGCCGCTCGGCAAGGCCGACGGCCGCGAGTTCGTCGCGGGCGCGGCGGTGGGCGTTGGGATCGCCGGCCAGCTCCAGCGGGACCGCGACGTTCTCCAGCGCGGTCATGGTCGGGATCAGGTGGAAGGACTGGAAGACGATGCCCACGTTGCGGCCGCGAAAGCGCGCCAGCGCATCCTCGTCCAGTGCGCGAAGGTCGGCGCCCGCAACGGCAATCGAGCCGGAATCGGCCCGTTCGAGGCCCGCCATCACCATCAGCAGCGTCGTCTTGCCGGAACCTGAAGGTCCGACCAGGCCGACCGCCTCGCCCCTGCCTATATGCAGATCGATGTCTTTGAGGATATGAACCCGGGCCGCGCCGCGTCCCAACGAAAGATTGACCCCGGACAGCGAGATGGCCGGGGCTGCCGCGATCGAGGTGTCGTTCATGGGGATTGTTGCCAGCCCGCTCCGCGCTTTGCCGCCCCGCTCATATGGGAAGCTTGCCCGTCAGGTCCAGCGGCTTGCCGCCGCGGCGCTGGTGCTGTGTTTTGCCGCATTTCCGGGTGTTTTCGCGGCAGCGGCCGCCGACAAGCCGGTCAGGATCGTGGCGCTGGGCGATTCGCTGACGGCGGGCTACCAGCTACCGGCCGCAGACGCCTTTCCGGCCAGGCTCGCGCAGGCGCTGCGCGCCAAGGGCCTTGCGGTGGAGATCGCCAACGCGGGCGTTTCCGGCGACACCAGCACCGGCGGGCTGTCGCGGCTCGATTGGTCGGTGCCGGACGGCACCGACGCCGTGATCCTGGAGCTTGGCGCCAACGACGTGCTGCGCGGCATCGAGCCCAAGGTCACGCAAGCCGCGCTGGACGAGACGATCGGCAAACTCAAAGCGCGCGGCATCGAGGTCTTGCTTTGCGGGATGCTGTCGCCGCCGAACATGGGGCCGGACTACGCGCGCGCGTTCAACGCGATCTTTCCGGCGCTGGCCGCCAAGCACGGCGTTGCGTTCTATCCGTTTTTTCTCGAAGGCGTCGCCGCAAACGCCAAGCTCAATCTTGCCGACGGCATGCATCCGAACGCTGCCGGCGTGGACGAGATCGTCCGGCGGATGTTGCCCGAGGTGGAGAAGCTGGTGGCGCGAATTCGCGCCAGGCGCGGCGCGTGACATGCCGTTGTCATGACGGCAACGCACGTGCCTAATTGAGAAATTGTCGCGATTCGCTCGCCCTGGGCGAAACCAAGGTTCCGAAATGCCGCGCTTGTTTACAGGTCTGGAAGTCCCCGCCGATATCGGCCAGTCGCTGTCGTTCCTGCGTGGCGGGCTGCCGGGCGCGCGCTGGATCGACCCCGAAAATTATCATGTGACGCTGCGCTTCATCGGCGACGTCGACGATGCGCTGGCGCATGAGGTCGCCGACATGCTCGATCAGGTCCGGCGGCGCGAATTCTCGCTGCAGCTCGACGGGCTGTCGTCGTTCGGCGGGCGCAAGCCGCGTGCGGTGGTCGCGACCATCGCCCAGACTCCGGCGATGATGGAATTGCAGGCCGAGCACGAGCGGCTGATGCAGCGCATGGGATTGGAGCCCGAGGGCCGCAAGTACACGCCGCACGTCACGCTGGCGCGGCTGCGCGAATCGTCGAGCCGGGAGGTGGCCGACTACCTGACCGCGCGCGGCGGGTTTCGAACCGCGCCGTTTCCGGTGTCGCGCTTTGTGCTGTTCTCGTCGCGCAGCTCGGTCGGCGGCGGGCCGTATGTGGTCGAGGCGGCTTATCCCCTGGCTGCGTAACGCATGATCCCGAAAAGCCTGCCCCGGACTTGATCCGGGGTGGGAACCGGCTTTCGGACAAGATCATGCGCGCGCGTAAGTGTGCAGCTCCATAACCGGAATCCGGTAGCACCGCGTCGCGGTCTGCTCGTTGACGCGCAACTCGCTGAGGTGATGCCGCTTGGCCTCGTCGATTGCCATCGCGGTCAGTTCGCGCTCGAAGCCGCGGTCCTGGAAGCCGTCCTCGACGGTGATCGCGGCGTCGCCGCGCCGCGCGGTCCGGTCGGGCACGATCTCGGCTGCGGCGCGCATCACGCCCTTCACGAACGCGCCGATCAGGATCGCGCCCGACGAAACCAGGCCGAGGCAATGACCGTCGATACCGCGGTCGTCGAGGGCGGGCAGGCAACTCGCCCGGTCCATCCGCATCAGATGGGCGTGGTAGTCCTCGATCGCCGCCGGACCCAGAACGCGAAACTCGGCCGCGTGGACCACCGCCATGGCTGCACCCCTTACTCCCACCGTCGGGACGCAAGGTAGCCGCCAATCCCAGCTACTTCGTTAACGCAATGGTTAACGCCGTCCTGCGGCGCCTATGGACGCGGTCAGCATCCGGGAATGCACGTCAAGAACGGCAGTGGCGAATCCGCAGCCGTCGGCGACGAATTCACGCAACACCGACATCGGCGTGGGCCGCGCCGCCTCGACCTCGCCGATCACGCTGCCGAAATCGAACGTCAGTTCGGCGGCGAACTTGCGCGCCAGCTCCTGCATGCGGCGGTTGTTGGCGAGGCAGGCCATGTGCAGCGTCTTGATGCCGCGATTGCGCGCGGCCAGCAGGGTGCGCCCGAGCAGAATCGAGCCGACGCCGTGGCTCTGCCAGGGCGACTCGACGCTGAAGGCGGCCTCGGCCTCAGTGGCGAAGCCGGGCCCGAGCGGCCGCAGTTCGGCCGCGCCCCGCAGCACGCCGTCGGCGAAGAATCCATGCACCGCGGCGTTCAGCGGGAATGTCGTGCGGACGTAGCGTTCGATAAAATCGTCCGACACGCCGCCGCCGAATCGGCTGTGGCGGCTTTCGGTGTCGAGGCGCAGCAGGTGATCGCGATAACGGCCGGCTTCCGCGATCCAGAGTTTCCGGATGACGCTGCCGTCGGCGAGGTGTTCGGACATTGCGGGTCTCCTGACGTTGACCGTCCAAAGACCTCCGTGGATTTCCATCCCTGGCGGTCGGGCCATCCATGGCCAAGCCGCGAATCGACGATAATGTTGCGATGCAGCATAAATTTGACAAGCCTGCGACATTGCCCGGCGTTTTTCTAACCAACTAATTTAACAGCACATTTTGCATTACAGGCATGTCCGGGTCCGGATGGCTCGCCCGGTCTTACGCGCCTTGCCCGCCGCCAATGGAGCGCTTAACCGGTGGCTAAATCGGCTCCATTACGCTCTGCCGCACCCCCACCCGGCTCCATTCCAGGCCCATGTCCGCCAGAGAACTCTACGAGGCGCTTGTCGTCCTCAAGAAAGTCGAGCGCGACCCGGCGCAGGAAACGCTGCTGGCAAAGCTCGTCGATCTGGAGCAACGCGTCGCGACGCACCGGCTGGCGCGCCGCGCCACGCCGGTCGGCTGGCTGTTCGGCAACGGCAAGCGCGGCGAAGCGGCCAAGGGGCTCTACGTGTTCGGCGACGTCGGCCGCGGCAAGACCATGCTGATGGATCTGTTCTTCGAAGCGAGTCCGGTGGTCCGCAAGCGCCGCGCGCATTTCCATGAGTTCATGGCCGACGTGCACGAGCGCGTGCGCGTCTTCCGCCAGAAGCTCAAGACCGGCGAGATTTCAGGCGAGGACGCGATCAGGCTGACGGCGGACGAGATCGCCGAGGAAAGCTGGCTGCTTTGCTTCGACGAGTTTCACGTCACCGACATCGCGGACGCGATGATCCTCGGCCGGCTGTTCACGCGGCTGCTCGAATTGGGCGTCGTCGTGGTCGCGACGTCGAACGTCGCACCGGAGGAGCTCTACAAGGACGGGCTTAACCGCGCGCTGTTCCTGCCGTTTATCCATCTGATCGGCGAGCGCATGGATGCGGTGCGGCTCGACGCGCGCACCGACTTCCGGCTGGAAAAGCTTTCGGGACAGAAGGTCTGGCACGTGCCTGACGACGACGCGGCCACCGCTGCGCTCGACGATGCCTGGCGGCGGCTTGTCGGCAGCGCGAGCGGCATGCCGCAGGAACTGTCGGTGAAGGGCCGCAAGCTGCGCGTGCCGCGCGCCGCCATGGGCGTGGCGCGGTTCTTCTTTCACGATTTGTGCGAGCAGCCGCTCGCGGCGGCCGACTACCTGCGCATCGCGCACGAGTTCCACACGCTGATCGTCGACCGCATCCCGGTGATGGGATTCGACCAGCGCAACGCCGCCAAGCGCTTCATCATCCTGATCGACACGCTGTACGAGAATTCGGTGAAACTCGTCGCGTCGGCCGCGGCCGAACCGGAGTCGCTCTACACCGCCAGCGACGGCTACGAGGCCTCGGAGTTCAGGCGCACCGCCTCGCGGCTGATCGAGATGCGGTCGCAGTCGTATCTCGCGCTCCCTCATGGTCGGCGCGATTCCGCCGCCGGCGGCTCCAGCGAAGGCATCGTCGAGACCTGAGCGGGATACCGCCGCGTCTCGCGAAGTTTTCTTCAAACCGTTGACAGAAAGCCGCTTTCGGCTGCCGCGCGCACCTGCGCGGGGTCAACCGTTCGGTGGACTTTTTCGCGGCCCGCCCTTGGCACTGATGCGCCCATGGTGGGCGGCGCATGGTGCGCCGGGAAGGGTTTCCGAGGAGGAAGACCCATGAAACTGAAGTCCAAATTCGAATCGTTGCGGCGTCCCGTTGCGTTCGCCGCGGTGCTGACTGGCCTCATGTCGATCACATCGCCGTACACCATTGAGCCCGCGGCGGCCGCCGCGCGAACTCCTGAACAGTGTCTGGCCAGATTTAACCGGTGCACGGAACGGTGCGCCCGAAGATACAAAGACTATCCTGCTTGCATCTATCGGACTTGCAATCCGCAGTACAATCGATGCATCGCCGACGCTGAAGGCCCAAGCGTCCAGAATTCAAAGCCTGATGGCGGCAGTCCGACGGGCGGGGTCGGCGGCCACCACAGCAGCGGGCCGTTTAGCACCGGCATCCTCGGCGCTACGCAGGGCCTCCCGACGCAAGGTCCGTCGCCTGCCGGCGCGGCGGCGCCCGCGCCGGCTGCGCCGGCTTCGAGCGGCGGCGGCATCATCCGCTGAGCCATCGATCCATCCACACAATCCAGAGGAAACATCCATGCGCAATATCCTGACGCTCTCCATGCTCTCCGCAGCGGCGCTGTGCGCCGTCTCGTTCGCGCACGCCAAGGAAGTCAAGCTGAGCGGCCTTTTTCAGCCGGACCAGGTCAGGGCGGCTTGCCGAGCCGTCGGCGGCATCAGTTGGAGCACCGGCGGCCGCTACGGCTGCGAAAACAAAAGCAAGGGCACGTCCGTCACCTGCAAGCCGGGCGGCGAATGCGTCGGCGAGGTGCCGGACAAGAGCCATCCGCAAAGGTCCGATGTCCACGGCGTGCTGACGGCCATTGTGAACACCGGCGGCACCAAGGCGCTCTCGTCGCCCGGCATTCTCGAAGGCCCCGGCGGCTTTGCGTCGCAAGGACCGTCGGCCACCGGCTCGGCGGCGCCCGCTCCGTCTGCGCCCTCGGCTGGTGGCGGCATCATCCGGTAGAACTTCGAAACGCTGAGCGACCTGTGTCGGCCGTTGTGCGCCCGTCAGGCGCGCAGCGGCCCGTTCACGGATTCGTGAATTCGCCGTCCATCGATCGGCGGACGCGCCGGTTCGCAGCCATCGGCATAAGCCCGGGCAGCATTCCGGCGCGCTGTGCGCCGGCAAGCATCCAGGGAGATGCTGTCGTGAGTCGTCGTCTCATCGCTCGGCGCTCGATCGTCGGCGCTGCGTTGCTGGCGGTTGCCGGCGTTCTGGTGTCGCAATTCGCCGCGGGGCCGGTCGCGGCCAAGAAATTGATCACGGCCTGCCAGGATAAGCATGGCAGTTGCGTCCGCCGCTGCATCGAACGCTACGAAAAGGTCGAGGACGCATTCCGCTGTTCGTCGCGAACATGCGACAAGCAGTTCGATAACTGCGTCAAGGACTCGGGCGGGGGATCGGCAAACAAGACCGGCGGCAAGATCGCGGTGCCACCGGTGCGCGATCCCGCCGGCGGCCCCGTTCGCGGCCCATTCAGCACCGGCATCCTTGGGAGCAGCCACGGTTTCGCCAACCAGGGACCGGCACCGGCTGGCTCCCCGGCGGCGGCTCCCGCCGCGCCATCGGGGGGCGGCGTAATCCGCTGAGCCATCCAACCACGTCGAGCAGGCCCGTGGTTGCATTGCCGGGAATTTGAAACGTCGAACGCTTCGCGATGTCCTTCGCTGCGCGCCCGTCGGGCGCGCAGCGGCGGTGACTTCACTGCGCCTTTAGTCCCGTCTTGATCAGGATCGGCGGCCAGCGCTTCATTTCGGACGCAAAGAACGCCGCAAACTCCGCCGGCGTCGTGATCCTGGCCTCGTAGCCGAAGCGCTTGAGTGCGGGCGCCATCTCGGCGGACCTCATCGTGGCGGCGATCGCGGCGTTCAGCTTGTCCACGACGGCCTTTGGCGTTCCCGCCGGCGCAAAGATTCCCATCCACACATCCGGATTGTATCCGACCTGCGGGAAGCCGCTCTCGGCCATGGTCGGAACGTCCGGCAGGTCGGGGCTGCGCTTCGGCCCGGTGTAGGCGATAGGCCGGATCTTGCCGTCGCGCACCAGCGGCAGAAGCTGCGGCACCGGCGCGACGTTGACGTGGATGCGACCGCCGAGCAGATCGGCGCGCGCGCCTTCGCCGCCGCGGTAAGGCACGCGCGTGATGTCGACGCCCGCGGCCTGGATGAACGCCTCTCCCAGAATGTGCGGCATGGTGGCCTGGCCATAGCCGAACGCGAGCTTGCCGGGGTTGGCCTTGGCGTGCTCCACCAGTTCCTTCGCCGTCTTGACCGGAAGCGACGGCGCGACCGCGAACACGTGCGACCAGGTCACGAGCGTCGCGACCGGGGTCAGAGCCTTCGCCGGATCGAAATCGATCTTGGGGAACAGCACCGGGTAGTAGGTCAGGTTGGGGCCGAGAATGAGCAGCGTATAGCCGTCCGGCTCCGCCGTCGCGACGGCCTTCGCTCCGATGGTGGTGCCGCCGCCCGAACGGTTCTCGATGACGATGGTCTGCCCGAGCCGCGCCTGCAGCGGCTGCGCGACCACGCGGGCAAGCGCATCGACCGGCCCGCCGGGAACGAAGGGCACGATCAGCTTGATGTTCTGCGACGGATAGCTCTGAGCGTGAGCGGCGCCTGCGGCAAGCGCCGCCGAAATGACTGCCACCGTGAAAGTCCCTAAGAGTTTCACGTTCGCCTCCCTGGAGGTTGAGGGCATGCTTGTTGTTGTGATTGCGGGCGAGGTTATAGCCGCCGGCATTCAGCGGCAACGCGGCCAGCGGCAGACGTGCAGCAACACACGCGGCCACAGGCGCTCCCGTTCTCGCGAACCATGTCTGCCGAGTCGCGCCGAATATTGCGCGTGTACGCGCGTTGCCGGCGATGTTTCATGTGGCGCGAACGCCGTGGCGCGGCCCACCGCCCGTGAACTCAGCGGCGAGGTGACGCAGCCGGAAAGGCGGCCGAGAGATGCGCGGCCCGGCGCGCCAAACGGCAAATGTTTTCGCACCGCAGCATAGTTGGCGTCGGTCGCAAACTTTTCCGAGAACCGGCATAAAATCGCTGATATAATGTATTATGAATGTCATAATCGATGTCGGAGCCAATTGGTCCGCACGACTTGAACGGCACCGCCGAAAAAGTTAACCACCGCGCTACCCGCCGACTCCGGCGGGATCTTCCGAAGGAATTTCCAAAATGGCGCGTAACAAGATTGCGTTGATCGGCGCGGGCCAGATCGGCGGAACGCTCGCTCATCTCATCGGCCTGAAAGAACTCGGCGACGTCGTGCTGTTCGACATCGCGGAAGGCATTCCGCAGGGCAAGGCGCTCGACCTCGTGCAGTCGTCGCCGGTCGAGGGCTTCGACTCGCGGATGGTGGGCGTCAACGCCTACGAGGCGATCGAAGGCGCCGACGTCTGCATCGTTACCGCGGGCGTGCCGCGCAAGCCCGGCATGAGCCGCGACGATCTGCTCGGCATCAATCTCAAGGTGATGGACCAGGTCGGCGCCGGCCTGAAGAAATACGCGCCCAACGCCTTCGTCATCTGCATCACCAATCCGCTCGACGCCATGGTGTGGGCGCTGCAGAAAGCCTGCGGCCTGCCGCGCAACATGGTGGTCGGCATGGCGGGCGTGCTCGATTCGGCGCGGCTGCGCTACTTCCTCGCCGACGAGTTCAACGTGTCGGTCGAAGACGTGAGCGCGTTCGTGCTCGGCGGCCACGGCGACACGATGGTGCCGATGGTGCGCTACTCGACGGTCGCCGGCATTCCGCTGCCCGATCTCGTGCGCATGGGCTGGACCACGCAGAAGCGCGTCGACGAGATCATGGACCGCACCCGCAACGGCGGCGCCGAGATCGTCAACCTGCTCAAGACCGGCTCGGCGTTCTATGCGCCGGCGTCGTCGGCGGTGGCGATGGCCGAAAGTTATCTGCGCGACAAGAAGCGCGTGCTGCCGTGCGCGGCGTGGCTCAACGGCGAATACGGCATCAAGAATCTTTACGTCGGCGTGCCTGTGGTGATCGGCGCCAAGGGCGTCGAACGCATCGTCGAACTGGAGCTCACGGGCTCCGAGCACGACATGTTCGAGAAGTCGGCCGGCGCGGTGAAGTCGCTGGTCGACGCCTGCCAGAAGATCGCACCGGACTTGGGCAAACGATAAGACCGCCTGGAAATCGGCGGTGGAGTAGCGGGGGCGCATGAACATCCACGAGTACCAGGCCAAGGCGGTGCTGCGGTCGTTCGGCGTCCCGGTGTCCAACGGTCTGCCCGCGTTCAGCGTCGACGAAGCGGTCAAGGCCGCCGAAAAGCTCGGCGGCCCGGTGTGGGTGGTGAAGGCGCAGATCCACGCCGGCGGCCGCGGCAAGGCCGGCGGCGTGAAGGTGGTGAAGTCGATCGGCGACGTGAAGAAGGAAGCCGCGCGGCTGCTCGGCGCGACGCTGATCACGCACCAGACCGGCCCCAAGGGCAAGCAGGTCAACCGCCTCTACGTCGAGGAAGGCTGCGCCATCGCCAAGGAGTTCTACCTCTCGATGCTGGTCGACCGCGCCACCGCACGGATCGCGGTCGTGGCCTCGACCGAAGGCGGCATGGACATCGAGCAGGTGGCGCACGACACGCCGGAAAAGATCGTCACCATCTCCATCGACCCGACGGCGAACATCTGTCCGCACCACGTGCGGCGGCTGTCCAGGGCGCTCGGCCTCGACGCCGACCTGCAGAAGCAGATGAGCCCGCTGCTCACCTATCTGCACAAGGCCTTCGTCGAGAAGGACATGAGCCTGCTCGAAATCAACCCGCTGGTCGTCACCAAGGACGGCAAGCTTCTCTGCCTCGACGCCAAGGTCGGCTTCGACGACAACGCGCTCTACCGCCACCCCGACGTCGCAGCGCTCCGCGACGAGACCGAGGAGGACGAGAAGGAGATCGAGGCGTCGAAGTACGATCTGAATTACGTGGCGCTCGACGGTTCCATCGGCTGCATGGTCAACGGCGCGGGGCTTGCGATGGCCACGATGGACATCATCAAGCTCTACGGCATGGAGCCCGCGAACTTCCTCGACGTCGGCGGCAGCGCGTCGAAGGAGAAGGTCGCGGCGGCGTTCAAGATCATCACCTCCGATCCGAAGGTGAAGGGCATCCTGATCAACATTTTCGGCGGCATCATGAAGTGCGACGTGATCGCCGAGGGCGTTGTCGCAGCTGTGAAGGAAGTGGGCCTTCAGGTGCCGCTGGTGGTGCGGCTCGAAGGCACCAACGTCGCGCTCGGCAAGAAGATCATCGCCGAGTCCGGCCTGAACGTCACCTCCGCCGACGACCTCGACGACGCCGCGCAGAAGATCGTCGCCGCCGTGAAAAAGGCCGCGTGATGTCCATCCTCATCGACCGTAACACCAAGGTCATCTGCCAGGGCTTCACCGGCAAGAACGGCACCTTCCATTCCGAGCAGGCGCTGGCCTACGGCACCAAGATGGTCGGCGGCGTGTCGCCCGGCAAAGGCGGCTCGACGCATCTCAACCTGCCGGTGTTCGATACCGTGCAGGAGGCGAAGGATGCGACCGGCGCCGACGCGAGCGTGATCTACGTGCCGCCGCCCGGCGCTGCCGACGCCATCGCCGAAGCGATCGAAGCGGGCATCGCGCTGATCGTGTGCATCACCGAGGGCATCCCGGTGAACGACATGGTCAAGGTCAAGCGTTCGCTCTGCGGATCGAAGTCGCGGCTGATCGGCCCGAACTGCCCCGGCGTGATGACCGCAGGCGAGTGCAAGATCGGCATCATGCCGGCGTCGATCTTCAAGCCCGGCAAGGTCGGCATCGTGTCGCGCTCCGGCACGCTGACCTACGAGGCGGTGTTCCAGACTTCGGCCGAAGGGCTCGGCCAGACCACCGCGCTCGGCATCGGCGGCGACCCGGTGAAGGGCATGGATTTCATCGACGGTTTGGAATTGTTCTTGGCCGATCCCAAGACCGAAGCCATCGTGATGATCGGCGAGATCGGCGGCTCGTCGGAGGAGGATGCCGCGCAATTCCTCAAGGATGAGGCGAAGAAGGGCCGCAAGAAGCCGATGGTCGGCTTCATCGCCGGCCGCACCGCGCCTCCCGGCCGCCGCATGGGCCACGCCGGCGCAATCATTGCGGGCGGGAAAGGCGACGCCGCGTCCAAAATAGCGGCAATGGAATCCGCCGGAATCAGGGTATCACCGTCCCCGGCCCGGATCGGAAAGACGCTGGTCGAAGTTTTGAAGGGCTAATTCAGTCCTTAGGTCTTTTGTAGCCTTTCGGCGGTCATAAATCTGGGTCATATGTCGAACCGCAGGCGGTCGCGGGCTCTCTTGCCTTTGCGCCGTCCGCACGGGGCCAGTGCCTCGAAGGGGATGCCAGAATGTCTCGCCAGGACGCGAATGCGGCCTTCGCCCGCACGTCTTTTCTCTATGGCGGCAACGCCGCCTATATCGAACAGCTTCATCGCCGCTTTGAGACCGATCCCGGCTCGCTCGACGCCGAGTGGCGCGCGTTTTTCGAAAGCCTGAAGGACGATCGCGCCGACGTCGTGAAAAGCGCGTCCGGTCCGTCGTGGCGGATGCCGAGCCTCACGCACGCCAACGGCGAACTGGTCGCAGCACTCACCGGCGACTGGGGTGAGGTCGAGAAGGTCGTCGGCGATAAAGTCCGCGCCAAGGCGCAGGCCAGGGGCGTCGAGCTTTCGGCTGCCGACGTGCAGCAGGCCACGCGCGATTCCATCCACGCACTGATGCTGATCCGCGCCTACCGCATCCGCGGCCACTTCCACGCCAAGCTCGATCCGCTCGGGCTCGAACCGGAAAAGCGGGAAGAGGAGCTCGACCCGCGATCCTACGGCTTTGCGGAGGGCGATCTCGACCGCCGCATCTTCCTCGACAAGGTGCTCGGCCTCGAATTCGCGACCTTGCGCGAAATTCTTGCCATCGTGCGCCGCACCTACTGCCAGACGCTCGGCGTCGAATTCATGCACATCTCCGATCCGGCGCAGAAAGCCTGGATCCAGGAGCGCATCGAGGGCCGCGACAAGGAGATTCATTTTACCCGCGAGGGCAAGCGCGCGATCTTCAACAAGCTGGTCGAGGCCGAAGGCTTCGAGAAGTTCTGCGACCTGAAGTTCACCGGCACCAAGCGGTTCGGCCTCGATGGCGGCGAGTCGATGATCCCGGCGCTGGAACAGATCATCAAGCGCGGCGGCGCGCTCGGCGTCAAAGAGATCGTCATCGGCATGGCGCATCGCGGCCGGATGAACGTGCTGGCGCAGGTGATGAGCAAGCCGCACCGCGCGATCTTCCACGAGTTCAAGGGCGGCTCGTCGTCGCCGGACGAGATCGAAGGCTCGGGCGACGTGAAGTACCACCTCGGCGCGTCGTCGGACCGCGAGTTCGACGGCAATCAGGTGCACTTGTCGCTGACCGCCAATCCCTCGCATCTCGAAATCGTCAACCCGGTCGTGCTCGGCAAGGTGCGCGCCAAGCAGGATCAGCACGGCGCCACGCGCGAAGACCGCACCATGGTGATGCCGCTGCTGATTTCCGGCGACGCGGCGTTTGCCGGCCAGGGCGTCATCGCCGAATGCTTCGGGCTGTCGGAGCTGCGCGGCCACCGCACCGGCGGATCGGTGCATTTCATCGTCAACAACCAAATCGGCTTCACCACCTATCCGCGCTACTCGCGGTCGTCGCCTTATCCGTCGGACGTGGCGAAGATGATCGATGCACCGATCTTCCACGCCAACGGCGACGATCCGGAGGCGGTGGTCTATGCCGCGAAGGTCGCGACCGAGTTCCGCCAGCGGTTCCAGAAGCCGGTGGTGATCGACATGTTCTGCTACCGCCGCTTCGGCCACAACGAAGGCGATGAGCCGGCGTTCACCCAGCCGCTGATGTACAAGGCGATCCGCTCGCATCCGTCGACGCTGGAAATCTACGGCAAGCGGTTGGTCGGCGAGAACGTCGTCACCGACGGCGAGATCGAGAAAATGCGGGCCGACTGGCGCGCGCGGCTCGACGCCGAGCTGGAGGCGAGCCAGAGCTACAAGCCCAACAGCGCCGACTGGCTCGACGGCCGCTGGGCCGGCATGAAGCCCGCCGCGACCGGCGACGATCCGCGCCGCGGCAACACCGGCGTTGCGGCCGAGACGCTGAAGTCGATCGGCGGCAAGATCACCAAGGTGCCGGACGGCTTCCACATCCACCGAACCATCCAGCGATTCCTCGACGCGCGCGCCAAGGCGATCGAGACCGGTGAGGGCATCGACTGGGCCACCGCCGAGGCGCTGGCGCTCTGCTCGTTGCTGCTGGAAGGCCATCCGGTGCGCCTGTCGGGCCAGGACAGCGAGCGCGGCACGTTCTCGCAGCGCCACTCTGTGCTGCACGACCAGGAGAACGAGGATCGCCACACGCCGTTCAACTACGTCGGCGACAAGCAGGCGCGCTACGAGGTCATCAACTCGATGCTCTCGGAGGAGGCCGTGCTCGGCTTCGAGTACGGCTATTCGCTCGCCGAACCAAATGCACTGACGCTCTGGGAGGCGCAGTTCGGCGACTTTGCCAACGGCGCGCAGGTCGTGTTCGACCAGTTCGTGTCCTCGGGCGAACGCAAGTGGCTTCGCATGTCCGGCCTCGTGTGCCTGCTGCCGCACGGCTACGAAGGCCAGGGGCCGGAGCATTCGTCGGCGCGGCTGGAGCGCTTCCTGCAGATGTGCGCCGAGGACAACATGCAGGTGGCGAACTGCACCACGCCGGCGAACTACTTCCACATCCTGCGCCGGCAGCTCAAGCGCGAGATCAGGAAGCCGCTGATCCTGATGACGCCGAAGTCGCTGCTGCGCCACAAGCGCGCCGTGTCGCGGATCGACGAGATGACCGCCGGCACTTCGTTCCACCGTGTGCTGTGGGACGACGCGCAATTGCTGCCGAACGAAAAGATCAAGCTCGTCGCCGACGACAAGATTCGCCGTGTCGTGCTGTGCGCCGGCAAGGTCTACTACGACCTCTACGAGGAGCGCGAGAAGCGCGGCATCGACGACATCTATATCCTGCGCGTCGAGCAGCTCTATCCATTCCCGAGCAAGGCGCTGGTGACGGAGCTCACGCGCTTCAAACAGGCCGAGATCGTCTGGTGCCAGGAAGAGCCGCGCAATATGGGCGCCTGGCACTTCGTCGAGCATTATCTGGAATGGGTGCTGAACCAGATCGAGGCCAGGCATCGCCGCGCCCGCTACGCCACCCGCCCGGCGGCGGCGGCGACCGCGGTCGGCCAGATGTCGAAGCATCTGTCGCAGTTGAAGCAGGTGATGGACGAGGCGTTGGGATAACGAACGGCCGTTGTCCCCGCGAAAGCGGGGACCCAGTAATCCCAGGCCGTGCAGGAATGTCAGGCCGATGGTTACCGGATCGTCCGCATTCGCGGACGATGACAGCGGAGCAAAATCGATAGGTAACAATCATGACCGACATCCGCGTGCCCACGCTGGGCGAATCCGTCACTGAAGCCACCATCGGCCGCTGGTTCAAGAAGCCGGGCGACGCCGTCGCGGTCGACGAGCCGCTGGTCGAGCTTGAGACCGACAAGGTGACCATCGAGGTGCCCGCGCCCGCCGCGGGTGTGCTCGCGGAAATTGCGGCGAAAGACGGCGAGACCGTCGCGGTCGGCGCGCTGCTCGGGCAGATCCAGGCCGGTGCGGGTGCGGCGCCCGCCGCCAGGAGCGCCGCCGCTGCGCCTGCCGCGGCTGC
>VGEP01000007.1 GCA_016869215.1 Alphaproteobacteria bacterium | reverse complement strand
GACCGCGTCGTGGCGCGGCTGCAGAGCGCCAAGCGTTACCCCGCGGGCACGGGCGGGCAGGGCACCGCGGCGGTCAGCTTCACGGTGGACCGCAGCGGCCGCGTGGTCGGGCGCAGTCTCGTGCGCAGCTCGGGTCACTCCGAGCTCGACCGCGAGGCGCTGGCCATGGTCGACCGCGCGCAGCCGCTGCCGCCGTTTCCGCCCGCGATGACGCAGGCGCGCATCGCGCTGACGGTGCCGGTGCGGTTCTCGGTGCGTTAGGGCGGGCGGGCTATTCCTTCGCCAGTGCGTCGTAGGCGGCGCTGAAGCCCTTGAACGACACCGGCAGGGCTACGTCCTTCAGATTGACGTCCTTGAATTGAAGCTGTCCGGCGTCCTTGGACGACCGGAAGCGCTTGATCACGTCGTCCTTGACGTCGGTGTCGGCGAAGCATGCGGTCGGCAGGCAGCGCTTGAAACTTGCGGCCACGCCCGGATCCCTGGCCCCCGTGGTGAGCCGCACGCCGGTCGGCAGCCACACCGCGATCGGCACCTGCACCACGATCTTGATCGGCTGGCCACGAACCGGCTTGCCGATGGCGATCTGCGTCAGCACGCCGGTCTGGCCCTGCGCGCGGGTGAATTGCACCATCTCGCAGTTCTTGGCCGGCGGAGGTCCGGCGCGCGTCTCGCAGCGGACCACCCAGTCCTCGTAGGTCGCGGTGGTCTGCTGCGGAGCGGTCTGCACCGGCGCGGGCGGCTGCTGTTGCGCCAGCGCGGGAGCGGCGGCTGCCGCCAGCGCGCAGACCAGAATGCGAGCGAACGTCCGGTTGCCCCGCCTCATCGTCCGAATCTCCCCGCCGGTCCTTACGCAAGATCGCGCAAGGCTCGTCCGCAATCAACCGACCCGGAATGCGGCGATGCCGTCGATGGATTTGGTCGGCGGCCGTTTCGGTGTCTCCTCGGTCGCGTCCGAATAGGCGTAGGCCGCGGCCGGGCGCGCCATGGAGCGGTCCCACCAGTCCACAAGGCGCGGGAATTTGGCGCGGTCGAGCCGGTTGGGGAACAGTTCGGTGATCCGGTGCACGATCGCCAGCATGGAAATGTCCCCGAGCGAATAGGTCGCACCGGCAAGCCACGGGCCGCGGCGCGCCAGTTCCTCGTCCATGCGGCCGAATGTGAACAGCACGCTGTCGAGCGCCGTGTCGAGCTGCGCCTGCGAATAACCGCCGGTGGCGAGAATGTTCCAGCGCTGCCGCTTGTCCGGCACCGGCGTGCTCTTGAGCATAATCTCCTTGTCGCGCGGGGAAAGGTCGTCGACCCGGGCCTGCAGCAGGCGCGCGTGCGTCAGGCGCGCCAGCTGCAGGTGCACCTCGTCCGCGGTCCAGGCCCAGTAGCGCATGCGTGCGCGCTCGTGCGGATCGGCGGGGCTGAGCGGCGGATCGGGAAAGACGTCCTCGATGTATTCGTTGATGCAGAGCGAATTGATCACCGGCACGCCGTCGTGCACCAGCGTCGGCACCACGCCGTTGGGGTTGAGCTTGAGATAGTCCGGGCTCAGGTTTTCGTAACGCCAGAGTTCGACGTAGCGGCTGACGTAGGGCAATCCCTTTTCGCGCAGGCAGTGCCGCACCTGCTTGGAGCAGGTGGTCAGGCCGCTGTGATAGAGTTCGAGCATCGCGTCCTCCGGCGCCGCCGCGCATTGTCAGGCGCCCCAGTCGGCAACGCCCGCCGGCCTTGGTCAAGTGCGGCTGTACCGCGATGCGGGCCCGAAGTCTGTACCGCCATGCGGACTGCACCGCTGGCGCGCGCCGCACCGGCCGCTAGGATGAAGCCAATATAGCAAGAGGGAGGAACGTCCATGACGCTCCGTTTCGTGACTCGCGTTGCCGCCGCAGCCGCGCTGACCGCCGTTTTCGCTGTGCCGGCATCGGCGCAGACCTATCCGAACAAGCCGATCAAGATGATCGTGTCGATCGCGGCCGGAAGCCTGACCGACGTCATCATGCGGGCGGCGGCCAACGAACTGTCGCCGCGGCTCGGGCAGCCGGTGGTGATCGAGAACCGCGGCGGCGCGGCCGGCATTCCCGCTGCGCAGGCCTGCGCCAACTCGCCGGGCGACGGCTACACGCTGTGCAACGTGTTCCATAACCAGCTCTCCTTCAATCCGGTGATGTTCAACAAGCTGCCCTACGACGCAGACAAGGACCTCGTACCGATCGCGCGGCTCTATTTCCTGATCGAGTCGATCGCGGTGCATCCTTCGCTCGGCGTCGAATCCGTCGCGCAGCTCAAGACGCTGGCGCAGAGCAAGAAGGGCGGGCTGAACTGGGGAACGCTCGGCGCGGGCTCCGCGCCCGAGCTGTTCCTGAAGTGGATCAACAAGGAGTGGGGCACCGAGATCGTCGGCATCCCGTATCGCGGTGGCGGACCGATGGCGCAGGCGGTGGCGGCGAACGAGGTGCAGGTCGCGGGCGTCGGCCTCGGCAATTTCTTGGGATTGCACCAGGGCGGCAAGGTGAAGGTGATTGCGGTGTCCGCGCCCAAGCGTTCGGCGCTGGTGCCGAACGTCATGACCTTCCAGGAGGCCGGGCTCGGCGGCTATCCGCAGCGCGGCTGGTGGGGGCTCTCCGCGCCCAAGGGCACGTCGAAGGAGATCGTCGCGAAGCTCAATGCCGAGTTCGTGCGGCTGTTCAGCGATCCGAAGTTCACGGCGTTCCTGGACAAGCAGGCCGTGGTGCCGGCGCCGACCACGCCGGAGGCGTTCGCGGCTTTCGTGAAGCAGGACCGCGTGCACGCGGCGAACCTGCTCAAGCTCGCCAACGTGCCGGCGAAGGACTACACGCCGCCACCGCCGCCGAAGCCGCAGTAGGCGGCGGACTGCGCGCCACAAATAGGAAGGCCCCGCCGGAGCGGGGCCCGATGGGCTGAACGCCCCAGGAGCGTTGTCAGCTGACCTTCAGATTTTCCGCGGATTCCTTGCCGCGGTTGCTAACAATCTCGTACTCCACCTTCGCACCCTCATTGAGAGTGGAAAGGCCCGCACGTTCGACTGCCGAGATGTGCACGAACACGTCCTTGCCGCCGCCTTGAGGCTGGATGAATCCATAGCCCTTCGTCGGATTGAACCACTTCACAGTGCCTGTAGCCACGTTTGATCTCCGTTCGGACCCCGCCGACCGCGCAAGGCTAATGGAGTTCCATCAAAAGAGATAGCCCGGTCGGATTCTTCATTATACCGCCTTGTTCACTGCATCGCGACAATCAATTTCACATTTGTCCGGGAGGCTTCGGGGCCGCGATGCAGCGCGATCGAGCCTTGGATTGCTGCCGGGATCGTTCGAATTGGCTGCCGTTCCTGAACGCCTATAGAACCATGTGCCTCGCCCCGGAACCTGATTTCCGGCGCGTTCTCGAGGAAATCCGGGACATGCGGCTGGCGGCGTGAATTGTCCGTGGATCGCTGTTTAGTCGTTGGTTGACAGCGGCCCGCGAATCGAGTGTAAAGTGACACCTAAACAGACGACGGAGCACGAAACCATGAAGGTTGGGAGGGAGAAGTTCGGGGCGTTCATCCGCCGCGAGCGGGAGGCGAAGGAAATCGGGCTGAGGGAGATGGCGAAAAAGATCGGGGTGAGCCCGACCTATCTGTCGAAGGTGGAGCGGGACGAGTTTCCACCACCGGCGGAAGACAAGGTGCGAAAGATCGCGGCCATAATCGGGCAGGACGCGGACGAGCTGCTGGCGCTGGCCGGCCGGGTCGCGTCCGAGTTGACCGACATCATCCGCGAGCGCCCTCGGGAAATGGCCGATTTTCTGCGGGCGGTGAAAGGGTTGACGGCCGAGGACATGGCCCGACTGGCCCGCCAGGCACAGAAGGCAAAGGGAAAGTAGCGCGCCGGCGGGCGGTGCACCGATGATGCAGATGAGGATCAAGTGAATGACCCTTCGAGTCCCCTATATCGCCGATGACGCCATCGAACGCGATGCCGCGGCCCTGCTCGGCGAGTTCGCCCACGCCAGAGGCATCGAGGTGAGCGCGCCGATCCCGATTGAGGATATCGTCGAGAAGCACCTGAAGCTTCATGTCGAGTTCGACGATTTGCACCGACTGCTCGATGTTCCGCGTAGCGGGTTCAGCCTCGACCCGGACATGTTCGGCGCGATCTGGCTCGAAGCCGGCAGGATCGTCATCGACGAGAGCCTCGATCCCGAGGAGCGGCCCGAGCGTGAGGGCCGCTACAGGTTCACGCTCGCCCATGAAGGCGGTGGACATTGGCGGCTGCACCGACCGCTGGTCCGTCCCACCCGAGATCAAGGTTCGCTCTTGGTCGATCGTGAGCGACCAACCATCATCTGCCGCTCAAGCCAAGCAAAGGAGCGGGTGGAATGGCAGGCGGATTTTTACGCTTCGTGCCTGCTGATGCCGCGCAAGATGGTTTTTGCCGCTTGGGACGAAGCGTTTCCCGACCGCAAGCAGCGCGTCCTGCAACCGGAAACACGGATCGAACACCCCTTCGTCGAGATCGGCCGCGATTTCGACGACGACGAAGACCGGGTGCTTGAGAGCTTCGCCCGCCCGTTTGCCGAGCGCTTTCTCGTGTCGCCGATCGCGATGCGCATCCGGCTCGAAAAGCTCGGGCTGCTGCACCGTGTCGTGCCGCGCCAGAGGCTTCTCACCGAAGGCTTCTGACCTCTTTTTTTTGAGGAGATCGTCGAGTGTCAACTGAACAAACGATCTGGTCGGACGAAGGGCGGCGAGCCGTGTTCGAGACGCGCGACTTCTATCTCGCCTGTTTCCTGCGCTGCGCCGGCTACGAGCTGCTCGACCTTCGCACCGAGGGGCGCCGCAAGGTCTTCGTGTTTCAGGACCGACCGAGCCGGCGGGGCGACGTGATGGCATTCTATGGCGACGCCGCCATCGTTCGCCCGCAGGCATTCGCCGCCACCATCAAGGACATGAAAGGGCTGCTGCACAATGGTTGAGGCACCAAGAACATTGTCGTCGCAGCGCATTGCCCGAGGCCAGGTCCGCGAGGCGCTCGACCGGCTAGAAGGTCTTGTCATCGATGGTCTGAAGCACGGCTTCTTCGATTATTCGATCGCCTGCGAGGTCGGCAACGGCGGCAAGCGCCATCTCGTGATCCGCGCTGGCAAGAGCCACAAGTTCACAATCCCCGCGGAGGAAGTGCCGCACTAATGGGAGCTTAGACGGCGATCCCTGCGACGGGGACGCCGAAGATGTAGATCACTTTAGGTCCAGCGTCATCGGTGGGAATCCGAGACCGGAGGCCAGGAGCACGGAGCGGCAGAACCGCCCGCGTGAGGTCTTCGGATGAAACGTCTCGATGCTGCAAACGACAATGATGCGGGCAGGCAGATCGCCCGCACCCGGCGAATCTGGCAACCGCGCATCGGGCGCGACCTCACCGACGAAGACGCCCGGCAGCTTGTCGAAAACGTCACCGGCTTCTTCGCCATTCTCGCCGAATGGTCGCATGCCGAATGTCTTGCCGCCGCCAATGACAATGATGTGCACGCCGCGCCCGATGGCAGCGAGGTGTGCCATGACCGCTGAAGCCCTCGCCAAGGCCCTCGGCGGGCGCAAAGCCGGCGCCGCCTGGATGGCGCGCTGTCCGGCGCATGACGATCGCGCGCCGAGCCTCTCGATCGCCGACGCTCGCGACGGCAAGGTGCTCGTGCGCTGCCATGCCGGATGCGATCAGCAAGACGTGATCGCCGCGCTTCGGGCGCGCGGCGTTTGGGACGCGGACGAGCGACGGCCAATCCGCTTTTGCCGCAAGCTCGATCGCGTGCCATCGCCCGAGACCGACACCGACTCCATGCGGCGGATGGAGGCGGCGCTCGCGCTCTGGCATGGCGCGCAATCTGCCAAGGGAACGCCGGTCGAGGCCTATCTCCGATCGCGCGGCCTCACAATTCCGATCCCGCCGTCAATCCGCTTCCATATCGGGCTGAAGCATCCTTCTGGCGGCGTCTGGCCGGCCATGGTGGCGCTGGTGACGCACGGCGTTGACGGCAAGTCGATCGGCATTCACCGCACGTTCCTGTCACGCGACGGACGCGCCAAAGCGCCGGTTGAGCCGGCAAAGATGATGCTCGGGCCGTGCCGCGGCGGCGCGGTGCGGCTCGGACCAGTCGGCAATTTGCTGATAGTTGGCGAAGGCATCGAGACCTGCCTTGCCGCCATGCAAGCGAGCGGTCGTCCCGCCTGGGCAGCGCTTTCGACATCGGGACTTCGGTCATTCGATCTGCCGAGCGACGTTTGCGACGTGATCGTGCTCGCCGATGGCGATGAACCCGGCGAAGCAGCGGCGCAGGATTGCGCGTGTCGATGGAAGCGCGAAGGCCGGCGCGTCCGCATTGCCCGTCCGCCGCAAGGCATGGACTTCAACGATCTGCTGCTGCGCCGCGCGCCGCGCGTCGAGGAGGCCGCGCGATGAACATTCTAGATACCGGCGGCAATGACGATCCGGTCTGCGCCGCCATCGATGCCGCCGAGGAAGTGCGCGACCCGCTGGAGGGCCTCGTCGAACGGACTGGCAGCGATCCCGGCGCCGCCTTCGCGCCGGACGTACTGGAACGACTCGCGGTGCTCAAGCGCGAGGATCGCGCCGCCTTCGAGGCGCTGCGGGCGCAATTGAAAAAGGCCGGATGCCGGGTGACGGCGCTCGACGATGCGATCGCCGAGGAGAGCGGCGAAGCGGGCGGGCGCGGCCCGACGCAGGCCGATATCCTGATCGACCTCGCCCAATCCGCCGAGCTTTTCCACGCACCGGACGGCACCGGCTTTGCCGACCTCGATATTAACGGACACCGTGAAACCTGGCCGATCCGCGCCAAGGGATTCCGCCGCTGGCTTGCCCGCCGCTTCTTCGAGGCGACGGGCGGCGCACCGAGTTCGGAGGCGCTGCAATCCGCACTTAACGTGATCGAGGCCAGGGCGCATTTCGATGCGCCGGAGCGGGTGGTTCATGTTCGCGTCGGCGGGATCGATGGGCGGCTTTATCTCGACCTCGGGGACGAGACATGGAGGGCGGTGGAGATCGATGCCTTCGGCTGGCGCCTCACCGACAATCCGCCCGTTCGCTTCCGCCGCGCCGCCGGCATGCAGGCATTGCCCGCGCCGGCTGCGGACGGATCGGTCGAAGCGCTGCGCTCGTTCCTCAACGTCCGTTCCGATGCCGATTTCGTTCTGGTGATCGCCTGGGCGCTGGCGTGCCTGCGCAAGCGCGGACCCTATCCGGTGATCGTGCTGTCGGGCGAGCAGGGCTCGGCGAAGTCCACCTTCTCGGCAATGCTGCGGGCGCTGCTCGATCCGAACACGGCACCACTCCGGGCGCTGCCGCGCGAGGATCGCGACCTGTTTATCGCGGCCAGCAACGGCCACGTGCTCGCCTTCGACAATGTGTCGGGCCTGCCCGCCTGGATTTCTGACACGCTCTGCCGGCTTGCCACCGGCGGCGGCTTTGCGGTGCGGCAGCTCTATTCCGACCAAGACGAAGTGTTGTTTGACGCGGCGCGTCCGGTAATCCTCAACGGCATAGAGGACATCGTGACGCGGCCTGACTTGGCCGACCGTGCCTTGTTTCTCACGCTCGAACCGATCCCGGAAGAACGCCGCCGCCCGGAACAGGAATTGTGGGCGGCGTTCGAAGCCGAACGCCCGCGCATTCTCGGCGCGCTGCTCGATGCGGTGGCGAAGGGTTTGGCGATGCTGCCGCAAACCCGGCTCGACAAGCTTCCGCGCATGGCGGACTTCGCGCTGTGGGCCACGGCCTGCGAGACGGCGCTGTGGCCGGCCGGCACGTTCTGGTCGGCCTATTGCGGCAATCGTGACGAGGCGGTGGAAGGGGTGATCGATGCCGATCCGATCGCCGCCGCCGTGCGGGCGCTGATGGCAGCGCGGACGGAGTGGGCTGGCACCGCCTCGGAGCTTCTGGGCGCCCTTGGCGAGATGGCAGGCGAACGGATCGCCAAGTCTAAGACCTGGCCGGACAGCCCGCGGGCGCTCGCGGGCCGCTTGCGCCGGGCGGCGACCTTCCTTCGCAAGATCGGCATCGAGATCGGCTTCGAGCGCGAAGGCCGGGCGCGCACGCGGATCATTCGCATCACGACCGGGCCATCACCCCTGCCAGAAACCGGAGGGGCGCGGCCGTCCCCACCGTCCGCGCCGTCCGCAATCCCGCCGATAATCAATTCTGCCAACGGTTTCGCTTCAGGGAGCATGCGGACGGTCGGAGACTCGACGGACGGTCCAATTGCCGCGCCAGCATCCATCGTCCGCGATAACCCGTTGAAATCGAACAATGCGACCGATGCGGACGGTGCGGACGCAAATCATCACCATCGTTCCGGGCGGGATGACGAGACGGTGCCAGGCTGGAGGATGCGGTTGTGAATGCGATCCTGGCCATCGCGGAAGCTCGCGCCGCCGGCGTGAAACTCGGGCTCGACGGAGATGCCCTCGCGCTGGAAGCATCGGCGCCACCGCCGCCCGCGGTGATCGAATCGCTGTCGCGACACAAGGCCGAGATCATCGCTCTGTTGCGCCCGGCCGATGACGGATGGTCTGCGCTGGATTGGTGGACGTTCTTTTGCGAACGGACGCGCATGGCAGCGGTTCACGGATTGACCGGGATCGAGGCCCAAGCGCGCGCTTTCGATTGCTGCGTCGTCGAACGGCTCAATCGCAACCCGGTCCGGTCGCCGCCGGGCCGATGCTTGGGTTGCGGCCAAGCCGAGCATTCGGACGATCCGCTCCTGCCGTTCGGCACCGAACCGACGGGACATGCTTGGCTGCATTCGCGCTGCTGGCCGGCGTGGCACGCCGCACGCAAAGCCGAGGCGATTGCCGCCTTGGCGCAGCTTGGGATCACGACATCGAGGACGAGCCTATGACCATAAAGAAGCACGCCGCCAAGGCCGAACCGAAAACCGTTGTTGCCGACGATCCCGACGACCGAAAGGGCCGACTGAAAAGCATCGGCGGATCGCAATCGGATCATTGGAACAACACGCTCGCCAATCAAGCGGTGCAGGCGCTTTGGGTGAAGAACTCTAGCGCGGAGGAACGGGACAAGCAGTTGAGCGCCACCGTCGCGGCGCTGATCGGGATCGGGCCGAAGGACGAGCTGGAGGGGATGATGGCGGCGCAATTGATCGCTGCCCACAACGCCGCGATGGAATGCTACCGCCGCGCCATGATCGGCGAGCAGACGTTCGAGGGCCGGCGTGAGAACCTCGCCCAGGCCAACAAGCTCTCCCGCAGTTTCGCCGCGTTGGTCGAAGCGCTCAACCGCCACCGCGGCAAGGGCCAGCAGAAGGTCACGGTGGAGCACGTCCACGTCCATTCCGGCGGCCAGGCGGTCGTGGGCGTGGTGGAGCAGGCGGGGGGTGGGGATCGCGGGAAATCGGAGGATCAACCCCATGCAAAGCAGATTGCCCATGCACCGCAGCCCGCGATGCGGCGCGCTGACCCGGAGCGGGAGCCCGTGCCGGTCGCCGGCGATGCCGAACGGCCGCTGCCGGCTGCACGGCGGCCTGTCGCCGGGCGCGCCGAAGGGCAATAGGAATGCGCTCAAGCACGGCCGCTATACCGCCGAGGCACTCGCGCGCCGCCGCGAGGTTGCGGCCCTCATTCGCGCCATGCGCACCCTAGCCGGCGCGGCAGATGAGGCGGAATAAGTCTTCCGGGCGACCTCGGGGCGGCCTTAGGTTCTTCCCGGCGGCCGGCGCATGCGGGCGGCAAAGGCGCGGCAATTCGCCAGGGATGGGGCCGATTTTCGAGTGCGCACCCTCGCGCACCGGGGTGCGCACCCGCCCAGCTCGCGGCTATAGTTTCACCGCGCTCTACAACCGAAAGGATTCGCGCCGGGGATGGACAAGCGGGGGCTTAGCGAACGCGACATCTGCACCAAGTTCATCACGCCCGCCCTGCGCCAGGCCGGGTGGGACGAGATGCTTCAAATCCGCGAGGAGGTCGGCTTCACCAAGGGCCGAATTATCGTGCGCGGCAAGCTGGTCACGCGCGGCCAGGCCAAGCGCGCCGACTACATCCTCTATTACAAGCCGAACATCCCGCTCGCCCTGATCGAGGCCAAAGACAATTCCCATAGCGTCGGCGACGGGATGCAACAGGCGCTCGACTACGCCGCCACTCTCGACATCCCCTTCGTGTTTTCATCGAACGGCGACGGCTTCGTCTTCCACGACCGCACCGGCGCCAGCGCGCCAAGGGAGGCCAATCTCGGCCTCGATGCCTTCCCGTCGCCGGCCAATCTGTGGGCGCGCTATCGCGCCTGGAAGGGCCTCGACGCGGACGCCGAGCAGGTCGTGCTTCAGGACTACTACGCCGACGGCGGCGACAAGGCCCCACGCTACTATCAGGTCAACGCCGTCAACGCCGCGGTCGAGGCCATCGCCAAGGGCCGCAACCGCGTGCTGCTGGTCATGGCGACCGGCACCGGCAAGACCTACACCGCCTTCCAGATCATCTGGAGGCTGTGGAAGGCGGGCCGCGCCAAGCGCGTGCTCTACCTTGCCGACCGCAACGTGCTGATCGACCAGACGATGGTCAACGACTTCCGCCCGTTCGGCGGCACGATGGCGAAGCTTTCGACCCGATCGAAGACCATCGAGCGCGACGACGGCACCAGCATCGACATCACGACCGCGATGGACTCGCGTCGCCGGATCGATACGGCTTACGAAATCTATCTCGGCCTCTATCAGGCGATCACCGGCCCGGAGGAGCGGCAGAAGCTCTTTCGCGAGTTCTCGCGCGAGTTCTTCGACCTGATCGTGATCGACGAGTGCCACCGCGGCAGCGCCGCCGAGGATTCGGCATGGCGGGAAATCCTCGACTATTTCTCGGGCGCGACGCAGATCGGCATGACGGCGACGCCGAAGGAAACCAAATACATTTCCAACATCGCCTATTTCGGCGAGCCGGTTTACTCCTATTCGCTGAAGCAGGGCATCCGCGACGGCTTCCTCGCGCCCTACAAGGTGGTGAAGGTCCATATCGACCGGGACGTGGAGGGCTATCGGCCCGAGAAGGGCCAGCTCGACCGCGAGGGCGAGGAGGTCGAGGACCGCATCTACAACGCCAAGGACTTCGACCGCACGCTGGTGCTGGACGACCGCACCAAGCTGGTCGCCAGGAAGGTCACGGAGTTCCTGAGGGAAAGCGGCGATCGCTTCCAGAAGACCATCGTGTTCTGCGTCGATCAGGAGCACGCGGCGCGGATGCGCCAGGCGCTCATCAACGAGAACGCCGATCTGGTCGCCGAGAACCACCGCTACGTCATGCGTATCACCGGCGGCGATCAGGAAGGCCAGGCCGAACTCGGTAATTTCATCGACCCGGAATCGAAATATCCGGTGCTGGTCACGACTTCGCGGCTGCTTTCGACCGGTGTGGACGTTCAAACCTGCCGGGTGATCGCGCTCGACCGGGACGTGAACTCGATGACCGAGTTCAAGCAGATCGTCGGCCGCGGCACCCGCGTGCACGAGGACACGCACAAATTCTATTTCACGCTGATCGACTTTCGCGGAGCCACGACTCACTTCGCCGACCCGACCTTCGACGGCGAGCCGGTGCAGATTTACGAGCCGGGCGAAGGCGATCCCGTCGTACCGCCCGACGACGTGCTGCCGACGGACGAGGACGGCGCGCCGCTGCCCGAGACACCCGGCGCCGACGAAACCATTGTCGATCAACCCGGCTTGCCACTGCCGCCCGGCGGACCGCAGAAGAAGGTCTATGTCGATGGCGTCGCCGCCACCATCATCGCCGAGCGCGTCGAATATCTCGACGAGCACGGCAAGCTCGTCACCGAATCCCTGCGCGACTTCACCAAGAAGGCGCTGAAGAAGCGCTTCGCCAGCCTTGACGATTTCCTCAAGCGCTGGAAGGCGGCGGACCGCAAGCACGCGATCGTCGAGAAGCTGGAAGCCGAGGGCCTGCCGCTCGATCCGATCGCCGAGGAACTGGGCAAGAACCTCGACCCGTTCGATCTCATCTGCCACGTCGCCTTCGATAAGAAGCCGCTGACGCGGCGCGAGCGCGCCGAGAACGTCAAGAAGCGTGACGTGTTCGCCAAATACGGTGGGCAGGCGCGCGCCGTGCTCGATGCCCTGCTCGCCAAATATGCCGACGAGGGCGTGCTTAATCTCGACGACACGAACGTGCTGACGATCCCGCCGCTCAGCGCGCTCGGCACCCGCGTCGAACTCGTTCGTGCATTCGGCGGCAAGGACGGCTTCGTCGCCGCGGTCCATGAACTGCAAGCAGCCCTCTACCAGGAGACCGCCTGAGCCATGATCGTCCGCCCCACCGTTAAATCCATCCAGGACATCATGCGCCAGGACGTGGGCGTCGATGGCGACGCGCAACGCATCAGCCAGTTGTGCTGGATGTTCTTCCTCAAGATCATCGACGATCAGGATCAGGATTTGGAACTGGCGAGGGACGACTACCGCTCGCCGATCCCGAAGAAATATCAGTGGCGCACTTGGGCGGCCGACCCGGAAGGCATCACCGGCGAGGAACTGCAAACCTTCGTCAACGACGAGCTGTTCCCGGCGCTGAAGAACCTCACGGTGTCGAACAAGCCCGGCGACCGTCGGCGTGTGGTGCGCGACGTGTTCGAGGATGCCCACAACTACATGAAATCCGGCCAATTGATGCGGCAGGTCATCAACCGCATCAACGAGGTGGATTTCAACGACCTCAAGGAGCGCCGCGACTTCGGCGAGTTCTACGAGCAACTTCTCAACGACCTGCAATCGGCCGGCAATGCCGGGGAATATTATACGCCGCGCGCCGTCACCGCCTTCATGACCCAGATGATCGATCCGAAACCGGGCGAAATTCTGCTCGATCCCGCCTGCGGCACCGGCGGCTTCCTGACCGGCGCCATCAATCACATGCGCAAGCGCTACGTGAAGCGGCCCGAGGACGAGGCGCGGATTCAGGCGAGCCTGCGCGCAGTCGAGAAGAAGCAGCTTCCGCACATGCTCTGCGTCACCAACATGCTGCTGCACGGCATCGAGGACCCGAGCTTCGTGCGCCACGACAACACGCTGGCGCGGCCCTACATCAGCTATACCCAAAGCGACCGCGTGGACATCGTGCTGACCAATCCGCCCTTCGGTGGGCGCGAGGAGGACGGCATCGAGCAGAACTTCCCGCAGCACTTCCGCACGCGCGAGACCGCCGACCTGTTCCTCGCCCTCATCATCCGGCTGTTGAAGCCCGGCGGGCGCGCCGCCGTGGTGCTGCCCGACGGCACGCTGTTCGGCGAGGGTGTCAAGACGCGGCTCAAAGAACACCTGATGGAGGAATGCAACCTCCACACCATCGTCCGCCTGCCCAATTCGGTGTTCAAGCCCTACGCCTCGATCGGCACCAATCTGCTGTTCTTCGAGAAGGGCGAGCCGACGAAAGACATCTGGTTTTGGGAACACCGCGTGCCAGAGGGCCAAAAATCCTATTCGATGACGAAGCCGATCCGCCTCGAGCATCTGCAAACCTGCATCAACTGGTGGGGCGGGCCAAAGCGCAAGGGGCGCGAGGAAGGCCCGCTTGCCTGGAAGGTCACGGCCGAGGAAGTGAAGGCGCGTGGCTACAACCTTGACATCAAGAACCCGCACACCGTGGCCGACGATCACGGCGACCCGGAAACGCTGCTGGCGGATTTGAACGCCGCCGAGGCCGAGACGGTTAACCTGCGCAACCAGTTGAAAGCGATCCTTGGGGAGGCGCTCGCGCGATGAACGCCGAACGCCTGCTTGTCCACTACGAGAAGATCGCCGACGCGCCCGACGCCATCGCGCGGCTGCGCCGCTTCGTGCTCGATCTGGCGGTGCGCGGCAAACTGGTGCCGCAGGACCCGAACGACGAGCCGGCGGCGGAACTGCTGAAGCGGATCGCGGCCGAGAAGGCGCGGCTGGTGAAGGCGGGGGAAATCAAGAAGGGAAACCCGCTTCCACCGGTTGAGGATGATGCCGACTTCGAGGTTCCCAAGTCGTGGCAATGGACGCGACTCGGGATAGTCACTTGTTACATTCAGCGAGGGAAATCCCCGAAATATGCTGCTTCGGATGGAGCGCTCGTCGTTTCGCAAAAATGCGTTCAATGGGGCGGCCTCGACCTCACTGTTGCGAAGGAGGTCACTTGGGAGTCACTCGCCGACTACGAGGCTATCCGGTTTCTTCGCGACGGCGATTTACTTTGGAACTCGACCGGCACCGGCACAATCGGGCGCGTAATCCGACTAGACGATCCGCCCGAAAACCTCGTTTGCGATAGCCACGTCACCGTCGTTCGGTGCTTGGAGGTCGATCCCGAATACATACGCACCTGGCTGCGATCCGATCATGTCTATGCGCTGATCGAGGACCGCGCCGCGGGTTCAACAAATCAGGTTGAACTCACCGCGCAAATGGCGATCAGCCAAGTTGTTCCCCTTCCACCGCTCGACGAGCAGCGCCGCATCGTCGCCAAGCTCGATGAACTGATGGCGCTTTGCGACCGGCTGGAGGCAAGCCTCGCCGCCACCGACAACACCCGCCGCCGCCTGCTCGAAGCCCTCCTCGCGGAGGCGCTCGCGCCGGTCGAGGAACGCGAACTGGAGGCGGCGGAATGACAGCCGTTACATGCCTGTGCGCGCAGCCAAGTTCTTGTTCAACGCGGTCATCTGATCGCGGATTTCCGTCAGCAGCTTCACGTCTGCCGGAAGCTCGGCGGGCTTGGGAACGTCAGCCTTCGCTTCTTCCTTTCGCATCAGCCGGTTCATCGACCGGATGACGAGAAAGAGCACGAAGGCGACGATGACGAAATTCAGGGCAACGGTGGCGAACTGTCCATAGCCCAAGACCGCGCCTGCCTTCTTGGCGTCCGCGTAACTGAGCCCGGCTTGAACGTTGGAGGAAAGGGGCAGGTAGTAGTTGGAAAAGTCCAGCCCGCCGGTAATGGCACCGATAATCGGCATGATGATGTCGCCGACGAGGGAGGTGACGATGGCGCCGAAGGCGACACCGATGATGACGCCCACGGCCAGATCAACGACGTTCCCGCGAAGGGCGAATTCTTGAACTCCTCAAGCATGGCCCTGTCTCCTTTGTGTGAGCCCGCGGATAGGATGTCACTATGACAAGAGCGACGTCCATGGTTGATGCACACACTCCGGTCGCCAAGCGGCGCTCAGTCCTAATCCTGCTCCTCCTTCTCGTCGTCGGCGGTGGGCTCGCCATCGGCTATGTTACCGCACCGGGCGAATGGTATGCCGCCCTCGCGAAACCGTGGTTCAACCCGCCGGGCTGGATATTCGGCCCCGTCTGGACCGTGCTCTATATTCTGATCGCCGTAGCCGGCTGGCGCACTTTCGAGCGCAATCGCGGCGGCTGGCCGATGCGGCTGTGGTGGGCGCAGCTCGCGCTCAATTTCCTGTGGTCCCCGGTGTTCTTCGTAGCTCACCAGATCGGCCTCGCGCTCGCAATCGTCCTGCTGATGCTGGCCGCGATCCTTGCCTTCATTGCTGCATCATGGCGGCAGGATCGCTTCTCCGCATGGCTGTTCTTGCCCTATGGCGCCTGGGTGGCTTTCGCCTTGGTGCTCAACGGGGCGATCCTCGCTCTGAACTGATCGGGGGGCCGATGCGCCGCCGCATCGTCACCGTCAACGATAAGATGCAGCAGGACTATCGCTATGAGCTGACGGCGCCGGCCGGCCGCGGCTTCGATCCCGCGTTTCAGCCCGAGCTGACGCCGAAGCAGATGCTCGAACTCGGCGTGTTCTGCGGCAGATACCTCACCGATTGCCGGAGCGAATTTCCCGCAAGCTGGTACGCGCGGGCGAAGCTCTCGCCGGCGGGCCGCGACTGCTCGCTGAACTATTTCGGCGTCGATGCCAGCCAGCCGCTTTCGGTCTGGCGAAGGAAGGGCTGGATTTATCCCGACGATCCGCGCGGCTGGTTTCAATGGTATTGCCGCTACTACCTCGGCCGTCGATTGGCTGAGGAGGACGCGCGCCAGATCAGCCGCTGGAAAGCGATGCAGCGCCACGTTTCGCAGATAAGGAAGCATTGCGAACCGGGCGATCGCATGTGCCGGCCGCGCCAGCGCCAGGCGCTCTTGCATTGGGCCTATGACAGCCGGAAAATCTAGGACACCGCAGCGGCGGCGACCCGCCCGACGCTTGCGACCCGCGGGTGTTTAGGTTACACTAAACAACATGAAAAGAGCCCCCAAGCCTGCACCCGCCGATCCGGCCCGCCGCCAGGCGGTGATCTATGCCCGCGTCTCCTCCAAGGAGCAGGAGAAGGAAGGCTTCTCGATCCCGGCGCAACTGAAACTCCTCAAGGAATATGCCGCCGCCAACGGCTTCGCGGTGGCGCAGGAATACGTGGACGTGGAGACGGCCAAGCAGACCGGCCGCGCTGCCTTCGGCGAGATGGTCTCATATCTCAAGGCGCATCCTTCGGTTCGGGTAATGCTGGTCGAGAAGACCGACCGGCTCTACCGCAACCTCAAGGATTGGGTGACGGTCGATGAACTCGACGTGGAAATGCACTTCCCGAAGGAAGGGGTGGTGCTGTCTCGCGAGTCGCGCTCCTCGGAAAAGTTCATGCACGGCATCAAGGTGCTGATGGCGAAGAACTACATCGACAACCTGTCCGAGGAAGCGCGCAAGGGGATGCAGGAGAAAGCCGAGCAGGGCATCTGGCCGACCAAGTGCCCGCTCGGCTATCGCAACGTCACCGGCCCGGACGGCAAGAAGATCATCGCCACCGATCCGGCGATTGCGCCGCTCATCGCCAAGCTGTTCGGATGGTATGCGCGCGGCGACATCTCATTGAAAGAGGCCGCGCGCAAGGCTCATTCGGCCGGGCTCGCCTATCCGCGGAGCGGCGGAAAGGTGCCGGTGAGCACCATCCACACCATCCTGCGCAACCGGCTCTATACCGGCTGGTTCGAATGGAACGGCAAGCTGATCGAGGGCCGGCACGAGGCGCTGGTGCCGGTCGAGCTATGGGAACGCGTGCAGGGGGTGCTCGACGGCCGCTTCGCCAAGAAGGCGAAGCGCGGCCGGCACGATTTCGCCTTCTCGGGCCTGATCGCCTGCGCGCAATGCGGCTGCGCTGTGGTCGGCGAGATCAAGAAGCAGCGCTACGTCTATTATCATTGCACCGGCTACGCCGATAAGTGCCAAGGCAATCCGGCTTCCTGCCGACGCAAGCATGTGCGCGAGGAGGCGATCGAAGGGCAATTCACCGAGCTTCTTGGCCGGTTGCGGTTCGACGACGAGGTGCTCGAATGGGTGCGCGAGGCGCTGCACGCCAGCCACGCCGACGAGCGCCGCGAGCACGAGGAGGCGATCGAGCGGCTCAAGGCCGAACACAAGCGCCTGCAAGCCCGCATCGATGGCATGTATATCGACAAGCTCGACGGCAAGATCGGCGACGACTTCTTCGACCGCATGGCCAGGCAATGGCGCGACGAACAAAGCCGCTGCCTCGATGACATCGAGCGCCATCAAAGCGCCGAGCAGTCCTACATGGACGAGGGCGTGCAGCTTCTCGAACTCGCCCGGAACGCGCAAAGGCTGTTCGCGAAGCAGGAACCGCGCGAAAAACGCCGGCTGCTCAATTTCCTGCTATCGAACTGCACCTGGGAGGATGGCGAGGTGGTCGCCACCTTCCGGCAACCGTTTGATCTATTGGCGGAAACCACCCTGACCGCGGCGCGCGCCGCAGCCGGTGAGACGGCGAAAACGGCCAAAACTGGGATTTGGCTGGGGGACTAGGATTCGAACCTAGATTAACGGAGTCAGAGTCCGCTGTTCTACCGTTGAACTATCCCCCAACGCGGCCTGCGGGCCGGTGAAAGCGCGAACCTTGCGGCGGCTTTCGGGAGTCCGCGCCGGCGCGGGCCGAAGCGAACGGCGCACTATATAGGGCGGTCCGGAGGCCGGGTCCACCCGCCTGTAGCGCGGTGCAGAGCGAAATCGGAGCGGCAGCGACGGGCTGACGCTACTGCGCGATGCACTGGCCGGTCTGGTTCCAGTAGCAGACCGCGAACTTGTGCGGCAGCTTGGGCCCGACGGGCGATGCCTTGCGCGGTGCGTCCGGCCTCGCCATAGCGGTGCGGACCGGGCGCTGGGGGTCGCTCGCTGCGGGTGCCGAAGCCGGGCGGGCCTTGGTCTCGGGCCTGGTTGCCGGTTCGGGCCTGGCTGCAGCGGCCTGCAATGCGGCGACTTGCGGTGAGTCGGATTGCGGCGCGCTGGAGGGGCGGGCGATGTCGTCCGCGCCGGCCGACGCCGCAAGCTGCGATCCCTGCGCGTCGCTGTCGTTGCGCCGCTGCGCTCGCGGGATCGTCAAGGGCACCGCGACCCGCCAGTGACGCGGCGGCTCGGCGGACTCCTGCGCCTTCTGAGCCTTCTGCGGCTTCGCTGCGCGGATATCGGGGCGCTTGACGGCAGAGGCCGCCGCGGGCTGCGTCGCAGCCTTTGCGCTCCGCGCGCCGCGCGGGCGGGCCGAGGACTCCTCGGCGATCAGCACGAACGCGCTCACCAGCGACACAGCGAGCAGAAGCTTGCGCATGGGCGTCTCCCGAGCGGTCTTTGAACGTGTCCCGGATTTGCGCGGCCATCCTGCGCCCGCGCGGTTGACACGGGGTTGCCATGGCGGCGCGGGCGGCTGCGCGCCGCCGGCACGGTGAAGGCGCGGTTTGAGGGACGCGGACAGGTCGCCGGTTTGCGTTAGCCGCGCATTCACCATCGCCATCGTGAAGCGGCCGTTCTTCGGCCGGCCCTCGGCATCGGTGCCGTTCTTCAACATCGACGGCGGCTGCATGTTCAAGGTGTTCGTCGGCCGCGACGAGAAGCGGGAGCTGACGTTCGACCGTCCTGCAAAGTTCCGCGCGCTCGCGGAGCGGCTGAGGGCCGAGAGCTGAACGCTACTCGGCCGCCTGCTTGAACGTCGGGGCGTGGGCCTTCGGCCGCGCCTTCAGCTTCAATTCGGTCAATTCCTCGCGGTCGCGCGCCGAGTTGCGGAACGCCTGGTCGTGGCCCGAACGGTATTGTGGCGGGCAGTGGATCGCGCGCGCGCCGTACCAGGCCGCGGCCTTGAGCGTGAATGACGGATCGACCAGATGCGGCCGCGCCAGCGCCACGAGGTCGGCGCGGCCCGCGGCGACAATGGTGTTGACCTGGTCGGCGGTGGTCACCGCGCCGACGCACATCGTGGCAATGCCGGCGTCGTTCCGGATCTGGTCGGAGAACGGCGTCTGGTACATGCGCCCGTAAACCGGCTGCGCGTCCGGCACGGTCTGGCCGGTCGACACGTCGATCAGGTCGCAGCCCGCGGCCTTGAACGCGCGCGCGACCTCCACCGCGTCGTCGCCCGTGAGCCCGCCGTCGGTCCAGTCGGTCGCGGAGATGCGCACCGACATCGGCTTCTCCTTCGGCCACGCCGCGCGCATGGCGCGGAACAGCTCCAGCGGAAAGCGCAGACGATTTTCGAGCGAGCCGCCGTACTCGTCCGTGCGCCGGTTGGTCAGCGGCGAGATGAAGCTTGCGATCAGATACCCGTGCGCCGCGTGCAGCTCGATCATGTCGAAGCCCGCGCGTTCGCCGCGCTGCACCGCCTGCACGAAATCGGCGACGACCTGGTCCATGTCGGCGCGGGTCATTTCGCGCGGCACCGGCGAGTGCGGAAAATAGGGCAGGGGCGACGCCGCCATCACCGGCCAGCCGCCCTCGGGCAGCGGCTGGTCCATGCCTTCCCACATCAGCTTGGTCGCGCCCTTGCGCCCGGCGTGGCCGAGCTGGAGGCAGAACTTGGCGGCGGAATTTCCGTGCACGAAATCGGCGATGGCCTTCCAGGCCGCTTCCTGCACGTCGTTGTAGAGGCCGGTGCAGCCGGGCGATATGCGCGCCTCCGGTGACACGCAGGTCATTTCGGTGAACAGCAGGCCCGCGCCGCCGATGGCGCGCGAGCCGTAATGCACCATGTGCCAGTCGCCGGGCAGGCCGTCCTTCGCCGAATATTGGTCCATCGGCGACACGACCACGCGGTTCGCGACTGTCATGCCGCGCAGCTTGAAGGGCTGGAACATCGGCACCACGGGCTCGGCGGTGTCGGTGTCGAGGCCCTGCGCCGCCACTTCGCGCGCCACGGTCTTGTCGGCGAGCTTGACGAATTCGGGCGCGCGCAGCGCGAGGTTGTCGTAGGTGATCGCTTTCGAGCGCGTCATCAGCCCGAAGGCGAAGCGTGCCGGGTCCATGTCCCAGAACCGCTTGACGTGTTCGAACCAGACCAGCGAAACGTCGGCGGAGTGCTGGGTCTTCTCGACCTCGTCGCGGCGCGCGGATTCGAAATGCGAAAGCGCCGCTTTCACGTCGCGCCCGCCCGTGGCGCGGAACGCCTCGTAGAGCGCGATCGCGTCCTCCATCGCAAGCTTCGTCCCCGAGCCGATGGAGAAATGCGCCGTCGCCTTGGCGTCGCCGATCAGCACCATGTTCTCGTGCGTCCATTGCTCGCAGCGGATGGTCGGGAAGTTGCGCCAGATCGAGCGATTGGTGATCAGCTTGTGGCCGTCGAGCTCCTGCGCGAACACCTCCTGCATGCGCGCGGCGGAGGCCGCCTCGTCGAGGCCCGCAAGGCCCGCGCGCTTGAAGGTCTCCGGGTCGGTCTCGAAAATCCAGGTCGAGCGGCCGGGCTGGTACTGGTAGCAATGCGCGATGAAGATGCCGTGCGGGGTCTCGCGGAAGAAGAAGTTGAACGCGTCGAGCGGACGCTTCGATCCCATCCAGGCGAAATGGTTGGGGCGCAGCTCGATCGCCGGCTTGAAATGCTCCTTGAACAATTCGCGCGTGCGCGAATTGACGCCGTCGGCCGCGACCACGAGATCGGCGCCGCGCACCGTCATCTTCGACGGGTCCGCCTCCGCGCCGTACTTGATCTCGATGCCGAGCGAATGCGCGCGCCGGCCGAGGATTTTCAAAAGCATGGTGCGCGAGGTGCCGCAGAAGCCGTTGCCGCCGATGCGGTGGGTGGTGCCGCGGAAGTGAATCTCGATGTCGTCCCAGTAGGCGAAGTGGCCGACGATCTGGCGGTAGGTCTCGCGGTCGTAGCTCTCGAAGGCCTCCAGGGTCTGGTCGGAGAACACGACGCCGAAGCCGAAGGTGTCGTCAGGCTTGTTGCGCTCGAACACCGTGATGCGGGTCTGCGGCCACGCCTTCTTCATCAGGATGGCGAAGTAGAGCCCCGCTGGCCCGCCGCCCAGGACGTTCACCTTCATGTGCGTCTCCGCTCGGCCTCTCCGCCGTCATTCCGGGGCGCTCGCGTCAGCGAGCGAACCCGGAATCCAGGGTTGGAGGCACAATGCTCGCCGCTCTGGATTCCGGGTCCGGCGTTTCACGCCGTCCCGGAATGACCGTGGACAGTCTGCCGCATATCGCCAGTCCCTGGCCGGTACTTGAAGCTGAGAAAGTTTAAGCTTAAAGTATCTGCGGCACAAGAGGCAGCGATGGCGGCGCTTCAAGGACGGCACGCTCTGGTGACCGGCGGCGGACGCGGCATCGGCCGTGCCGTTGCGGCTGCGCTGACGGCGTCCGGCGCCAAAGTCACGGTGGTCGGCCGCGGCGAGGCCGCGCTGGCCGGGGCGGTCGCGAAGGGCGAGGCCGCGGGCTACGCGATCGCCGATGTCACCGACCCGAAAGCTGTGGACAACGGGGTGAAGCGCGCGGTCGCGGAGCGCGGCCCGGTCGATCTGCTGATCGCCAACGCCGGAACCGCCGAAAGCGCGCCGTTCGCCAAGGCGGACCCGGAGCAGTTCCGGCGCATGTTCGATCTCAACGTCATGGGCACGGTGCACGCGGTCCGCGCCGTGCTCGGCGGCATGACCGCGCGCGGGCAGGGCCGCATCGTCGCGGTCGCCTCGACCGCGGGGCTGAAGGGCTACGGCTACGTGTCGGCCTATTGCGCGTCCAAGCACGCGGTCGTCGGCCTCGTGCGCGCGCTCGCAATCGAGACCGCGAAGACCGGCGTCACCGTCAACGCCGTGTGCCCCGGCTACACCGACACCGAAATGATGCGCGAAAGCCTCGATGTAGTGACGGCGAAGACCGGCCGCACCCGCGAGGACGCCGCCGCCGCCATGCTCAAGGACATTCCGCTCGGCCGCCTGATCGACCCGAAGGAGGTCGCTGCGGCCGTGGTCTATCTGTGCTCGCCCGAGGCGGCGGCCGTCACCGGCACGACGCTGGTGGTGGCAGGGGGAGAAATGTGATGGACGACCGCACGACGATTCCGCTCGACGCCGAGACCAAGGTCGCCGAGCGCCCGGACGATCACAAGACCGAATTGCGGCTGTGGCTGCGCATGCTGACCTGCACCACGCTGATCGAGAACGAAGTGCGCCGCAGACTGCGCGAGCAGTTCAGCACCACGCTGCCGCGCTTCGACCTCTTGGCGCAGCTCGATCGTGCGCCGTCCGGCATGACGCTCGGCGAGCTTTCGCAGCGCATGATGGTGTCGAACGGCAATATCACCGGCCTTGTCGACCGCCTGGCCGAGCAGGGGCTGATCCGCCGGCGGCCGTCGCCGAAGGACCGCCGCGTGCAGATCGTCAGCCTCACCGCGGAAGGCCAGCGCCATTTCCGCGCCATGGCCAGGGTCAACGCCGACTGGGTCGGCGAGATTTTCGAGGGACTTTCGCCGGGCGATATCGAGGCGCTGATGGCGCTGCTCGCCAAGGCCAAGGCGTCGGCACGCAAGGCGGTGCGCAACGGAGGCGCGGCATGAGCGCCGCCAACCCCGTCACCTTGCCGCTGTCGGGTTACAAGGCGCGGCACATGCGCTTCGAGGTCGCGGGCAAGGTCGCGACCGTCACGCTCGACCGCCCGGACCGCAAGAACCCGCTAACGTTCGACAGCTACGACGAGCTCGGCTCGCTGTTTCGCGCCGCGGCCCGCGACAAGGGCGTGAAGGCCTTCGTCATCGCGGGCGCGGGCGGCAATTTCTGTTCCGGCGGCGATGTGTTCGAGATCATCGAGCCGCTGACGAAAATGAACACGGTGGAACTGCTCGACTTCACCCGCATGACCGGCGAGGCGGTGAAGGCGATGCGCGCCGCGCCGCAGCCGATTATCGCGGCGGTCGACGGCGTCTGCGCCGGCGCCGGCGCGATTCTCGCCATGGCCTCCGACATCCGGATCGGAACGCCCAACGCCAAAGTCGCGTTCCTGTTCAATCGTGTCGGGCTCGCCGGCTGCGACATGGGCGCCTGCGCGATCCTGCCGCGCATCGTCGGGCAGGGCCGCGCCTCGGAGCTTTTGTTCACCGGCCGAAGCATGGGCGGGGAGGAGGCTGAGCGCATGGGCTTCTTCAATCGCCTCGCCGCGCCCGATGCGGTGCTGGCGGACGCCACGAGGCTCGCGCAGGATCTCGCCAACGGCCCGACCTTCGGCAACGCCATGACCAAGCGGATGCTGGAGATGGAATGGGCGATGTCGGTGGAAACGGCGGTGGAAGCCGAAGCGGTCGCGCAGGCGCTGTGCATGGAGACCGAGGACTTCAAGCGCGCGTTCCGCGCCTTCGCGGCGAAGCAGAAGCCGGTGTTTCAGGGCGACTGACAGAGGCAATTGAAATGGCGCTCGCCGAAACGCTCATCTGGCCCTTCTTCGACGACGGCCATCGCGCCTTCGCCGAAAGGGTATCGCGCTGGGCCGATGCCACGCTGCCTTCGCTACCGCACGATGACGTCGACGCCGCCTGCCGCGCGCGCGTGAAGGCGCTGGGCGAGGCGGGGTTCCTCAAGACCGTGGTGCCCGCGGCCTATGGCGGGACGCACGATGCGCTCGACGTCCGCACGCTCTGCCTTGCGCGCGACACCCTCGCGTTCCACGACGGGCTTGCCGACTTCTCCTTCGCCATGCAGGGGCTCGGCAGCGCGTCGATCTCGCTGTTCGGCTCCGAAGACCTCAAGCGCAAATACCTGCCGCCGGTGCGCGACGGCAAAGCCATTGCGGCGTTTGCGCTGTCGGAGCCGGAGGCGGGCTCGGATGTCGCGGCGCTCGCGACGACCGCCAGGGCCGACGGTGCATATGTCCGCCTCGACGGCGAGAAGACCTGGATTTCCAACGGCGGAATCGCCGACCATTACGTGGTGTTCGCGCGGTCGGGCGAGGCGCCGGGCGCGAAGGGCCTCTCGGCGTTCGTGGTCGATGCCGGTGCGCCGGGGCTAAAGGTCGCCGAGCGCATCGAAATTATCGCGCCGCATCCGCTGGCGCGGCTTTCGTTCGATGGCGTGCGCGTGCCCGCGTCCAACCGTTTGGGCAAGCCCGGCGAGGGCTTCAAGGTGGCGATGGCGACGCTCGACATTTTCCGCTCGACGGTCGGCGCGGCGGCGCTCGGCTTCGCTCGCCGCGCGCTGCACGAGACGGTGGAGCACGCGGCGCAGCGCAAGCTGTTCGGCGCGCCGCTCGGCGATCTGCAGATGACGCAGGCGACCATCGCCGACAGCGCGACCGAGGTCGATGCCGCGGCGCTCTTGGTCTATCGCGCCGCCTGGACCAAGGACATTGGTCCAACAGGATTGGGCGCGCAGCGCGTCACGCGCGAGGCCGCGATGGCCAAGATGTACGCGACCGAAGCCGCGCAGCGCGTCATCGACCGCGCCGTGCAGCTCCACGGCGGCCACGGCGTCCGCAAGGGCGTCAAGGTCGAGGAGCTTTACCGCGAGATCCGCGCGCTTCGCATCTACGAGGGCGCGACCGAGGTGCAGAAGATCGTGATTGCGCGTGAGGCATTGAAGGCGCGGGCGGGCAAGCCTGCGCTGGCGGCTGAATAGGAGGCGACGATGGCGACGAGCGGCCATATCGACACCTTCGCGCGCGACAACCTGCCGCCGCGCGAGCTTTGGCCCGAGTTCGCCTTCATGCTGCCGGACCTGCAATATCCGGAGCGGCTCAATTGCGTCACCGAATGGGTCGACCGCTGGGTGGCGACGGGGCAGGGCGCACGCCCCTGCCTGATCTCGCCGTCGGAGACGCTCACCTACGCCCGATTGCACGAGCGCGTGAACCGCATCGCCAACGTGCTCACGCGCGACCTCGGCCTCGTGCCCGGCAACCGCGTGCTGCTGCGCGCGCCGAACAACCCGACGATGGTCGCGGCCTATTTCGCGGTCATCAAGGCCGGCGGCGTCGTGGTTGCGACCATGCCGCTGCTGCGCGCCAAGGAACTGTCCTATCCGCTGGCCAAGGCGAAGATCGCGCTTGCGCTCTGCGACGCGCGGCTTTCGGACGAGATGGAGAGGGCCAAGGCACAGTCGCCCGATTTGCAGCGCATCGTGTACTGGGGTCCGGGCGAAAAGGGGGGCGAGCTTGAAGCGCTGATGGCCAAGCCCGGCTACGAAAGCTTCACCGCCTGCGAAACCGCCTCCGACGACGTCTGCCTGATCGCGTTCACCTCGGGCACCACCGGCGAGCCCAAGGGCACGATGCATTTCCACCGCGACATGCTGGCGATCTGCGACAGCTATGCGAAGCACGTGCTGCGCGCGGAACCCTCCGACGTGTTTACCGGCTCGCCGCCGCTCGCCTTCACCTTCGGCCTCGGAGGGCTGGTGCTGTTTCCGCTGCGGATCGGCGCCTCGACCGTGCTGCTGGAACAGGCCGGGCCGGATCAACTGCTCGACGCGATCCAAAGGTACCGCATCACCGTTCCCTTCACCGCGCCGACCGCCTATCGCGCAATGCTCGGCAAGCTCAAGGACTTCGACGTGTCCTCGCTGCGCAAATGCGTGTCCGCAGGCGAGGCGCTGCCCAGGGCCACGTTCGAGGCCTGGCACAAGGCGACCGGCATCAAAATCCTCGACGGCATCGGCGCGACCGAGATGCTGCACATCTTCATCGGCTCGCCGGAGCACGAGGTGCGCGCGGGTTCGACCGGCCGCGCCGTGCCGGGCTACGAGGCCTGCATCCTCGACGACGCGGGAAACATCGCGAAGCCCGGCACCGTCGGTCGTCTCGCGGTGCGCGGGCCGACCGGCTGCCGCTATCTCGCCGACGAACGGCAGAGGAAATACGTGCAGGGCGGCTGGAACGTCACCGGCGACACCTACCTGATGGATGAGGACGGCTACTTCTGGTACCAGGCGCGCTCCGACGACATGATCGTGTCGGCCGGTTACAACATCGCCGGCCCCGAGGTGGAATCCGCGCTGCTCGCGCATCCCGCGGTCGCCGAATGCGGCGTGGTGGGCGCGCCCGACGAGGACCGCGGCATGATCGTGAAGGCCTATGTCGTGCTGCGGCCCGGATTCGCGCCCGAAGCCGCGCTGACGCGGCTCCTGCAGGACCACGTCAAGGCGTCGATCGCGCCCTACAAGTATCCGCGCGCGATCGAATACGTCGCCGAACTGCCCAAGACCCAGACCGGAAAATTGCAGCGCTTCGAACTGCGCCGCCGCGCGTCGGAAGGCTCCGCGCGCAAGCTCGCTTCATAGGAGTTTCGCAATGCCCGCCCGACCCAAGCGCAAGCGCCGCGCGCCCGCGCGCCATCAGGTGCTGCAACCCAAGAGCTGGCCGAAGCCGAAGGGCTACGCCAACGGCATCAAGGCGCGCGGCGTTGCGATCTATGTCGGCGGCCAGGTCGGCTGGGACGAGAAGGAGCGCTTCCCGAAGGGTTTCGTGCCGCAGGCGAAGCAGGCGCTGGAAAACATCGTCGCGGTGCTGCGCGAGGGCGGCGCTAAGCCCGCGCATCTCGTCCGCATGACCTGGTATGTCCTCGACATGGACGAATATCTCGCCGCGCGCCGCGAGCTTGGCAGCGTCTATCGTGCGGTGATCGGCGACAATTTCCCGGCGATGGCGCTGGTGCAGGTCGGCCGCCTGTTCGAGCGCGAGGCGCTGCTGGAGATCGAGGCGACGGCGGTGCTGCCGTGAAACGGGGCGTTGCCGCGAGTACGGTACTCACCCTCCCCTGGAGGGGGAGGGTCGCGAGCAAAGCGAGCGGGGTGGGGTGACGTTGTTCGCTTTGCGATTCACCCCACCCCGACGTCTCGCGGGCGCTCGACGTCGACCCTCTCCCTCCAGGGGAGGGTGGGAGCAAGCGGCTTGCTCCGTACTCCGATCGTGTTCTGAAAACCGCTACTCCGCCGCCTGTGCCAGCGGCCGCAGTTCCTTGATCGCCGCATCCAGCGCCGCGCCGGTGTCGTCGGCGAGCGCCGCCTTGCGCAGCTTCGCCAGCGTTGCGGCCGGGGCTGGCCCCGAAGCGATCTGCGGCAGCATCTGCACGATGGTCTCGTAGCGGGCGCGGCCGCGCTCGTGGGTGTCGCTGTAGCCCTTCACCAGCGTGCGGATCATGGCGATTTCGGCGGCGAGCGTGTAATCGGTCGCGGCGGTGCGCAGGATCGTCGCGAGCCAGTCGTTCAGGAACTTGTGCTCGTGCGAAAAGCGCAGCGAGCGCCGCCGCATGCCCTTCATCGAGGCGACGACGAACAGCATCAGGAACCCGCGCACGGTCGAGGTCTTCACCACGCGGCCCTTGGTTGTGAACCGCTCGACAAAGCGCCGCGCCCAGCCAGTGTTCAGGAGCCAGTTGCCGAGCCCTGCGGGCAGCGTGTCCGCAATCTCCTGCACCCGAGGGTGCAGGAATTCGGCGATCTCCAGGATCTGCCCGTCGGCGGCCTGCACCTCTTCCCGCACGCGCGCGAAGCGGTCGGGCCGGATCTTCAGTTCGGCGACGCGGACGGTGTCCTCGTAGGACATGCCGAGCGCCAGCTCGCGTGCAGTCTCGGCCAGCAGCGCGCCCGAGCCGTTGCCGTGTTTGCGTTCGGCCTCGGCGACGGGCCTGAGCTTGTCGAGGTATTCGCGCGCGTAGGCTGCGTCCTGGTAGTCGGCGAGCTTGACGATGCCCGCGCGGATCATCGTGCGCGCGGGTTCGGCATAAGCGTCGGTCTCGGCGTAGAGCGGGGCGAGCGCAGGCGAGAGGCGCGCGACTTGCGGCGCCGGGGCCTGCGCCGGCGCGGGGCCGCTCTCGGCCGCCGCATGGCCCGCCGCGAACGCCGCAAGGCTCTGCTTCACGCCGACGCCGCCGCGGTGGATCGCGGCCTCGAACGCCGTGCGCTGCATCGGCAGGGCCTTCGAACCCGCGAGCGCGCCGAACAGCACCGCGCTGATGACGCTGCCGGTCGCCTCGGACAGTTGCGCCATGTCGCCGTGGATCAGGCGCTTGGCCGCCGTGCGGCAGGCTTCGAGCAGGGCTGCGGAATCCACGCGGCCGTCGGCGAGCGCGATCTTCTCGGTCATCGCATAGACGCGGTTGGTCGAGACGATGAACGTCGTGCGGTCGGGCGTCACGAGGCCGCGCTGCACCGCGCGCGCGGCCTCCATCAGTTCGGAGGCGATCACGATGTCGACGTCGCCCGCGACGGGCGTGAGCCCCAGCACCGGGGCGCGCATGTTCGACTTGGCGCCGGTCTTCGGAAACAGTTCGACGTAATAGTTGGTCGCGCCGGTGCGCTGCGCCACGCCCGGCACCGAGGTCATCTGCGCGATGTAGCCCGCGTGCTCGGCGAGATCGACGATCCATTCCGCCAGCACGCCGCCGCCTTCGCCGCCCATGGCGAGGATGGCGATGGTGATCGGGCGCTGTTGCTCGGGGGCGGTCATTGCAATGACTCTCCCCGGTCATTCCGGGGTGCCCGCGCAGCGGGCGAACCCGGAATCCAGGGCCGCGTTTTCCGTGTCGCTCTGGCTTCCGGGTTCGGCGCTTTGCGCCGCCCCGGAATGACCGAGTGTGTTGGGCGGTCCGTCGTCATCACGCAGCCTGAAGCTTGCGCGCGATGCGGCGCTGGAAGAAGCCGATCACCGCCGCGCGGAAGCGTGCCTTGAAGCGGTCCCAACCCGTGGGATTGGTGACGATCGAGGCGCGGTAGAACGACGGGCACAGCACTGCGGCGTGGCTCACCTCGCCGCAAAGCCCGCAGCCGACGCAGGAGTTGATCACCTTCGTCACCGGCTCGCGCCGCAGCGGATCGGGATTCGGCGCAATCGTCAGCGACGGGCAGCCCGACAGCCGGATGCAGGAGTGGTCGCCGGTGCAGGTGTCGTGGTCGACGCCGAAGCGCTCGCGCACCACGCGCTCGCCGCGGTCGGCGGCCTGCTTCATCAGCGGCCGGATGCGGCGCTGCTTGTTCAGCATGCACTCGGAATGCGCGACAATGACCTTCGGGCCTTCCTCCTTGGTGGTCAGCGCCTCCTTCAGCGTGTCGCGCATCAGCGCCACGTCGTAGGTGCGGTCGATGGTCTTCACCCAATTGACGCCGACGCCGCGCACCGCCTTCTCGATGGTGTTCTGCGTCGAGCGGTTGTGGTGCGGATGGAACGAGGAGGGGATGTCTTGCCCGCCGGTCGCGGCCGAGTAGCCGTTGTCCACGACGATCAGCACGTTGTCGCTCTTGTTGAACACCGCATTGCCGACGCCGCTGGTCAGGCCGTTATGCCAGAAGCCGCCGTCGCCCATCATCGAGATGGCGCGCTTGCCGGCCTTGACGTTCAGCGCCGACGCGCCTGCCGCTCCGAGGCCGTAACCCATGGTGGTGGCGCCGATGTTGAACGGCGGGAAGATCGAGAACAGGTGGCAGCCGATGTCGGCCGAGACGTGATGCGGACCCAGGTCGCGCTCGACCAGCTTCATTGCGGCGAAGATCGGCCGTTCCGGACAGCCGGTGCAGAACGCCGGCGGCCGGCCGTGCACCTTGTCGGAGACGGCGGCCATCGCCTTGTCCTTGCGCTCGTTGACCGGCGCGATTTCGGACACGGGCGCGGCGGGTCCAAGCAGGTCCGGCCGCACCTTCTCGATGAACTTGCGGATGCCTTCGCGCACCACGCCGCCGGTGTATTCGCCGGCCATCGGCAGCACGTCCTTGCCATGCACGCGGGTCTGGATGTCGGCGCGGCGAAGGATGGTGTTGACGTTCTGCTCGATGTAGTCGGGCTGGCCTTCCTCGACGATGAGGATGGCCTTCTTGCCCTGGCAGAAGCGGATGAACTCGCGGTCGACCAGCGGATAGGTGACGTTCATCACATAGATCGGCACCTTGGAATCGCCGAAGGCGTCGGCAAGCCCGTTCAGCGCCAGCGCGCGGATCGCGGTGTTGTACACGCCGCCCTGCACCACGATGCCGATGTCGTTCGCCTCGCCGTCGAAGAACTCGTTGAGCCTGTTGTCCTCGATGTATTTCACCGCTGCGGGCCAGCGCACCTCCCACTTGTCCTTCTCGTGAACGTAGGTCATCGGCGGCATGGCGATGCGGCTGAGATCGCGGCGCGGATTCTCCAGCGCGTCCTTCAGGCCGAACTCGGGGCGCTTGTTGGTCTTGGTCTTGAAGCGGCCGTAGACGTGGCAGGCGCGGATGCGCAGCTCCATCATCACCGGCGTGTTGGAGATTTCCGAAAGCTCGAACGCGGTCTCGACCGCGCGCACGATCGAGGGAAGATTGGGCCGCGGGTCGATCAGCCACATCTGCGACTTCATGGCGAAGGCGTGCACCCGCTCCTGCATGATCGAGGAGCCTTCGCCATAGTCCTCGCCGATGATCACCAGCGCGCCGCCGGTGACGCCGCCGGAGGCAAGGTTGGCGAGCGCGTCGGAGGCGACGTTGGTGCCGACGGTGGACTTGAAGGTGACGGCGCCACGCAGCGGATAGTTTACGGACGCCGCCAAGGTCGCTGCCGCCGTCGCCTCGCTCGCCGAGTTCTCGAAGTGGACGCCGAGGCCTTCGAGGATGTCGTTGGCGTCGGCCAGCACGTCCATCAAATGCGAGATCGGCGCGCCCTGGTAGCCGGCCACGTACGAAACGCCGGACTGCAGCAGCGCCTTGGTCACGGCCAGGATGCCCTCGCCGTGGAACTCGTCGCCGTCGGCGAGCTTCAGCTTCTCGACCTCTTCCTTGAACGAGCGTTCGGCCATGCGATCCCTTGGCGATTTTCTGGCGTTGCGGAAACTGGTTATATTCTAATTACATATCCGGGGTGAAGCGGGCCTTTTGGCGCCGATCGGCGCATCATTGGCACATGCTTCAAGCTTGAAATAACATGGGTTGCGAACGGACCCAAACAACAACGGGAGAGGGGACATGAGCTTGAAAACGACCGCCATGGCTGCGGCAGCGCTGATGATGTCGGCGGCCGCCGCACAGGCCCAGGAGGTCACGCTGCGCGCGGTGTCCTCCTTTGCCGAAAAGACCCAGTTCTCGAAGAACTTCGAGCGCTTCATCGACCGCGTCAACGAGACCGGCAAGGGCCAGGTCAAGATCAACTACATCGGCGGGCCGCGCGCCATGCCGCCGTTCGAGGTCGGCAACGCAGTCCGCACCAAGGTGGTCGACATCGCCAACGTCACCGGCGCCTTCTACACCAACCTGATGCCGGAGGCCGACGGCTTCAAGCTCGTCTCCAAGCCGATGAGCGAGCAGCGCAAGAACGGCACCTGGGCCTACATCAACGAGCTGCATAACCAGAAGCTGAACTCGCAGTATCTGGCGCGCCAGTTCCACAACGTGCCGTTCCACATCTATCTGAACAAAAAGATCGACAAGCTCGACTTTAAGGGTACGAAGATCCGCGTCACGCCGGTCTACAGGGACATGGTCGAGGCCTTCGGCGGCACCACCGTCACGACCCCGCCCGGCGAGGTCTATACCGCCATGGAGCGCGGCGTGGTCGACGGCTACGGCTGGCCCATTCTGGGCATCTTCGATCTCGGCTGGGACAAGGTGACCAAGTTCCGCGTCGAGCCTGCGTTCTACAGCGTCGAGGTCAACGTGCTGGTCAACCTCGACGTCTGGAAGGGGCTCTCCAACGCGCAGCGCAAGGTGCTGAACGACGCCGCGCTCTGGCTCGAGGGCCTCGACGCGGAGAACGCCGGGATCGTGAAGGCCGAGCGCGAGCGCCAGGCCAAGGCCAACATCCAGGCGCTCGACTTCGGGCCGGCCGAAAGCCAGCGGTTCCTGAAGACCGCCAACGACGTCGCCTGGGCCTCGGTGATCAAGCGCGCGCCGCAAACCGCGCCGAAGCTGCGGCAACTGGCGGGGAATTAACGTTGGGTGCGTGTCCCGGATGCGGCGCAGCATGAAGCGAAGCGAAATGGTGCGCCGCTGATCCGGGACCCCGGTTTTTCGAAGTAAGAGAAATGAGATCGGGGTCCCGGGTCTGCAGCGCAGCACGAAGTGGTGCGCTGCGCCCGGGACACGAGGCGTCATTTCGTGGTGCTCATGACCCGCCTCTCTTCCGCCTTCGGCCGCCTGCTCGACGCGCTTGCCGCCGCCGCAGCCCTCACGCTGCTGGCGATGGTCGTGCTGGTGTCCGCCGACATCGTGCTGCGCAACGTCACGCGCACCGGCTTTCCCTGGGCCAACGAAGTCACCGAATACGCGCTCTACGCCATCACGCTGCTCGCCGCGCCCTGGATCCTGCGCCGCGGTCAGCATGTGAGGCTCGATCTCGTGCTGACGTTCGTGCCTTCGCGTGTGGCCTTCGCCATGGAGGCGCTGGCCGACGTCGTGGGGTTCGTCGTCTGCCTCATCATCATGCGCTACGGCACGAAGATGACCGTCGACAGCGCGCTGCAGGGCTCGATCACCATCAAGAACCTGGTGTTTCCGGAATGGTGGCTGCTCGCGCCGCTGCCGGTCTGCTTTGCGTTGCTCGCGATCGAGTTCGCGTTCCGCTTCGAGCGCCTGATGCGCGGCCCGCGCAGCCGCCGCATCGAGGCGACGTCGGTGGGGTAGGGGGATGCGAAACGCGGCCACAAGCACGCCCTGTTCCCTCCCCCCTTGCGGGGGAGGGTTAGGGAGGGGGGGCGTTTGGTTTGGTGAAGTCGATGCGCTGCACTTCGAATGCGGCGACACCCACCCCCGACCCCTCCCCGCAAGGGGGAGGGGTGAAGAGTGCGCGTGGCCCGGCCGAATTCCAGGTGCGCCCCCATGACCTGGATCGAAGCTTCGTTGATCCTGTTCGGCGGTCTCGTCGCGCTGATGGGCCTCGGCCTGCCGGTCGCGTTCGGCTTCCTCGCGGTCAACATCGTCGGCGCGCTGATCTTCCTCGGCGGCGAGCAGGGCCTGACGCAGCTCGCGCGCAACGCCGTGCAATCCGTGACCAGCTTCTCGCTGACGCCGATCCCGTTCTTCGTGCTGATGGGCGAGGTGCTGTTCCACTCAGGCGTTGCGCTCAAGGCCATCGACGCCTTTGCGCTGCTGATCCGCCGCGTGCCTGGCCGGCTGTCGGTGATCGCTATCGTCGCGGGCACGGTGTTCTCCGCGATTTCGGGTTCCACCATCGCGACCACCGCGCTGCTCGGCAGCCTATTGCTGCCGACCATGCTGGCGCGCGGCTACGACAAGCGCCTCGCCATGGGGCCGATCGTCGGCATCGGCGGCGTCGACATGCTGATCCCGCCGTCGGCGCTCGCCGTGCTGCTCGGCAGCCTCGCCGGCATCTCGATCTCCGGCCTGCTGATCGGCGGCATCGTGCCGGGGCTGATGCTTGCCGCGCTGTTCGTCGGCTATATCGTGCTGCGCGCCTGGCTCAATCCCGCGCTCGCGCCCGACGAACCGCTCACGCACGCCGCCACGGGATTCGCGCGCTGGACGCCGTTCCTCGTCCATGTGCTGCCGCTGGTGCTGATCTTTGCCGTGGTGGTCGGCGCGATGACCGCGGGCTGGGCGACGCCGACCGAGGCCGCGGCGCTCGGCGCCGCCGGCACCATCGCCGCCGCCGCGCTCTACCGCAGCCTGACGCCGGCCAATCTGATGAAGGCACTGCTCGGCACGGTCGCGGTCTCCGGCACCATCCTGTTCATCATCGTCGGCGCCACCACCTTCGCGCAGGTGTTGAGCTTCTCCGGCGCGACCAACAGCATCGTCGGCCTGGTCACGGCGCAGGGCCTGTCTTCGACTGCGGTGCTTGGCGGCATGATGGCGATCCTGATTTTCCTCGGTTGCTTCGTCGATCAGGTGTCGATGATGCTGATCACGCTGCCGTTCTTCATGCCGCTCGTCTCGCAGCTCGGCGTCGACCCGGTCTGGTTCGGGGTGATGTTCCTGATCTGCATGCAGCTCGGCCTGCTGACGCCGCCGTTCGGGCTGCTGCTGTTCACCATGAAGGGCGTGGCGCCGCCCTCGGTCGCCATGTCGGACGTGTTCCGCGCCGCCTGGCCCTACGTCGGCTTCGGCCTGTTCGCGCTGGCGCTGGTGTTCGCTTTCCCGCCGCTGGCGACATGGCTGCCGCGCCTGTTGGGCGGCTGAGGCCGCTTGACCGGCCGCGGCACTGCCACCATCAATGGCGTTCGCGCCGCCATCCGCACCTGGAGCCAAATCCCATGTTCGACTTCGACCGCGTCATCGAGCGCCGCGGCACGCATTCGTCCAAGTGGGACAAGATGGCGGCGCTCTCCGGCATCGACGCGCCGGACGCGATCCCGATGTGGGTCGCCGACATGGACTTCGCGGCGCCCCCCGGCGTGACGCAGGCGCTGACGGCGGAGGTCGCGCGCGGCGTCCACGGCTATTACGCCGACACCGGAAGCTGGGCTGCGGCGATGGCGGAGTGGGTCGGACGGCGGCACGGGCTCAAAGTCGATCCGGCCTGGGTATCGCCCACGCCCGGCATCGTGTCTGGCCTGGGTCTCATTCTCCAGGCGGTCAGCGAGCCGGGCGACGAGGTCGTGGTGTTCCCGCCCGCCTATCACGCCTTCCGCCGCATCATCGTCTCCAACAACCGGAAAATCCTCGACGCGCAGCTCGTGGAGCGGAACGGCCGCTATGTCATGGACCTCGACGCGCTCCGCAAGGCGCTCACGCCGCGCAGCAAGGTCGTGTTCCTGTGCAGCCCTCACAACCCGGGCGGCAACGTCTGGTCCGCGGACGAGCTTCGCGCGCTGGCCGCGATTTGCATCGAGCGCGATCTGATCCTGGTCTCCGACGAGATCCACAACGACCTGGTGTTTGCGGGCCGCAAGCACGTCCCGACGCTGACCGCCGCGCCCGAGGTCGCCGATCGTCTCGTCACCTGCGTCGCTGCGACCAAGACCTTCAATCTCGCGGGCGCCCACGTCGGCGCGTGCTTCACGGCCAACAAGGACATCAAGAAGCGCCTCGATGCGCGGATCATGGCGAGCGGGCTTGGCTCCTACAATCGGTTCGGCATGATCGCGACGGAAGCGGCGTGGCGCACCGGCGAGGCCTGGCTCGACGCGCTCGTTCCGTATCTTCAGAAGAGCCGCGACCTGTTCGACGCCCGGATCGAGGCCGCGGCGCCGGGTGCGCGCTCGATGCGGCTCGACGCCACCTATCTGGCGTGGGTCGACTTCTCGCGAACGGGGCTTTCGGCGGACGAGGTGTCCGCCCGCGTCGCCAAGCGTGCGCGCATCTACGCCAGCCCCGGTCCGCAGTTCGGGCCGGGCGGCGAGGGCTGGCTGCGCTTCAACTTCGCGCTGCCGCGGTCGCTGCTCAACGAGGCACTCGGCCGGCTGGAAGACGCCTTCTCCGACTTGCGGCGGTGACCCGGGCATCCGCTCGTCCCCGCGAAAGCGGGAATGAGCGGATGTGGCGATGATCGACTCAAACGCTGTGTGCTCTAAGCCGCGTCGCGTGCGCGCTCTTCGGCCGGTGCGGATAAGCCCGTAGTGCCCTCCAGGTTCAGCGCCGCCAAAAGCTGCTCCACCTCCTGCCGCGCCGTGACATGCGACATGGTCGGCCGCGCGCCGATGGTGGCCTCGTCGAGATCGTCCAGCGCGGTCAGGCCGCGCAGGAAGAACTCGCGGTACACCACGCGCTCCGCGAGCCCTTCGACGTAGCGGAAGCCGAGCGCGGCCGAGAGCGCCCGCAGCCCCGCGTCGACCTGCCTCTTGTTGCGCGAGGCCGTCATCGACAGGCGGTTGCGCAGCACGATCCAGTCGGCCGGTTGCCGGCCCGCGGCGATCCGCCGGCCGCGCGCCTCGTCCACCGTCGCGGCGTAGTGGCCCAGCCCGGTGACACCGAGCGTTTCGGCGTCGAACGATCCCAGCGCGTCGAGATTGACGAAGCTGTCGTTGAGCGGCGTGATCAGCAAGTCGGCGAGCGCATGCGCCTGCCGCATCGGGCCGCCGTCGTGGCCCGGCGTGTCGATCACGATGCAGTCGTAGGTCGGCATCAGCGTCTCGATCGTGTCGGCCAGAACCTGGTCGGCGGTCACGTGGCCGGCCGCGCTGGGATAGTCGATCTGCCCGTCGAAGCAGATGTGCCCGGGAATCTCCAAATTGCGCCCGACGCGCCCGGCCCAGGCCTGCCGGTTCTCGATAGTGCGGCTCAGGCTGCGCTGCCGGGAATCGAGATCGACGGTCGCGGCGCGCAGACCGCGCTTGATCAACGCGATCGCGACATGCATCGCGACCGTGGATTTTCCGGAACCGCCTTTCTCGTTGGCGACAACGATCACGCGCGCACGCCCTCCCAAACCCGTCTCAGCTGGAGACATGGTGCCCTCTCCGAATTTCCGCGTGTTGTCCGGTAACGAATCCATGAACGCTGATTCGTCCGGTTCCATCAACTCGATATGCAATGGCAATGCTGCGTACCGATGACATCGTTCGCAGTGTGTGCAAAGCCGCAACACTTGCACGGACAATTCCCCGCGCGCGGCAAGTGAAAAGCGCTCGTTGCGAACGCGGCCTATCCGAGTTCCTCGGCGCGGGCGAGGCTCGCGATCATCGACACGCGCAAAAGATATTCGCGCGTGCGCGCCGGATCGGCCTTGATCGCGAGCAGGTTCTGGCGGAACTCGTCGCCGGACGATTCAAGGTTCTTCTTGTTCTGGATCGTGGTCTTCTGGATGTATTCGAGCGTCACGAGGCGGCGCTGCTTGTCGTAGCGGCCGAGCTCCGCCTCCGGCTTCTCGCCGCGCCAGACCGCGCATAGCCGCGCCGCGAGGTTGACCGCGTCGTGGATGCCGCCGTTCATGCCCATGCCGCCGAGCGGGTTGTTGATGTGGGCGGCGTCGCCGATCAGGAAGGCACGGCCTTCGCGGAACGACTTGGCCACGCGCTGGTGCACCTTGTAGAGCGTGATGTGGTCGATCTCGTAGTTGGAGATGCCGGGGATGACGCCCGCCATCAGCGACTGCGCGAACTCGCGGGTCTGCACCCGCTCGTCGGAGGCGTCCTCGTTGACCAGGAACATTACCCGCCACAGGCCGGGGATTTGCAGCAGAAAGTACCAGCGCTCCGGATCGGCCACGTAGTTGACCGCGGTCAGGCCCGGGATGACCGCGTGGAAATCGAACGGCGTCGACACCACCAGCAGCCGGTCCGGCCAGGTGAAGCCCTCGAACTCGACGCCGAGCGCGCGCCGCACCACCGAACTCGCGCCGTCGGCGCCGATCAGGTAGCGGCCGCGGTGCGTCTCGCTGGCGCCGCGCCGGTCGAGCGTGACCTCGACGCCTGCGCCGTCCTGCTTGAGGCCGGTAACGCGGGCATCGAACTGCAAATCGAAGCAGGGATTGCCGCGCAGCCCGTCGGCCAGAATGCGCGTCAGCTTCGACTGCTCGCATTGCACGCGGTACGGATGCCGCGTGGCGTCGGCAATGGCGTCGAAGTCGAACTGAGCCAAGAGCCCGTGCTTCTTGGTCCGGTACTGGAACGCCGGAGCGATCAGCCCCTGCACAATCAGGGGCTTGGCCGCCCCCAGATCGTCCAGCATGTCGAGCGTCGGTGGATGGAAGGTCGAGGCGCGCGACTCCTCGCTCAAGTCCGCGCCTTCCTCGAACACCGTCACCGGCACGCCGCCGCGTGCGAGGTGGGCCGCGGCGACGAGGCCGACGGGACCGGCTCCGGCAATGAGGACGCGATCGTTCACCGGAAGCCGAACCGTCGCTATTGCGGCTTGATGCCGGCCTTGTCGATGACCGCAATCCATTTCGCCGTTTCCGCGGCGATGAACTTGCGGAGTTCCTCCGGCGAGGTCGGATTGGGATAGGCGCCCAGCACCTGCGTCTTCTCCCGCACCTCCGGGTCCTTCATCGCCTGAGCGACCTCCGCGCTCAACTTGTCGACGATGGGCTTTGGCGTGCCGCGCGGCGCGAGCAGCGCGAACCATCCCGACGACACGTAGGCCGGCAAGCCGGCCTCGGCGGTGGTCGGTACGTTCGGCAGCGCTGCGAGCCGCTGCTTGTCGGCGACCGCGAGCGGCTTGGCGCCGCCGCTCTTGAGCGGCGCGTTGACGTTCGGCAGCCACTGGAAGCCGAGCGGCACCTGGCCCGCGATCAGGTCGGGGCCGTATTGCGCGATATTGCGATAGGGCACGTGGGTCAGCTTGGTTCCGGTGATCTGCTGGAACAATTCGCCCGCGAGATGCTGCGACGAGCCGATGCCGACCGATCCGAAGTTCAAGGCGCCGGGATTGGCCTTGGCGTGGTCGATCAATTCCTTCAGCGAGTTGACCGGCAGCTTGGCGCTGGAAACGATGATGTTCGGAAACACCGTGAGCAGCGAGATCGGCTCGAAGTCCTTCGCGGGATCGTAGCCGAGGTCGCGCACCAGCGCCTTGTTCGGGCCGAGCGGCCCGATGCCGGTGCCGACCAGCGTGTAGCCGTCGGGCGCGGCCTTGGAGACCTGGAACGTGCCGGTGTTGCCGCCGGCGCCGGGCCGGTTCTCGACCACGATGGTCTGGCCCATCGACTTCGACATCTTGTCGAGCATGATGCGGGTCACGACGTCGCTCGCGCTGCCGCCGGCAAACGGGATCACCACCGTGATGGTTCGCGTGGGATAGTTCTGCGCCTGCGCGGAAAACGGCAGCGCGAGCGCCGCAAGCCCCATCGTCGCGCCGAGCAGGGCGCGTCGCCTCGTCGTGGTCATGGAAATTCCTCCGGTCGGTCTGTTCAGGTGCCTTTGAATTTCGCCGGCCTTTTCGCGTGGAACGCCTCGACGCCTTCGCGGAAGTCGTCGGATTGCCGCAGCCGGCTGTAGCAGTGTCCTTCCAGTTCGATGGCCGTGGTCAGCATAGCATCCTCGGTATCGTTGAGGAGCTTCTTAGCCGTGCGCTGGGCGAGGGGCGAGAATGCGCGCAGTTCATCCACCAGCGCGTCGGTCGCCGCCTCCAGCTTGTCGTCGGCGACGATTTCGGTCGCGATGCCCCAGTCATAGGCCTGCCGGGCTGCAATGCGGCGCGAGCGCATCACGATGTCCTTGGTCCGCGTGATGCCGACGATCTTCTGCAGCCGCGCCGAGCCGCCGGAACCGGGAATCTGGCCGAGCCGCTGCTCGGGCAGGGCGTACTGGCCGGTCTCCGACACGATGCGAAAGTCGCAGGCGAGCGAAATCTCGAAGCCGACGCCGAAGCAGAAGCCGCGGTTCGCCGCGATCACCGGCTTGCCGCAGCGCGCGGGCGCCGCGATGTTCCAGGCGAGCTTCGACACCGTCTCGGGCGTCGCCTCCATGAAGCCCTTGATGTTGCCGCCCGACGAGAAGTGCTCGCCGACCGCGCGCAGCACGATCACGCGCACGCGGGCGTCCTCGTCCAGTGCCTCGAACGCCACCCGCAACTGGTCGCGCTGCGGCATCGACACGACGTTGAGCGGCGGCCGGTCGAGGATCACGTCGGCGCGCTCGCGCGCGTCGTCGATCTCGACGCGGAACCCGTCGAGCGTCGCAAGCCGGGGATCGGAGAACGTCATGGATTGTGCGGTCATAGGGCGGCCTTCGTCGTGGCGGAAATCCGGCGCGCAAGGGAGCCGGGCGGCACCGGTTTATGATACATCTGCGTGCCATGACCAAGCACGACAGACCTCCGCATTCCGGACATAACGCGCCGCAGCCGGTGCGCGCATTGCGCGAATGGCTCGACCGGCTTTCCACGACCGGCCGCCTTGCGGTCCTGCGCCCCAACGTCGATCTGAAATTCGAACTGTCGGCCTACGCCAAGCGGCTGGACGGCCGGCGCGCCACGCTGTTCCCGAAGCCCTCAGGGCATCCGATCCCGGTGGTGTCGGGGCTGATCTCCGACCGCGCCTGGATGGCGGAAGCCATGGGCGTCGATCCCGCGGAGATGCTCACGCATTTCCAGCACGCGGCGACCGACCCGCTGCCGTGGCAGGAGACGCGCGAGGCGCCCGTGCAGGAGGCGGTGCACCGCGCGCCGCTCGACCTCGCCAAGGTGTTGCCGCTGCCGACCCACAACGAGCACGACGGCGGGCCCTACATCAGCGCGGGCCTGATGATCGTGCGCAATCCGCGCACCGGAAAGCAGAACGTCTCGATCCACCGCTGCCAGCTCACCGGCCCCAATCGCCTGGGCGTGCTGGTGCTGCCGCGGCACACGTTTGCGTTCCACCGCATGGCGGAGGAGGCGGGCCAGCCGCTCGACGCCGCCATCGTCATCGGCGTCGATCCGCTGACGCTGCTGTCTTCGCAGGCGATCGTGCCGATCGACCACGACGAACTGGAGATCGCGGGCGCGCTGCAGGGCCGGCCACTCCCTGTGGTGAAATGCGTCACGAGCGACATCCGCGTGCCGGCCGAGGCCGAGATCGTGGTCGAGGGGCGCTTTCTGCCCGGCGTGCGCGAACCGGAAGGCCCGTTCGGCGAGTTCCCGCAATACTACGGCCCGCGCGCCAACCGCGAGGTGATGGAGGTCACTGCGGTCACGCACCGCAAGGACGCGATCTTCCACACCATGGTCGGCGGCGGCCTCGAACACCTCATTCTCGGGGCGGTGCCGAAGGAAGCGACGCTGCTCACCCACCTGCGGCGCAATTTCCCGAACGTGCTCGACGTGCACCTGTCGCCCGGCGGCGTGATGCGCTTCCACCTCTATGTGAAGCTCCGCAAGGACCAGGAAGGGCAGGGCAAGAACGTCATCCTCGGCGCGTTCGCGGGCTCGTTCGACCTCAAGCACGTCATCGTCGTCGACGAGGACGTCGACATCCACAATCCGCAGGAGGTGGAGTGGGCGGTCGCGACGCGCTTCCAGGCCGACCGCGATCTGGTGATCGTGCCCGAAAGCCAGGGCTCCAAGCTCGATCCGTCGAACCGCGACGGCGTCGGCGCCAAGATGGGAATGGATGCGACCAAGCCCTATGCTGCGCCGGAGATGACGTTCAAGCGCATCCGCGTGCCGGGCGAGGACGAGGTCGATGTGTCGGAGTTCCTCAAGCGCGACACCGGAGTGGACTGGCGCAAGGCGCTCAAACAGTGAGACATGGGGGCGGCCATGGCCGCCAGGATGCCGCGAACCGGAACAACGAGCCGAAACCGTTTCATTCTAATCTATTTGGTTCTGGTGTTCCTGCTGGCCTGGGCACCCTGGAACGGATGGTTGCTGTTCTTCGGGTGGATTCTGTATTGGGTCAGAAATCGATGGCGCACAATCGCCCAATGACCCTCACCGTCCGGCGAGTGCACCCTGCCGCCCCGCTCACTGCAGCAGCAGATAGCTTCCCTGCGCCAGATAGACGAGCGCGATGGCGGTGATGATGTGCATCGCCCAGGTGCGGTACTGGGTGTCGCTCAATCGCTCCAGGATCGGCTTCGCCATGGTCGTGCCGACCATCGACGCGGCGATGGCCAGCGCCACCATCGGCCAGTCGAGACCCGCGGCCTGATCCACCAGCGCGCCGAAATATACGAACTTCGCTCCGTGGCTGACGATCTGGCAGACCGCCTTGGTCGCCACGATCTCGCGCCGATCGAGCTTGCCGCCGAGGAAATAGCTGTCGATCAGCGGCCCCGACACGCCGCACAGCAGCATCAGCGTCATGCAGGCCGAGCCGTAAAGCGCGCCGTGCAGGATGCGCTCCGGATCGGGCTTGAAGCGGGCCGGGATGACGCGGACCACGAATGGCGACACGCCGAGCAGGATGAATGCCACCGGCTTCGACGGCACGTAACGCCACACCGTCCAGACCGCAAAAGCGACGGCGCAGCCGGCAAGGAACGTGGCCGCCGCGGACCAGTGCACGTAGCGTAGCCACAACAGGCCGCGCCATCCGTTCGACGCCATCTGCGTCACCGAATGCAGCGCCATGGCCTCGGGCAGCGGCAGCAGCGCGAGCAGCACGCCCATCAGGATCAGGCCGCCGGCCATGCCGAAGATGCCCGACAGGAACGCGGTCGCAACCATGGTGGCGCCGAGCGCCGCGATCAGCGCAGCCGACATGAGCGATTCTCCGCCGCGGACGATCCGGACGGCAGCGAGTAGGCTTTCTCGGACCGGCGATCCATAATATGCTTAATGCAAAATCCATATCGAATGGATATGTCAAATGGAGCTGCGTCACCTTCGCTATTTCGTCGCCGTCGCCGAGGAAGGCCATATCACGCGCGCGGCCGAGCGCCTCGGCATGCAGCAGCCGCCGCTCAGCCAGCAGATCAAGGCGCTGGAGAGCGAGCTTGGCGTGCTGTTGTTCCGCCGTTTGCCGCGCGGCGTCGAGCTGACCGGCGCCGGGCAATGCCTGCTCGACGATACGCGGGCGATCTTTGCGCGGCTCGATCGTGCTTGTGAAGCGGTGCGTCGCGCCGGGCGCGGGGCACAGGGCCGCATTTCGGTCGGCATTTCCAGCACCGCTCAGTTCTGCGAACTGGTGCCGCGCGCGATCAGCGCGTACAGGGAGACTCTTCCGCTGGTGTCGGTTGCACTGCAGGAAGGCGGCACCAGCGACCTGACACGGCAGGTGCGGGACGGGCACCTGGATGTCGCATTTGTCCGCGAGGTGCAGTCGCCGGCCGAGGGGCTGTCCGTGGTCCATCTTCTCGACGAGGAGATGGTGGTGGCCTTGCCGAGCCGGCATCCGCTGGCGCGCCGACGCTTCGCGCGGGGAACCATTCCGCTCGAGATGCTCGCAGGCGAAACCTTCGTGTCCTATCGGCGGCCGGAAGGCCCCGGCCTGACCGATGTGATTGTCGCGGGATGCAAGGCCGCGGGCTTCCTGCCGCAGTTCGGTCAGGAAGCGCCGCGGCCGACCACGGCGCTCAACTTCGTCGCCGCAGGCCACGGCGTGACCATCGTTCCGGCGGCGCACCGGCGCATGCATCTCGGCGGGGTCGTCTATCGCAAGCTTTCGGGCGCGCCGCAGATGAAAGCGCCGCTCAACCTGATCTTCCGGCGCAGCTATGTCTCGCCGGTGGTCAGGCGCTTCCTGGCGCTGCTCTGGCGCGAAGCGCCGATTGAGGCGGCACGCGTCGCATAGCCAAGCCGGCACGCGTCGGCCCCGGCGCGGGCGTTGCCGAATGCTCAGGGCTGCCCATAATTGAGGCAGCCGCTGTCTCGGCCGCGACAATCCGGGGTCTTTTGCGTGTTCCGGGATTGGCGCGAGGCTTGCAACGACAACGGTGAAGCCGCCCGGCCGAGGTCCGGCGGGCGGGCGAGGGGAGCATGCCGGTGCGCCTTGCGTTCGACGAGATGAAGGGAGCCGACGGGACGGTCCGGCCGGCCTATTCCGAACTGGCCGACTGGCTCAAGGACATCCGCCCGGACACGCTCGACCATCGCCGGCAGGAGGCGGAGCTCCTGTTCCGCCGCATCGGCATCACCTTCGCCGTCTACGGCGAGGCCGACGCGCAGGAGCGGCTGATCCCGTTCGACGTCATCCCGCGCATTCTCTCCGCCGGAGAGTGGGACACGCTGCGCCGCGGGCTCGAACAGCGCGTGCGCGCGCTCAACATGTTCCTGCGCGACATCTACACCCGGCGCGAGGTGCTGCGCGCGGGCATCGTTCCCGACGACCTGGTGTTCCAGAACCCGGTGTTTCGCCCGGAGATGAACGGCCAGAAGGTGCCGCACGACATCTACGTGCACATCGCGGGCATCGACATCGTGCGGGTCGACGCCGACACCTTCTACGTTCTGGAGGATAACGCGCGCACGCCGTCCGGCGTCTCCTATATGCTGGAGAACCGCGAGATCATGCTGCGGCTGTTCCCGGAGCTGTTCGCGCGCCATCGCATCGCGCCGGTGGAGAACTATCCGGACGAATTGCTTGCGACGCTGACCTCGCTCGCGCCCGACAGCGCGCCCGGCGATCCGACCGTCGTGCTGCTGACGCCCGGCGTCTACAACTCGGCCTATTACGAGCATTCGTTCCTGGCCGACAAGCTCGGCGTCGAGCTGGTCGAAGGCCGCGACCTGTTCGTGAAGGGCGGCGTGGTCTACATGCGCACGACGCAGGGGCCCAAGCGCGTCGACGTGATCTACCGGCGCGTGGACGACGACTTCCTCGATCCGCTGGCGTTCCGGCCTGACAGCGGCCTCGGCGTCGCGGGCCTGATGTCGGCCTACCAGGCCGGCAACGTCACGCTTGCGAACGCGGTCGGCACCGGCATCGCCGACGACAAGGCGATCTACAGTTACATGCCCGAGATCCTGAAGTTCTATCTCGGCGAGGAACCGATTCTGAAGAACGTGCCGACCTGGCGCTGCCGCGAGCCGGACGCGCTGGCCTACGTGCTCGACCATCTCGAAGAGCTGGTGGTGAAAGAGGTCCACGGCTCCGGCGGCTACGGCATGCTGATCGGGCCCACGGCCGACAAGGCGCAGATCGCGTCCTTCCGCACCAAGCTCAAGCTCGACCCCAAGGGCTTCATCGCGCAGCCGACGCTGGCGCTGTCGACGTGTCCCACGTGCGTCGACGCGGGCGTTGCGCCGCGCCACGTCGACTTGCGGCCGTTCGTGCTCACCGGCCGCGACCGCATCCGCATCGTGCCGGGCGGGCTGACGCGCGTGGCGCTGAAGGCCGGCTCGCTGGTGGTGAATTCGAGCCAGGGCGGCGGGACGAAGGACACGTGGGTGCTGGACCGGTAGCCGCATGCTCTCCCGCACCGCCGACAACCTGTACTGGCTCGCGCGCTACGTGGAGCGCGCCGAATATCTCGCGCGCATCCTGGAAGCCACGCAGCGCATCACCGCCATGCCGCTCGCCTACGTGGGCGAAACCAACGAATGGGCCTCGGCGGTCGCAACCGCGGGCTGCTCGGGCGCGTTCTTCGCCGCCCACGAGGAGGCGAACGAGGAGACCGTCACCGAATTCCTCGCCTTCTCCACCGCCAACCCGTCGTCGATCCTCAACTGCTTCGAAGTCGCGCGCTCGAACGCCCGCGCGATCCGAACCGCGCTCACCGTCGAAATGTGGGACGCGATCAACACCACGTGGCTCGAACTGAAGCGTTTCGGCAACCGCCCGCAGTCGCGCGACGAGTTCGCGCGCTTCCTGCGCTGGGTGCAGGAATCCTCGCTGCGCTTCGACGGCTCCGCCTACCGCACCATGCTGCGAAACGACGCTTACTGGTTCTCGCGCATCGGCGTCTACATCGAGCGCGCCGACAACACCGCGCGCATCCTCGACGTGAAGTATCACCTGCTGCTGCCCGAGGACGAGCACATCGGCGGTCCGCTCGACTACTACCAGTGGGCGGGCATCCTGCGCTCGGTGTCGGCACTCACCGCCTATCACTGGGTCTATCGCGAGAGCCTGAAACCCTGGCTGGTCGCGGACCTCCTGATCCTCAAGGACCAGCTGCCGCGCTCGCTGTCGTCCTGCTACGAGAACCTGGTTCAGAACCTCGACCGCATCGCCAACGCCTACGGCCGCCAGGGCCCGGCGCAGCGGCAGGCCCGCGCCGTCCGCACCAAGCTGCAGAACAGCCGCATGGAGGAGATCTTCGGCGAAGGCCTGCACGAGTTCATCGGCGGCTTCATCGCCGACAACAACCGGCTCGGCGAAGCGATCCGGCAGCAGTATCTGGCGTAAGTCTGCGGCCGTGCCGTGGTATAGTTCGGAATCACGCCCCGCAGCCCGCCGCCATGCGCATCCGTATCTCGCACGAAACCGTCTATCGCTACGACCAGCCCGCGGGCGGCGTGATCCAGACGCTGCGGCTGACGCCGCGCAACCACGTGGGCCAGTTCGTCGTGGACTGGCGCATCGACGTCTCGGAGAACTGCGAACTCGCCCAGCACGAGGACGCCTTCGGCAACATCGTGCACACGTTCAACGCCGACGGGCCGTTCACCGAATTGCGTGTGCTGGCCGAGGGCGAGGTCGAGACCCAGGACACCGGCGGGGTGGTGCGCGGCACCATCGAGCGGTTTCCGGAAAGCCTCTACCTGCGCGAGACGCCGCTGACCCGGCTCGACCCGGCCATCGCCGAGTTTGCGCGCGCGGCGAGCGCCGCGGCCGGCGGCGGCGCTTTGAAGGCGCTGCACGGCCTGCTCGCGCGTCTGCACGGCGAGATGGCCTTCGACACCGACCCGACGCATCCCGCGACCACCGCGGCGGAGGCCTTTGCGATGAAGCGCGGCGTGTGCCAGGACCTGACGCATGTGTTCATCGCCGCCGCCCGCAGCCTTGGCGTGCCGGCGCGCTACATCGGCGGGCATTTCCATCGCAACGACGGCGTCGTCGCGCAGGAGGCCGGTCACGCCTGGGCCGAGGCCTTCGTGCCCGATCTCGGCTGGGTCGCGTTCGATCCCGCGAACGGCATCAGCGCCACCGACGCCCATGTGCGGGTCGCGGTCGGGCTCGACTATCTCGGCGCCGCCCCCGTGCGCGGCACGCGCACCGGCGGGGCGGGCGAGGCGTTGACGGTCGCGGTGCAGGTCGCCCAGGCCGGCCGGCAGATGCAGAGCTGAAAGCCGCCGCTGCCGCGCATGCGAAAGCCTGACGATATCCCGCCGCTGTCCGCCTTCACGCCGGCCGAACTTCGGCTGATCCGGCGATTGAACACGCCCGCAAAGGTGCAGCGTTATCTCAATGGTCTGCCGTACAACACCGAGAAGCATCCGCTGCGCGATTCTTTGCGCGGCTTCCGCGAAGTGATCCGCCGCAAGACCGCGCATTGTCTCGAAGCCGCGCTGTTCGCGGCCTGCGTCTTGGAGCGCTACGGCCATCCGCCGCTGGTGATGAGCCTGATGTCGGCCGACATGCTCGACCACGTGATCTACGTTTACCGCGGGACGAACGGACGCTGGGGCGCGATCGGCCGCTCGCGCGATCCGGGCCTGCACGGGCGCAAGGCCGCGTTCCGTTCGCCGCGTGCGCTCGCGCTCAGCTACTTCGATCCGTATGTGGACCACACCGGCTCGCTCACCGGCTATGCGGTCGCCGACCTGCGCGACGTCGAGGGTTGCGACTGGCGCTTCTCGCGGCGCAACGTCTGGCCGGTGGAGAAGTACCTGCTGCGCATCCGGCACCGCAAGCTGCCGCGCCGGCGCGCGCGCGTGAAGCGGCTGCGCCGCTGGTATCGCGACTATCGCAAGCGCAATGGCGACCGAAAGCCGCTCGCCTACCGCGGCCGGGAAAAATGGTTGCCGCTACCGAAGGAATTTTTATAGCGCGCGCTTCGTGCTCTCACATAATCGCGAATTCGGTGTTCTTCCGGTCCGTCACCAGCATGCAGCCCGGATAATGCGTGATGCAGAACTCCGGCTTCACGGTCGCCACCACCGATTGCGGCGTCACCCCGCAGGCCCAAAACACCGGCATCTCGCCGTCGTTGATCTGCGCAGGATCGCCGTAGTCCGGCTTCATGATGTCCTTGATGCCGATCTGCTCCGGCATGCCGAGATGCACCGGCGCGCCGTGCACGGCGGGGAAGCGCGTGGTGATCTGCACCGCGCGGATCGCGTCCTTCGGCTTCAGCGGCCGCATCGACACCACCAGCGGACCGTGGAACGGCCCGGCCGGCGTGGTCTCGATCGAGGTGCGGTACATCGGCACGGTCGAGCCGTTGGTGATGTGGCGCAGCTCGATGCCGTCCTGCATCAGCGCATCTTCGAACGAGAACGAGCAGCCGAGAGCGAAAATCACCAGATCGTCGCGCCAGTATTTCGAAATGTCGTCCGGCTCGTCGACCAGATCGCCGTTGCGGAACACCTTGTAGCGGCAGAGGTCGGTGCGGATGTCGAGGTCGCCGCCGAGCGAGGGCAGGTGCGGATCGCCGGGCGCGCTCGCGGCCAGCAGCGGGCAGGGTTTCGGGTTGAGCTGGCAGAAGCGCATGAAGTCGGACGCGAGCTTGGCCGGCAGGATGGCGAGGTTGCCCTGCACGTACCCCGGTGCGAGGCCCGACGTCGGCCCGGTCCAGTCGCCGCGGCGGATGGCGAGCCGGGCGTCGTGGCCGGTCTGCGGAATGGCGGTGGAATTGCGCAAGTTTGCGGCAGCGGTCATTGCGGCTCTCTCGGTTGCGGCATGGCGCGGTATCGAGCCGCGCCGTTCGCCGTAATCCTAGCATTGCGGGCGCGCAGATGCCCAATGCGCGTGCGTCCGCGTTGCCCCGCGAGTCAAGCCCGCGGATGCACGTTTTTCCGCTTGTTGGCAGCGCGCGCCCAACGTGTATTATTCCTTTCAGTCGGACGATGGATCGAGCCTGGAGGGGGAAGCGGCGGTCCTAATGTCTTGATCGGGCAATGCGGGAATCCCGCCTCGATCGCCGCCGGTTTTCAGCCTTCGGATCGGTTCTCGGCCACGCGCCGCGGTGCGGCGCGCACATTGCAGGCCGCTGCCTTTCGGCTCGGGGGCGCGGACCGTGAACAAACCCGGGCGGACGGGAGAGGAACGCATCATGTCAGACGATCGTCGCGATCCGCAGGACTTCTGGTACAACGGCAAGACCACGCGCCGCCGTGTGCTCGGCTACGGCGTGAGCGCAGGCGCGCTCGGCGCCACCATGCTGGTGCCGGCGCCATGGCAGGCGGCCTTCGGCCAGGCCAAGCCCTACAAGATCGGCACCTCGCAGCCGCTGTCCGGCGCGGGCGCGGCCGGCGGCAAGACCGCGCTGGTCGGCGTGCAGATGGCCGTCGACCGCATCAACAAGTCCGGCGGCATCAACGGCCGTCCGATCGCGCTTGAAATCGTCGACGACGAATCCAAGCCCGACGTCGGCCGCCGCAAGACCGAGAAGCTCTTGGTCGAGGACCGCGTCGACGCCCACGTCGGCGGCTTCCTCTCCAACATCTGCCTCGCCTGCATGCCGGTGTATGAGGAGCACAAGGTCGTCAACATGATCGGCGTGTGTCTCGACACCACGATCACGACCTCGCGCTGCAACCGCTACACCTTCCGTCCGTTCGACTACGCGCCGTCGCAGGCGGTGGCGTTCGCGCCGGAGCTGGTGAAGATGGGCAAGCGCTGGCACATCGCGTTTGCCGACTACTCGTGGGGTCAGTCGACCCGCGACGCCTACGCCGCCGAGATCAAGAAGGCGGGCGGCGAGATCGCCGGCACCACCGGCATTCCGCTCGGCACCGCCGACATGACGCCGTTCCTGTCGCGGATCACCGGCAATTTCGACGGCCTGTTCGGCATCTTCTTCGGCCGCGACGGCGTGACCATCGGCAACCAGGCGTTCGATCTCGGCCTGACCAAGAAGTACAAGTGGGCGGGCGACGGCGCGATCGCGGAATCGACCAACATCCCCGCGCTCGGCAGGAAGATCGAAGGCTTCGTCGGCATCAACCGCTACCTGCCGGTGTTCGATGCGCCGATGAATACGCCGCACCACAAGCGCTTCTTCGACGACGCCAAGGCGCGGCTGAAGCAGATCGACCCGTCCGGGCCCGATCCGGACCGCTACGTGCAGTCGAACTACGAGGCGGTCAACGCGCTCAAGCTCGGCATGGAGAAGTCGAAGTTCCGCGGCCGCGAGGACACCAACAAGCTGATCGAGGCGCTGGAAGGCATGGTGATGAAGGAAGGCGACGACTTCCCGCAGGGCGACAAGATCATGCGCAAGGAAGACCATCAGGCGTTCCTGCGGCAGTTCATCTTCCGCATCGACGGCGGCAAGCCGAAGATCGTCAACGTGGTCGACGGCAACAAGACGCTGTTCCCGCCGGCCTGCAGGTTCGGGTGAGGTAAGCTGGCAATAAAATTGTGTGTCCCGGGCGCAGCGCAGCGCGTAACGAAGTGAAGCGGTGCGCTGCAGACCCGGGACCCCGGTTCGACTGTTGGCTGGATCGATTGGGGTCCCGGAATAGCGATGCATCATTCGCGCTGCGCGCTCATGCTGCACCGCATCCGGGACACGAGGCCGCGATGAAGACGGCGACGTGTGAGGGGCGGGGTCCATAAGGTGTCAGTGGAATTGCAGTCGTCGGGAGGTCCGTCCGCCGCCGGACGGCAGGGCGAAGCGGCCTCCGTGCTTCGCACCGAAGGCCTGACCATTCGCTTCGGCGGACTCACCGCGCTCAACAACGTCAATTTCGAAATCGGGCGCGGCGAAATTCGCGCCATCATCGGGCCGAACGGCGCGGGCAAAAGCACATTCTTCAATTGCCTGACCGGCGTGTTGCGCCCGACCTCGGGACGCATCCTGTTCAACGGCGAGGACATCACCGGCCTGCCGCCGAACGAAATCTCAAAGAAGGGGATCGCGCGCTCCTACCAGATCACCAACATCCTGCCGAACGCCACAACGCTGGAGAACGTGCGGATCGCCGCGCAGTCGCGCCGGCACGGCTGGAGCTTGTTCCGGCACTACACCGCCTTCGGCGACATCATGGCGAAGGCCGAGGCCGTGCTGAATTCGGTCGGGCTTTCTCCCAAGGCCGACGAACTGGCCTGCAATCTGTCGCACGGCGAGCAGCGCAATCTCGAGATCGGCATCGCGCTCGCGACCGAGCCGCAGCTTCTGTGCCTCGACGAGCCGACCGCCGGCATGAGCACCGCCGAGACGCACGACACGATGGAACTGATCCGCGGCATCGCCAAGGACCTGACCATCCTGATCGTCGAGCACGACATGAAGGTGGTGATGGAACTCGCCCATCGCATCACCGTGCTGCACTACGGCGAAATCCTCGCGGAGGGCACGCCGGAAGAAATCCAGAGCAATCCGCGCGTCCTGGAGGTCTATCTCAAGACATGAGCGCTCCGGCCGCCGCATCCCTCGTCAGCGTCGAGGATCTGCACACGTTCTACGGCAAGAGCCACATCTTGCACGGCGTCACGCTGCACGTCGGCAAGGGCGAGGTCGTGGGGCTGCTCGGGCGCAACGGCGTCGGCAAGAGCACCACGCTGAAATCGATCATGGGACTGGTGCAGCCGACCAAGGGCGCGGTCACGCTGGAATCCCAGCCGATCGCCGGCCTGCCGCCGCACAAGCTCGCCCGGATGGGCATCGGCTACGTGCCGGAGGACCGCCGCATCTTCAAGCTGCTCACGGTGATGGAGAATTTGCGCACCGGCCTCGACCGCGCGGGCGTCACCGAGGCGCGCAAGAAGGAGCTGCTCGACAAGGTGTTCGCCTATTTCCCGGTGCTCGGCGAGCGCCGCGACCAGGCCGGCGGCACGCTGTCGGGCGGCGAGCAGCAGATGCTGGCGATCGCCCGCGCCATGATGCTGGAGCCCAAGATCATCCTGCTCGACGAGCCGACCGAAGGGCTGATGCCGCGCATGGTGTCCCAGATCCGGGAGATCATCGGCGTGCTGCACAAGGAAGGCGTCGCCATTCTCCTCGTTGAGCAGAACGTGCCGATGACGCTGGAAGCGAGCCAGCGCGTCTACATCATGGAGAAGGGCGCGATCCGGCATCACGCCGCGTCCAAGGAGCTGAACGTGAACGATCCCGTCATCCAGGAATATCTGGGAGTTTGAGCGATGGGTTTCCTCGCTGCGATCCCCTGGGACCAGGTCGTCATTCAGACGGTGAACGGCATCGTCACCGGCATGATTCTCGCCCTGATCGCGTCCGGCCTGACCTTGATCTTCGGCATCATGGACGTGGTCAATTTCGCCCACGGCGAGCTGTTCATGCTCGGCGCCTACATGGGCGTCGTGGTATTTGCGACCTCGGGCAATTTCTGGCTGGCGCTGGTGCTGGCGGTGATGATGGTCGCGATTCTGGGCGCGGCGATCCAGATCACGACGCTGCGCCCGCTGGTCGGGCGCGATCCGTTGACTACGATTCTCGCCACCTTCGGCCTGTCGCTGATCCTGCAGAACTATGCGCTGTGGCAGTTCGGCCCGGTGCCGCGCAAGATCGGCGAGCCGATCTCCGGCCACTTCAACCTCTTCTATCTCGAATATCCATACTACCGCATCCTGATCGCGGTGCTGTCGGCCGGGATCATCGGCGCGTTCTGGCTGTTTCTGAAATACGGCAAGTACGGCATCTGGATCCGCGCCACCACGCAGGACCGCGTCATGGCGCAGGCCATGGGGATTCCCGTGCCGCTCGTGCACACCGCGGCCTTCGCGATCGGCGCAGGGATGGCGGCGGCGAGCGGCGTGCTGTTCGGCCCGCTGGTCGGCGTCAACCACGTCATGGGCCTCGACTGGGTGCTGAAGGCGTTCATCGTGGTCGTGGTCGGCGGCATGGGCAATCTCGGCGGCGCGATCGGGGCGGCGATCTTCATCAGCCTGCTCGAAGCCTACGCCTCGCTGGTGGTGAGCCCGGCGCAGGCGGTGATCGTGTCCTTCGTCGTGCTGATCTTCACGCTCCTGTTCCGGCCCACGGGCCTTTTCGTGCCGACGCCCAAATGACCGACAAGCGCCACTCGATCCTGTTCTGGTCCGGCTTCGCCATCGTCATGGCGCTGCTGTTCGTCTCGCCGTACGTGCTGCCGCCGTTCTGGCAGCGGTTCCTGACCGAGGTGCTGATCTGGGGCCTGCTCGCGATGTCGTCGGACCTGCTGATCGGCTACACCGGCATGGTGTCGTTCGGGCACTCGGCGTTTTTCGGGCTCGGCATGTACGGCGCGGCCGCGGCGCTCCTGATGTTCACGCCGAGCCTCGTGCTCGCGCTGGCCTTCGGGCTGATCGGTGCGGCGGTGGTGTCGGCCTTCGTCGCCTATTTCTCGACGCGCTTGCGCGACATCTACTTCGCCATCACCACGTTGATCTTCTCGCAGATCTTCTACGTCATCATCTTCACCTGGACCGATGTGACCGGCGGCGAGAACGGGCTGAACTTCCCGCGCCCGCGGCTCGGCATTCCGGGCATCTGGAGCGAGCCGTTCACCGCCACCACGCTGCACTGGTTCGTGCTCGTCGTTGTCGCGGGCTCCTACCTGATCCTGCGCCGCATCACCCAGTCGCCGTTCGGCATGGTGCTGCAGTCGATCCGCGAGAACGAGCCGCGCACGCGCGCCATCGGTTATCCGGTCGAGCGCTACAAGATCATGGCAGTGATGCTGTCGGGTCTGTTCGCGGGGCTCGCGGGCGTGCTCTACGCGCTGCAAAACCGCTTCGCCGCGCCCGACTTCGTGTTCTTCCTGATCTCGGGCGAGGCGGTGATCTTCAACGTCATGGGCGGCATCGGCACGCTGGTGGGGCCGATCCTGGGGGCGGGGACGTTCCTGCTGCTGCGCGAGCTGCTCGGCCGCATCTTCGGGGAGAACTTCCCCTACCTGATCCCGTTGGGCTTCATCTTCATCGCCATCATCATTTTCATGCCGCAGGGCCTCCTGGGCTTCGCGCGGCGGTGGCTGAACCGGTAGCGCCGCGGGCGCGCGCGGCGATGCGGCCCCTTTCGCGGCCCTGAAACATCCTGCAAGATTGCCCAAACATCGTTCGGGAGAAACATCCATGGCCAAGTTCGGAATCGGGCAGCCGGTGCGGCGCGTCGAGGACCAGCGGTTCCTCACCGGCCAGGGGCGCTACGTCGACGACATGGCGCTGCCGGCGATGGCGCACGGGGTCAACGTGCTCTCGCCGCACGCGCACGCGCGTATCAAGCGCGTCAATGTCGCGAAGGCCAAGGCGGCGCCCGGCGTGCTCGCGGTGCTGACCGGGGCGGACGTCAAGGCCGACAAGCTCGGCGGGATCACCGCGCACCTGATGCCGGAGGATTTCGGCGCGCCCAAGGGCCACCGCACCTTCATGCCGCTGCTCTTGTCCGACAAGGTGCGCTACGTGGGCGACCGCGTGGCCTTTGTCGTCGCCGAGACGCTCGCGCAGGCGCGCGACGCGGCCGAACTGGTCGAGGTCGAGTACGAGCCGCTGCCCGCCGTGGTGAATGTCGAGGACGCGGCCAAGGACGGCTCGCCCAAGGTCCACGACGACAACAACATGGGCAACACGGCGTTCCGCCTGATGTTCGGCAACGCGGAGGCGACGGAAGCCGCCTTCGCCAAGGCCAGGCACGTCGTCAAGCTGCGCGTCGAGAACAACCGCCTGTCGCCGGTCTCGATGGAACCGCGGGTTTCCATCGGAGACTATGACGCCGCCACCGATCACTACACGCTGCACACAGCCTCGCAGAATCCGCACGGCGTGCGGATGGAAATCTCGCACGTCTTCCACGTGCCGGAGAATCAGATCCGCGTGAACTCGCCGGACGTCGGCGGCGGCTTCGGGCTCAAGGGCGGCGCGTACCCCGACGACCTGCTGGTGATGTGGGCGTCGAAGAAGCTGCGCCGCCCGGTGAAGTGGGTGTCTTCGCGCTCGGAAGCGATGATGAACGACGCCCATGGCCGCGAGATGGTCTATTACGGCGAGCTTGCGCTCGACGACAACGGCAAGATTCTCGCGCTCAAGTCCAAGTCGCTGTTCCAGATGGGCGCGTATTTCGTCAACGCGGCGCTCGCCGCAGGCGCGTTCTCGATCCGCTTCATCCCCGAGGCCTACGACATCCAGACCATGCACCTGATGTCGCAAGGCGTGTTCACCAACACCTCGATCTCGGGTCCCTATCGCGGCGCGGGCCGGCCGGAGGCCGCCTACTTCATGGAGCGGCTGATCGAACATGCCGCGCGCCAGATCGGCATGGACCCGGCCGAGATCCGCCGCCGCAACCTCATTCCGCCGTCGAAGCTGCCCTACACGACGCCGACGCATTGGGTCTACGATTCGGGCGAGTTCGTGAAGCTGATGGACACCTGCATCGCGGCGTCCGATCCCAAGGGCTACAAGGAGCGCAAGCGCGCCACCGAGAAGAAGGGCAAGCTGCGCGGCCGCGCGGTCAGCTACTACATCGAGTTCGGCGGCATCTTCAACGACCGCATGGAGATGCGGTTCGATCCCTCCGGCGCGCTCACGGTCTATGGCGGCACGCATTCGCACGGCCAGGGCCATGCCACTGTGTTCGCGCAGATCGCGCACGACATCCTCGGCGTGCCGTTCGAGCAGATCAAATACGTGCAGGGCGACACCGCCCAGGTCGCTATAGGCCGCGGCACCTACGGCGCGCGTTCGGCCGTGGTCGGCGGCTCGGCGCTCAAGCGCGCGGCCGAGCAGATGATCGAGAAGGGCAAGGAGCGCGCCGCCGCCATGATGGAGGCCGACAAGGGCGACATCGACTTCAAGGACGGCCAATACGTGGTGAAGGGCACCGACAAGACCGTGGCGCTGGTCGACGTCGCCAAGGCCTCGTTCGCCCCGATGGGGCCGCTGACCAACCGCTTCGGCGTCGGTCTCGAGGCCGAAGGCAGCTTCAGCCCCGAGCCGCCGAGCCATCCGAACGGCTGCCACGTCTGCGAGGTCGAGATCGACCCGGAGACCGGCGAGGTGAAGCTCGACCGCTACCACATGATCGACGACCTCGGCCGCATCCTCAACCCGATGATCGTGGTCGGCCAGATGCAGGGCGGCAGCGTGCAGGGCATGGGCCAGGCGCTGATGGAGCACCAGGTCTACGACCGCAAGTCGGGTCAGCTCCTGACCGGCAGCTTCCTCGACTACGCCATGCCGCGCGCGTCCGTGCTGCCGACGATCGACACCAGGATGGAGGAGATTGCCTGCAAGACCAATCCGCTCGGCGTGAAGGGCATCGGCGAAAGCGGCACCATCGGCGCGCCGCCGACCATCATCAACGCGGTGATCGACGCGCTCTCTCCGCTCGGCGTCACGCAGATCGACATGCCTGCGACGCCGCTGCGGGTGTGGGAGACGATACAAAAGGCGAAGACGGGCAAGGCGGCGTAGGGGGCAAATCGGTCTCGACCGTAGCCCGGATTGAGCGCAGCGAAATCCGGGCTACTTGCTGCTGAATTCCGCGTGGAGTCGGATCGGAATTTTTTCAATTCCAGCCTCTTGACATTATTCCTAGCAATATTATCCTAATACCCATCCTGCCCACCCAAGGGCGTTCTCATGAGACGTCGTGAAAGCGGGGCGGGATGCGGCTCCTGCCGTCAGGGCTCGTAACCCTGGCGCCGGGCGGCCCGGGGCTCCGCCCGGAGGACAAATTAGACCCTCCTGCCAGGAGCTGGCTGACGGGGCGGAAATGCCCCGCAAAGCGCGGCCCGGGACCGAAAAATGCCGCCGCGGAGCGCCGGAAGGCGCGCGCGTCCCGATCGCAAGGGACGCGCTCCACGCCGCAAGGCGTGGCTCTGAAGATCGAGCGCCGTCCGGCGCTCCGCCCCTTGGACTTTAAGTCCGAGGGAAAAATCCCCGCCCCGAATGGGCGGGCGCGGCACCCACACCCGGAAAAATCCACCGCGGGAAGGAGAACCCATGTCCCCATTGCACGACTATCCGATCGGCCTCGTCCCCTGGAGCCATCTGCACGGCGAGGGCGACCCGAAGCCTGGCGGCTCGGGCCAGCCGAAACCAAAGAAGCAGATTCACTTCGGCTCGAAACGGCAGCGCGCCGCCGAAGCAGCAAAGCGGGAAGCCGCAGAAGCGGCAAAGCGCGAAGCAGAAGCGCTCCAGCAGCAGGCGCCGGCGCAGGAGGTCTTGGCGCAGGACGCGCCGCCCGCGCCGCAACCGGCGCCTGCCGCTGTGCCGCCTTTCGGTGAGCACACGCCGTACGTGGCGGAAGTCTGCGCCAGGCTCGGCAAGACCCGTCTCGATGGCACCGAGGACATCGATTGGAACCGCGCCGTGCAGGAATCGCTGATGCAAACCGAAGCCATGCGCGAGGAAGCCCTGCGCGAAGAAGCCCTGCGCGAGAAGGCGCGGCAGGACGAGGAGAGGGCGGAAGCCTTGCGGCGCGCGGCGGAGGTTGCGGCGCAATCCGCGCCGCCGGTTGCGTCCGCCGCCGCAACGCCGCCGGACGCCGGCGAAGTCCGCAAGAGCGATCCCGCGCCGCCGCGCGAAGACGCCAAGCGCGCGGCGTTTCGCTGGACCTGCAACAAGCTCGAGCTGCATCTGGGTTGCCGCAAGTCGGTCTGCCGCCGGGCCCGCGCCTGCCGCGGCGATCCGGAGCGTTGCCTGAATTTTGCGATGGACTTCTATGCGCCGGAGCCGCTGTACGACGCCGCCATCGAGATCGCGTTCGCGCATGAGGACGGAATGACGGCGGCGGAGGCGTTCGCAGAGCGCAGCGAGGAGATCGTCCAGCTCTGGGACGCCTGGACCGGCGCGCTTCAGATCGCGGCCGATGCGCGAGGCTGAGGGATGGGTGCCCGCGGCCGGGGTTGGGGTCCACAGGCCCCCTGAAAAATTATAAGATACGGAATTATCCCTTTTACGTAGGTAGACACATCGTTTAGAAAGTCCTCGAAAAGTTACCCCCAAAACTCGACAGGCGCGCGGATGACCGGCGCCTGTCGAGTTGCCTGAATTTGCCCGCGCTGCATAACAAATTTCTCACGCGCCGTTTGACTCCGGATCGGAACCCGCCTATGCGGACAGGCAAGTGAAGCGGCATCGATTCGGAGGAGCGCCGTTATGCAGGCAGAACGGAAACCGAACGCACATACGGAAGCGGGCGCGGCCAGCCCGGCAAACGATGGTAAGCGCGAACAGTCTGGCATCGCGTTTCCCTACGCCGATCTCGACGCCGCAGTTGCAGTGGTCCGCGATATTCAGCAGATCGGCGGCCAGACCTGCGAGGCTGAACAGCTCGCTGGCCTTTGGAGAATTGCCGCAACGGGCGGTGCCTTTCGTGCTCGATATGCGCCAGCGCGGACCTTCGGTCTGCTGACGGTGGACAAAGGTAGATTCACGCTGACGCAGCTTGGGATGAGAATTTCTGATCGGACCCAGGAGACGGCAGCGAGAGTCGATGCATTCCTTCATGTCCCGCTCTACAAGGCCGTCTATGAGAAATATCGGAACTATCAGCTTCCGGGAGACAATGCGCTTGAAGCCGAAATGGTCAGGCTCGGCGTGTCGGCCAAACAGAAGGGACTAGCACGGCAAGTGTTGAGCCGCTCCGCGCGGCAGGCCGGCTTCCACTGGGCGGGCGAAGATCGGCTTGTCAAACCGAATGTCGCTGCCGCGGCACAGCAGACGCCTGCGGAGACGATGCCACACGACGGCGCTGATCGCGCGCCGAACACAGACGCTGGACCGCGCACGGGAGGATCGGGCGGCGGCGGCTCCTATCATCCCTTCATCGAAGGTTTGTTGCAGACGTTGCCCGAACCGGGAACCGTTTGGGCGATTGAAGGCCGTGCCGCGTGGTTGATGGCGGCGGCTCAGAACTTCACGCTGATCTACAAAGGCGAAGGGCGGATCGACATCCAGCCGATGCCTGCCCCGCAGCGAGCCGACAAGGCGGCTGCATGAAAGCAATCGGCGGGGTCGTGACCCCGCCGAAATAATCCCGGCTGCATCCAGGCCGTGTCACTGGTGCAGTCGGCAGCCGCCATGAGGGCGGACAGCATGTCGGATGGCAGATGCCGACACCTAAACCGGGGCAGTCACGGAAGGCCCCGGACCGGAGGTGGATCATGCAACCACCAAGGTAGCTGCATGAACTGTGGCGCGTCGTCGGCTCGTACCCGGCGGCGCGTTCACACCAGCTAAATATAGAGATTCTGCCACAATTGCAAAGATCGAGTCCCTGCAAGTGGTTACAAGGCTGTGCATGGGCAAACAACGGCCAGACGACTCGTACAGCGACCAGGAGGCCGAGCGCCGTGCCACCGACGCACTGCGCCGTGCGCTCACCACACCCTACAAGCCGCAGAGCGAAATGAAGCTCGGCCGCAAGGCCGAGCCCAAGAACAAAAAGAAGCGCGCTAGAAAGTCTCCAAGATCGCCATGATCCGGCGCAGCAGCCGTATCTCGCGCGCGAGCTTATTCCGCTGAACCAGCTTGCCGGTAGGTGAGGCGCTTACCCGCCGCGCCCTTGATCGCACGCAGGGCGCGTTCCGCGTCACCGACTCCCAAGGCAATCCGGTTGTTGTAGCGAAAATCGAATTCGTCCAGATACCGCTGCAAATGCTGCGGTCCGCAATGCTGGTACGTGCCGCGCATTCCGCGCTTGAACACGCCGAACAGGCCTTCGACCGTGTTGGTGTGGATCGCGGTGGTGTGCAGCTTGTTGTTGTCGTCGAAGCGATGATCGTAGCGCACGTATTCCTTGGCGCTGTGCTTCACGCGATCGTGCCGCTTGAACTCCCAATTGTTCGACGTGCCTTCGTCGGTCATCAGGTGGCTTTTCAGGTCCGCGTAGGTGCGCAGCACGTCATGGATATCCTTGGTTTTGAGGCTGTCCATGACCAGCGAGCGCGCGGCCCCGCCACGCTGGACCAGCGACATGATCGCCTGCTTTGCACCGCGGCCCGGCTTGCCGCGACGACGGCGCTTCATGGCCGGATCGGTGTCCTTGTCCTTCGGACCCCAATACGTCTCATCGCTTTCGACCGTCTCGCCCTCGCCGCCGATCTTGGTGTCGCTGTCATCGCGCATGGCCTCGCGGATGCGGTGCGCCATGAACCACGCGGTCTTGTAGGTCACGCCGATGGTGCGGTGTAGCTGATGCGCGCTGATGCCCTTCTTGGACGACGCCATGAGCCGGAACGCCAGCACCCACTTGTTCAGCGGGACGTGGCTGCTTTCCATCACGCTGCCCGTCGTCACCGTGAACGAGCCGTCGCAATCGTTGCAGTGAATGAGGCCCGGACGATGCGACTTGCCGGCCAGCCGATAGACGCGCTCCGTGCCCTCGCAATGCGGGCACACAGGGCCGTCCGGCCAGCGGATATTTTCCAGATGCTCGCGGGCCAGCGTTTCGTCGGTAAACACGGGATCGGTGAGATTGACGGTCATGGTCTGCTCCAATGACCGAACACTAGCAGTTGCCACTGCCTATGTCAAAGGGATAATTCCGTATAAGATAATATCTTTACTAACTTATCGCCCCGGCCTAGGATGCGTCCCATGAGCAGCGATCCGAACCCGCTCGCCGACGCGCTTCCCGGCCGGATTTTCTTTCCCGGCCGCGCCGCCTCGCTGTCGGCGCAGATCGTCGGCGACGTGCGCGACGCGCTGTTCGCAAAGAAGCTCAAGCCCGGCGACAGCATCGGCACCGAAAACCAGATTGCGTCGCGCTACGGCGTGTCGCGGATCGTGGCGCGCGATGCGCTGCGCACGCTGCAGGCGCTCGGCATCGCCGAGATCAAGATGGGCAAGGGCGGCGGCGCGCGGGTGGCGCGCGGCAATCCGCGGTTGTTCGCCGAGGCGCTGGCGGTGCAGCTCGACCTCACGGGCGTCGGACCCGCCGAGATCATGGACGCGCAGCGCGCGATCGAGGCGCTCGCGGCCGAGCTTGCGGCAGAGAACGCGACCGCGGACGACGTGGCCAGGCTGCGCGCGCTGATCGCCGACGCGGATGCCGCGATGAATGACCCGGCGCGCTTCACCGAGCTTGGCGCGGCGTTTCACCTGGCCGTCGCCGAGGTCTCGCACAACCGCGTTCTCGTCGTGCAACTGGTGTCGCTGCAGCACGTGTCGTGGCCGCGCCGCAATCCGACGCTGGACAAGAAAGTCATGCGCCGCATCCAGGATGTGCACCGCGAACTGCTCGGCCTGATCGAAATCCGCGACGCCGCCGGCGCGCGGCGCATGATGGACGATCACGTCAAGATGATCCGCGCCCGGCGGGTGAGCGAGCACGGCAAGGCGTCTCGGCCGCTCGTCCCCGCGAAAGCGGGGACCCAGCGCAACAATGCAGGCGCCCGCAAGCTGTCTCTGGCTTCCCGCTTGCGCGGGAACGAGCGGAGTTTGCGGATTGTCTCCGGCGACGGCGGAGAAGACACGGGCTGCTGCTGAATTGACGAAGAAAGAGTGACAGGACTCAAACGGAGGAAGAGATGGGAAAAGAGACATTCATCATCGAGCCGCACTTCCGGCTCCAGGAATGGGTCGCGGAGGAGAAGGGCTACTTCAAGCAGGAGGGCCTCGACTACATCTTCCGAGAGACCGTGCAGTCGAGCGACGGCGCGGCGCACCAGCTCGGCGACAAGGTCGGCGCGTTCCAGACCTTCGAGCGCGGGCGCAAGTCCGACATCTCCTGCGCCTGCCACTGGACGGTGAACGTCGCCGCGACCAAGGGCCACGGCAAGCTCTACGGCGAGGCCTATTCGGTCTCGACCTGCGGCGTGTTCGTGCCGCCGGATTCCAAGGTCAAGACGCCGGAGGATCTCGCCGGCGTGCCGATTTCCGTGGGCTTCCAGTCCGGCAGCCATTACGCCACGATCCAGGCGCTCGAGCAGTTCATGCCGGCCGACAAGATCAACCTGTCGTTCAAGGACGGGCTCTTGTTCGGCCGCATGGAGAAGCTGCTCCACGGCGAGGTGCCGGCCTGCACGCTGTTCTCCGGGCCGTACTACTTCGCCGAGCAGCTCGGCTTCCGCAAGATCGTCGACTGCACCTTCATGATGGCCACCATGATCACCGGCGATCCGGACATGGCGGACGTCGACAAGTATTTCCGCGGCCTGAAGCGCGCGCAAAGCGATATCGATCTGCGGCCCGAGCTCTACACGCACTACTACAAGCGCGAGTTCCCGACGCGATTCCATGCGAAGATGGACACGCGCCGCTGGGGCCCCGGCGAGCGCATCGTGTTCGAGCCCTATTCGCGCGACGTGTTCGAGGAATCGCGCGAGTGGATCAAGGAGCACGGCATTTTCGACGGCGGCGACTTGGGCGCGAAGGCCTACGACAACGCCGTGGTGCGGGTGGCGTAGTCTCTCGCCGGTTCCGGACCGGGGACGCCGCGGGGCACGACAGTCCCGCGGCGTCGCCGTCTCAGTTGATCGCCGGCTGCGCGAACAGCACGCCGCCGAACAGCAGCCAGGCGATCAGCAGCGTCCAGAACACGTTGAACGCCTGCGCGCCGATGAAGGCCAGCGCCGGCCGGCCTTGCCCGATCCGCACCAGGTCGACGAAGCGCGTCTCCAGCCCAATGCAGACGAAGGCGAGGGCGAACCACCAGGTGCGGATCTCGCCGAGCGCGGAGCGCGTGCCTTCGACGAGTGCCGGCGGCAGCAGGAACGAGAACACCGCCGACGCCAGCACGAAGCCGATCACGAATTTCGGAAATCGCTCCCAGATCACGCCGACGCCCGGCCGCGCGCCGCCGTTCGCGGCGCCCACCTTGAACGCCCACCACACCGCCAGCATGAAGGCCGCGACGCCGATCAGTGCGTTCTGCGAGAACTTCACGATCACGCCGGTCTTCATGGCGGCGTCTCCGATCAGGGCGCCGGCCGCAACCACCGAGGCGCTGGTGTCGAGCGTGCCGCCGAGCCAGGCGCCCGCCACCAGTTCGTCCATGCCGGTGGACTTCGCGACCCATGGCATCGCGATCATCATCGGCACGGCGACCACCAGCACCAGCGAGGTGACGTACGACAGCTTCTTCTTGTCGCCCTGGATCGCGCCGCAGGCTGCGATCGCCGCCGAAACGCCGCAAATCGAGACGGCTGTCGAGAGCATCGCCCCGAACTCGTCGTCGACATTGAGCTTGCGGCAGAGCCAGAAGCAGACGTACCAGACCGCGAACACGACGGCGACGGCCTGCGCGATACCGAGCGCACCGGCCTGCAGCACTTCGAGGAACAACAGGCCCGCGCCGAGGATCACGAGCCCGGTCTTGATGAAGAACTCGGTCTGCACCGCGGGCTTCAGCCAATCCGGCAGGCCGACAGTGTTGCTGACCAGGAGCCCGAGGACCAGCGCGAAGATCACGTATTCGATGCCCCAGTTCACGAACAGCCCATTGCCCGCGAGAAAGCGCGCGAGCCACGCCAGCGCGAACACGGCGGGCAGACCGATCAGGAACGGCAGAACGGGCGAGCCGATCAGCGCGACGCCGATCATGGTGACGATCGCAAGGCCGGCTGCGATGACGAGCACTTTGGACAGGTTGGTCCAGGTCAGCACGCGCGTTTCCAAGGCCGCTGCGGCGTGTCCGCGGATTTCGCGTCCGAGCCCGCCGGCGACGCTGCGGCTGCCCAGCGCGCCGAGCTTTGCCGCCGCCGCCTCGATAGTCTTGCGGTCGCCGCCGGCGAGCGCATCCCGCATGGCTTTGCTCAAGTCCGCAACGTTCTGCTGCCGCTTGCCGGCGGCTTCCGCGGCGATGGAATCGAGCGTTGCGATCCATCGCGGGGTCATCGATGCAATCTGGCTCTCGGTCGTCCAGCGGAACGTCGGCACGACGTTGCGCAGGTCGGCGATCTTCCACTGGAAGGCTAGAAGGACCGTGGCGATGACCAGGAAGCCGAGCACCACGGCGATCCAGTCTTCGGTTCGCCAGCGCCGGACGACGGGTGCGGCTGCCGGGCCGAGGCTCGTGGTTTGCGCAGTTGCGGGATTGGACATGACGCCCTCGCTCCTGTGGAAGGTGAGGGCAATGAAGAATAGCCTTTCAACTCAAGGCAATACGGCTCGAAAAATAAGAAGATCGTTGTCGCAATCGCGCGTTCTGGAAGCAGGAATGCAGCGATCCTGCCGCCGTTCGCAGAAAGAGCGTTGCCGCGCGAACGGCTTCAAACGTGCCTCGCGCGGCGCACTCGCTCTTGAGCGCGCGTATGGTGCTCAGTCCAGCTTCACGTTCAGCCGCTTGATGATCGGCCCGTAGTCGTCGCGGGCCTTGCGCATGGCGGCCGCGACCTCGTCGGGCGTCATCGGCGTCGCGTCGAAACCGATCGCGGCGAACCGCTCCTGCAGCTTCGGGTCGGAGATCACGGCTTTCAGCGCCGCGCCGATGTGGTCGACGACCGCCTTCGGAGTCTTCGCCGGCGCGAACACCATGAAGTGCACGCCCGCGTTCATGCCGGTCAGCCCCTGCTCGGTGGTCGTCGGAATCTCAGGCACCAGCGGTGAGCGCTTCTCGGCGACGATCGCGAGCGCCTTGAGCTTGCCCGACGCGATCAGCGGCTTGGTGGTGCCGCCGAGGAAGGTGCCGAAATCGAGCCGGCCCGCCATCAGGTCGTTCATCGCAGGCCCGCCGCCGCGATACGCGACGTGGGTGAACTTCGCGCCGCTGCGCTGCGCGATGTCTTCGGTCGCCAGATGCTGCTGCAGCCCGTAGCCCGCGGTCGAATAGTTCAGGCCCTCCGGCTTGCTTTTGGCGAGCGCCACCAGCTCTTTGATGTTGTTGGCGGGCGTGGTCGGGGCCGCGACCATGATGGTCGGCGTGACGCCGACGCCGCCGACCGGCGCCAGGTCCTTGAACGGGTCGTAGGACAATTTGGAGAAGCTGTAGACGAAGGTCGCGATCACGGTGGCGTTGACGAGCAGCGTGCAGCCGTCGGCCGGCGCATTGACCACCGCCGCGGTGCCGATGTTGCCGGTCGCGCCGCCGCGGTTTTCCACGATCACGGACTTTTTCAGCGCCGGGTCGAGCCGCTCGGCGACGACGCGCGTCGCCACGTCGGTCGCGCCGCCGGCCGGGTAGGGCACGATCAGCTTGACCTGCGAGCAGGGCAGGTCCTGCGCCCACGCGCTGCCCACGCTCATGCCCAAGCTGACGCCCGCGGCCAGCGCGGCATTCGTCCAACGCATCGTCTCCTCCCTCATTTCAATTTCGCCGTGCAGCCTACATCAATTCTTCAAGTGCGGCATCACCTCGGACGCGAACATCTCCATGTTGCGCCTGGTCAGTTCGTCGGGGAGCACGCCGAACTGCAGCATCGCGATGAGCTTGCCCGCGCCGGTGGCGTCGCGCAGGCGCGACAGCTCGTCGCGCACCGTGCGCGGCGATCCCACGACCACAGTCCCGCTCTCGATCAGTTCGTCGGCCGTCAGCCGCTTGCGGGCGCCGAGCGCCTTTCGCATCCGCATGGTGTTCTTCATCGACGGCAGCGACATGTAGCCTGGCGGCAACAGCATTTGGAACGGCGTCGCCAGGAAATCGTTGAACAGCGTTTCCACGCCGGCCCTGGCTTCGGCGCGGGCGCGCTCGTCGGTGTCGGCAACGTAAATCGGCGTGGCCCAGCCGATCTGGTCGGGCGAGGCCTCGTAGCCGAACTGCCGGGCCTGCTCGCGGTACATGTTGAGATAGCGGGCGACCAGATCGCGGGCGCTGAAGGTCACCAGGAACGGGTACTTGCGCTGAGGATCGGCCGCCCACTTGATCGTTTCGGACGACCCCTGCGATGGAATCCAGATCGGCGGATGCGGCGTCTGGTAGGGGCGTGGCCACAGATTCACGTAGCGCACGTTGTAGTGCTCGCCCTCGAACGAAAACGGGCCCGGCCTGGTCCACGCCTGCACGATCAGATCGTGCGCCTCCTGGTAGCGCTCGTGCGAGAAGAACGGATTGATTCCGGTGGCGTGGTATTCGTTGCCGATGCCGCGCACGAACCCGGTGATGATGCGCCCGCGCGACAGGTTGTCGAGCATGGCGAATTCTTCCGCGATGTTGACCGGGTTGTTCACCAGCGGCAGCGCGCGGCCGATGATCGCGATCTTTGCCTTGGTGGTGCGCGCTATCAGCATGCCGGCGATGAGGTTGGGCGCGGGCATCAGGCCATAGGCGGTCTGGTGGTGCTCATTGACCGCGATCACGTCGAAGCCGAGCTGCTCGGCGTAGACGAGCTGGTCGACGTACGACTGGTATTCGTCCGCGCCCTTCTTCGGGTCGTAGAGCGAATTCGGCAACACGACCCAGGCGGCGCGGTGCTTGTGGCGCTCGGCCATGTCGAGCGGGCGATACGGCATCAGGTGGAAGAATGTGAACTGCATCAGCGCATCCCCGCGATCAGGCGCATGATTTCCTTGGCGGCGGCGTCGGGCTTCTCCAGCGCGATACCGTGGCCGCAGTCCGGGATTATTTCGACGCGGCTGCCGGGAATGCGCTCGCCCCAGCGCGCGGCATATGCGGCGGGGAACAGCTTGTCGTCATCGCCCCAGACGATCAGCGTGCGCACGCTGATGCGGTGCAGCCAGCGCTCCAGCCCCGGGTTGAACCAGCGCGGCTCCCAGCCAAACTTGGCGGCGGCGAAGCGGTTGGTCAGCGCGAGGTCGGCGTCGTCGTCGGTCATCGACTGCGCCTGCGCCAGCAGGCGGTCGGCGAGGGACTGGTCGTGATAGAGATTGCGGACCGACTCCTCGCCGTCCCAGATGAAGTTGTCGCCCATCGGCACGCCCTTGACGCGCAGCCCCGCAGGCGCGAGCAGCGACAGGGTCGCAAGCCGCGTGCAGTTGCGCACCGCGACCTCGGCTGCGACCCAGCCGCCAAGGGACAGCCCGACGAGATTGACCGGATGCGGGGACAGCGCCTCGATGAAATCGAGGTAGTACATCGCCAGATCGCCGACATTTCGGATCCACGGCGGATTGTCGGACAATCCGAAGCCGGGATGCTCCGGAACGATGACCTCGAACTGCCGGGACAGCGTCTCCAGCATCGGCAGCCACGGCGGCAGGCCGTTGGCACCGTGGAGATAAAGCAGCGGCGGGCCGGAGCCTTGCCGCATCATCCGCACCGTGACGTCGCGGACCTTGTGGCTCGACACCGCTGCCGGCATGGCTTGCACTCCCTGCGCTTGGCGTCGCAATGTACAGGCCGTGCCGACAAGAGCAATCGCCGGAGATGCATTCCATGACTGCAACCGACACCGAGCGCTTCCGCCTGCGCCGCCTTGTCGAGCGGCTGGTCCAGCTCGGCGAATGCGAAGTCCACGACAAGCCGATCGACCTGATCGACGTCGCGGCGGTGCTGGAGGGCAATCCGCGCGCGACCTGGTTCAAGGCGGTCGGGCCGGAGAAGGCTGAGCTTGTGGGCAACGTCATGGGCTCGCGCAAGCGGCTTGCGCTGGCGCTCGACACGGACGAACCCGGCCTGATGCCGGAACTCGCCAAACGCCTCGCGAGGCCCGTGAAGCCGGTCAAGGTCGAGGCCAGGGACGCGCCGGTGCAGCAGGTGGTGCTCAAGGGCGAAGACGCCGACATGTGCGCGCTGCCGGTGCATCTGCAGCACGGCGAGGACGGCGCGCCTTACATTTCCGCGGGCCTCGATGTGATGAAGTTCCGCGATACGGGCCACACCAACATCGGTTGCCGCCGGATCATGCTGCGCGGGCCGCGCACGGCCGGCATCGACATGATCGCTCCGAGCGACGCGCGCGCGATCTATCTCGAAGGCGTGGCTAAGGGCGAGAAGACGCCGGTGGCCTACGCGGTCGGTTCGCATCCCTGCGACTTCATGGCCGCGGTGTGCATGAACCCGCCGATGGACGAGCTTGAGGTATTGGGCGCACTGCGCGGTGCGCCGGTGCCGATCGTCAAATGCGTCACCAACGACATATGGGTGCCGGCCGATGCCGAATATGTGCTGGAGGGCTATCTCGACAGCAAGGGCCACGTCGAGCCGGAAGGGCCGTTCGGTGAGTACGTCGGCTACTACGGTGTGGTGAAGCGCAACCCGGTGTTCCATCTGACTGCGATCACGCACCGAAAGGATGCGCTGTTCCAGACCGTCACCATCGGCGGCAAGTCCCTGGCGCGCACCGACACGGCGCAGCTCACGACGGTCAAGACCGAGTCCGCGGCGTGGGCCGGGCTTGTGACCGCGGTGCGCGAGCCGGTGGCGGTGTTCGCAACGCCGTCGTCGGGCGGCATGTACAACGTGCGCGTCTCGCTGCGCCAGCGCGTACCGGGTGAGGCGCGCAACGCCATTGCCGCGGTGTTCGGCAGCATGGCCGAGGCCAAGCAGGTGTTCGTGTTCGACGATGACATCGACGTGTTCTCCGACGAGCAATGCGACTGGGCGCTGGGCACGCGCTACCAGGGCGACCGCGACACGATCCAGGCCTCGGGCTTCCGTGTCGTGCCGCTCGACCCTTCGCTTAGCGGCCAGCGCGTCGGCGCCAAGATCGGCTTCGACTGCACCATTCCGTTCGGCAAGCGCCAGTCGCTGGAGTGGGGCGTGCCGATGCCGCCGGTGATGAACGGCAAGGGGGCGAACGGCGCGATGTCGGTCGCCCAAACGCTGGCGGCGGGTCCCGCGAGCTTCCTGGAGCTGATGACGGCCGCCGGCACGCGCGACGGCCGCGAGATCGTGCGCGAGCTCGACAAGCTCTACGCGGCCGAGAAGCTCACGCGCAACGAGACCGGCCGGTATGTGCTAAAGTAGCGTCGGCTGCGTCAAATCCGCCAGCGCAGCGCATTCGCGAGAGCGTCCGGCAGCGCCAGCGTCCGCAACAAAAACTCCGTGTCGATCGCCACGATCAGCGATCCGGTCAGGCACGTCGCGGTGCCTGCAAGGACTATCGGCCCGAACAGCTCATAGTCGCGGCTGAGCCAGGTCGAAAACAGGATCCGGAACACCAGCGAGAATTGCAGAATCGGCACCACCAGCAGGATCGGTGCGACCGACACGGCCGCAAAGAAAAATCCCTGCGCCATGGCGACGAACACGCCCGAGGCCGCGAACCAGCGTACGTTGCCGCGCGACAGGCTCGAGGCGTCACGGCGCAAGGACGGCACGAGGAGCAGCGCGCCCATGACGGCGGTGGCCGCGGCATAGGAAATCAGACCGCCCGCGACGCCGGTCACGGGTCCGGTATCGGCGAGCGCAAAGCGCGCCAGGATCGGCGAGGTGCCGTAGGCGACGGCGGCGAGCGTGGCGAAGGCGTAGCCGACGACATAGCGGGGCACGAAGACCGATGTTTTCTCGTTGTCCCGGGACTTCGCAGCCTTCGTGGGCTGCCGCTGGGTGATCAGCGATCCCGCCAGGATCATCGCGCCACCGATGCCCTGCAGCAGCGTGCAGGGCTCGCGCAGGATCGCGACCGCGAGCACCAGCGTGACGACGACCTGAAGCTGCACCACGGGCGCGGTGAGATTGACGCCCGCCGCCTGGTTGGCGCGGTAGTTGCCGTATCGGCCGATGATGAAATGCACGATGCCGAGCGCGGCCATCCAGCCTGCGGCCGCGGGCGTGAATTGCATCAGCGGCCCAAGCCCACCGAACAGCACCACGACCGGCAGGAAGCACAGCACACCGACCGGAACGCTGACCGCCATGCCCTGGATCGGGCTTCCGGTCACGACGCCGCGGCGCATCGCCGCGTTGTTCATCGCGAACGAGGCCGCCGACAGGATCGCAAACAGTGCGCCGAGCACCGCGTCAGCCCTCGCCGACGTAGGCCGTGCACTCGATCTCGACGAGATTGCCGAACGAGAGCTGCATGCCGATCAGGGTCGCGGCCGGCGGGTTGTCGGGGAAGAATTTCCGGAACACACGCCACATGTCGTCGGCGTGCAGCAGATCGGCAAGCGTGATGTTGAGCCGCACGATCTGGTCGAGCGACCAGCCGTTGGATTCGAGCAGGTGCTGCATGTTGGCGAGCACAGTCTCGACCTGATCGGCGATCGGCCCTTGGGTACGCTCGCCGGTTTCGGGGCTCACCGGCACCATGCCCGAGACGAACACGTAATCGCCCGCGCGCACGCAGGGCGAATGCGGCCGGGCCTGGCGCGCCGAGACGTTGAGCATCGGGTTGCTTGGAGCGTGGACGGTGCGGGTCAGGCGCATGCGCTCAGGCTCCCGATACCGCGATGCAGTCGATCTGCACCTTCATGCCGTAATTGATTCTGGCGCCGCAGACCGTGCGTGCGGGCGGCGCTTCGGGGAAGAACGGCTTGTAGGCGCCAGCCATGTCCTCCTGCTCCAGCATGGAGTGCAGCCACACGGTGATCTTGACCACCTGGCCGAGCGAGGAGCCGGCGTCTTCCAAGATCTTCGCCATGTTGGAGAGGATAGTCGTCGTCTCGCTGACGGTCGTACCGTGCGCGCGCTCGCCAGTTACGGGATCGATTGCGATCAGGCCGGAGACGTAGATGAGATTTCCAGCCCGAACGGCGGTGGCATGAGGCAGGCCGAACGTCTTCGGGCAGTCCAGCGCTGCGTTCGAAAGCGCGACGGTATTGCGGTTGCTCATGGCCTCCTCATGCCGCTGCGATGACGTCGAGCTGCACCTTCAGGCCGGCTTCGATCTGACAGCTCCAGACCGTACGCGCAGGCGGTGCGTTCGGCACGTACTGGCGATAGACGCGGTTGAGCACGTCGTACTCGATCCGGTCGTAGATCAGCGCATGCACCTGCACGATGCGATCGAGCGAGGAGCCGCACGACTCCAAAAGCAGCTTGAGGTTCTCGAAAATCTGCCGGGTTTCGCTGGTCACCGTGCCGTGCCTGCGTTCGCCGGTCGCGGGGTCGATGGCGAGCATGCCGGAGCAGAAGATCAGCCCGCCGGCGCGAACGGCCGCCGACTGGTGGTGGCCGAAGACGGCCGCGAAATCGAGGCCGGGCGAGGGCGGGAGGATGGTCTCGCGGAGGGATGTCATGTCCGGCGGCTGCGCTCAGGTCGTTGCGCCGGTTACAGCGGTTTCCGGCATAGGCATTAGTGCCGCAGGTGCGCGGCGCTGCCTTGCCATGCGATCCCCAGTCCGGCGCTGGAGTGGCGGCAGGATATCAGCTTTGTCGGCTGGCAATAGCGGGAGGAATCCGAGCAGGCTGGCGCTCGGTGCGTGCGGCGATGCTATCGTGCGTCAATCCTGGCGCGGCATTTCAGCCAGAACGGCCGCGGGCCGCGCCCGCGACAGCCGGGCCATTGACATTGAGGGCGTGCTGTCGCCCGCCGGCTGATAGTGGACACTGTAGCGCGACACCACCGCGGCAAAGGCCTGCGCATCCGCGTCCTTGCTGACCTCGAACGCGTCGAAACCTGCGCGCAGCATGCACAGGAATTGGTCGCGCAGGACCTGCCCGGTGGCGCGCAGTTCGCCGCGAAAACGATAGCGCTCGCGCACGATGCGCGCCTGCGAATAGGCCCGGCCGTCGCGGAAGTTCGGGAACACCAGCGCAACCAGCGCCAGCCGATCGAGATGCGGAGTGAGCTCCGACACATTGCGGTCGTTGGGCCAAAGTACGCCGAGCGCGCCGTTGCGCCGCGCGAGCTCCCCGGCGTCTGCGAGCAGCCGCGCGGCCGGTACGATTGCGGCGAGGCCGTCCGGAACCGGCATGTCGTCGAGGATGCGGACGAAGCGGTCTTCGGCAATTGCGCCGTTCCTAACGAGTGGCATAGACGCGCTCCTTGAAGGGCTCGATGCCGACGCGCTTGACGGTATCGACGAACAGTTCGTTCGGCCGTTCTCGAAGTTCGACATAGGCCGCGACCACGTCCTCAATCGCTTCGGCAACCTCGGCATAGGGCACCGCGGGGCCGAGCAACGCGCCAAGCTCCGCGTTCTCGTCGGCCCGCCCGCCGAGCGTGATCTGGTAGAACTCCTGGCCGTTCTTCTCGACGCCGAGGATGCCGATGTGGCCGATGTGGTGGTGGCCGCAGGCGTTGATGCAGCCGGAAATGTTGATGTGCAGGCGGCCGATCTCGCGCTGGGTATCGAGACTTTTGAAGCGGCGCGACAGTTCCTGCGCGACCGGGATCGCACGGGCGTTGGCGAGGCTGCAATAATCGAGGCCGGGGCAGGCAATGATGTCGGAGACGAGGTTGACGTTCGGCGTAGCGACGCCGACGGCATCGAGCGCCTCCCACAGCGCCGGCAGGTTGCGCTGCGCGACGTGCGGCAGCGCGAGATTCTGCTCATGGCCAACGCGGATCTCGCCGAAGCTGTAGCGGTCGGCGAGATCGGCGATGGCATCCATCTGCTCCGAGGTGGCGTCGCCGGGTGGCGCTCCTTCCGGCTTCAGCGACAGTGTGACGATGGCGTAGCCAGGCGTCCTGTGCGGGGTAACGCTGTTGCGGAACCAGCCCTCGAATTTTGGATCGGCGGCGCGCGCGCGTTTTAGCTCGATGGGATTGTCCGAAAGCGCCTTATAGTCCGGATAACGGAAGCGAGCGGCGATGTCGGCGACGAATGCCGGATCGAGCGCCAGCGCGCCGTCCTTGATGTTGCGCCACTCGGCCTCGACCTCGGCGGCAAACTTCTCGGCGCCAAGCTCGTGGACGAGAATCTTGATCCGCGCCTTGTAGATGTTGTCGCGGCGTCCGTACTGGTTGTAGACGCGCAGGATCGCCTCGATGTAGCTCAGGAAATCGCGCTTGGGCAGGAACGGCTTGATGGTCTTGCCGATGAACGGGGTGCGGCCGAGCCCGCCGCCGACCATGACCTCAAAGCCGGTTTCGCCCGTGCCGTTCTTGTGCAGGCGAAGCCCGATGTCGTGCACGCGCACTGCGGCGCGATCCGTCGCCGCGGCCGTCAGCGCAATCTTGAACTTGCGCGGCAGATAGCTGAACTCCGGATGCAGCGTGGAATGCTGACGCAAGATTTCCGCCCAGACCCGAGGGTCCTCAATCTCATCCGGCGCGACGCCGGCCCATTGGTCGGTGGTGACGTTGCGCACGCAATTGCCGCTGGTCTGCATGCCGTGCAGGCCGGCCTCGGCCAGGTCGGCCATAACGTCCGGCAGGTCGGACAGCTTGATCCAATTAAACTGGATGTTCTGCCGCGTGGTGAAATGGCCGTAATTTCGGTCGTAGCGGCGGCCAATATGGGCCAGCGCCCGAAGCTGCTTTGACGACAGCGTGCCGTAGGGAATGGCGACGCGAAGCATGTAGGCGTGAAGCTGGAGGTAGACGCCGTTCATCAGCCGAAGCGGCTTGAACTCCTCCTCGTTGAGTTCACCCGACAGCCGCCGCGCGACTTGGTCGCGGAATTCGGCGACGCGTTCGGCGACCAGCGTGAGGTCGAAATCGTCGTAGATGTACATCGGCGGCTCCGTCAGCCCGCAATGCAGGCCGGGAGAGAGAAGGTCGGGCCGGCAACGCGGATGCGTTCGCGCAGGTTGCCGGGCTCGATCCGGTCCGCACCGACGTCGACCGGTGCGACGTAGGCTCCGACAGCTATATTTTCGTCGGCTGCGGCGCGCGCCAGCAGTTCCTTGGCGGCCTGCGTGCCGGTGACGACCGCAGCGTCTGCGAGCTGCGTCGTCCAGGCCCCGGCGGCCGTGCGGTACACGACGGCGCCGTCGCTCAGGCGGTTTGCGGTGATGACCGCCGCGCCCTGAACCTTGAGCTTCTGTTGGCTCGGCGCGGTCATGCGGCCACCTCGATGGCGGCGTCCTGTTGCGTGCGCCAGGGTTCCGACCGGGCGACGACGTAGCCGATCACCAACAGCGCCGGGCCGTCGCCGGCCGATGCGGCCAGCGCCGGCAGGTCGTCGAGCCGGCCGACGGCGGTCACGGCATCCGGACGGGTGCCGCGCGCGAGCACAGCGGCGGGCGTCTGCGGATCGCGGCCCGCGCCGATCAGGCCGCGGCGTACGTCCTCGGCTGCGGTCAAGCCCATATATACGATAACGGTGGTTTGCGGATCGGCGAGGCCATTCCAGTCCACGTTGTCGGGACCTTCGGCGGTGTTCGCAGTGACGAGGGCGAGCCGCGTGGCTTCGCTGCGGAACGTCAGCGGCAGGCCGGCTTCGGCGGCGCAGCCGAGGGCCGCGGTGATGCCCGGCACCACATGGACCGGAATGCCCTCCTGGCGCAGGTGTTCGAGTTCCTCGCCGCCGCGTCCGAATATGAACGGATCGCCGCCCTTCAGCCGCACCACCCGGCGGCCGGCCTTCGCTGCAGCGGCGAGCCGGCGGTTGATTTCGGCCTGTCCGATGCCGGGCTCGCCTTTGCGCTTGCCGACGAAGATCAGCTCGGCGTCGCGCCGCGCGCGGCCGAGAATGTCGGGCCCGACCAGGTCGTCGTAGAAGATTGCATCCGCCGCCTGCAGCGCGTGCAGCGCCCGCAGCGTTAGAAGATCGGGATCGCCGGGCCCCGCGCCGACCAGATGGACGATGCCTTCGGTCTTGGTGGCAGACGTGCCGGCGTTGTCGATCGCCATCGCCAGCGCGGCTTCCGCGTCGCGCGTGCGGCCCGCGTGAAAGGCCGCTCCGATCGGCCCGTCGATCACGCGCTCCCAGAATCGGCGTAACGACAGGCCCGGATAGCGCTTGCGCGCGGCCGCGATACGGTCGCGATAGCGGCTCATCATGGCGGCGAATTCGCCGATGCGCGCGGGCAGGATGGCTTCGATCCGCTCGCGCAGGCGACGCGCCAGGACTGGCGACGCGCCGCCGGTGCCGGTCGCCACCACCACGTCGCCGCGATCTACGATTGCGGGGAATACAAAGGTCGAAAGGTCGGGCCGGTCCACAACATTGACCGGCACGCTCAAAGCGCGCGCCCGTTGCGCGATGCGTTCGTCGATGCCGGACCCGGCAGCGGACACCACGGCCAACGCACCCGCGAGATCGTCTTCGCCGGGTTCGCCGATGGCGATTCCGATGCGGCCGGCGTAGTGGCTCGCGAGCAGCAGCTCTTCGGCGACGTCGATCTCTGGCGAGAACCAGCGCACATGCGCGCCGGCCGCGCGCAGCAGATGGAGCTTGGCCGTCGCCGCGGTGCCCGACCCTACGAGAACAATCGGCCCCGACGTCAGGTCGAGAAACACCGGAAGGAAACGCATCGGAACAAAACTCCGGATTGCGGAAATTCTGTTCTATATAACTCGTTGAAATTACTTGAGAAAAGAAAAATCTTCTCCTACGGCAAGCCAGCCGTGTGGCACACCGCGTGCGCGAGATTGCCGATTGCGAGACGATTCTTGTCGTTGCACGGTTGCAGAAGCGCCAACGTCAGCCGCGCGACGCTTGCGCCTTGGCCTGCGCGACCAAAAACTGGCGCAGCCGCTCGCGCACGGCGTCGGCGCTCTCAGGCGTCCACTTCCGGAGTCCTTCGCCCGCGCGCATGCCGACTTTTCCCGACGCGACCTTGTCTTTCAGGAACTGCGTCGGCTCGGTGGAGCGGTCGAGGTCGGCGAGCAGCACGTTCTGAATGTCGAGGGTGAGGTCGAGGCCCACCAGGTCGGACTGTTCCATCGGACCGAGCACCGCCATGCGTGCGCCGAATCCGGACTTCACCACCTCGTCGATGGTGTCGGAGTCGCAGACGCCGGATGCGATCAGCGCGATGGCCTCACGCTTGATGGCGTGCTGCAGCCGGTTGCCGATGAAGCCGGGGATGTCCTTCTTTACATGCACGGGTTTTCGCCCCGCGTCCGCAAGCAATGTCATGGTCCGGCGCACGGTCTCGTCCGACGTCTTCTCGTTCTGGATCACCTCGACCAGCGGCACGAGATGCGGCGGGTTCCAGAAGTGCGTTCCGACCACGCGCTCGCGGTGCTTGAGCTTCTCGCCGATTCGGGTGCTGGGGATCGCAGAGCTGTTGCTGGCCAGGATCGTGTCGGGCGCGGTCAGGGCTTCGAGTTCCGCGAAGAGTTGTTGCTTCAGCGGCAGCTTCTCCGGCGCGGCCTCGAACACGAAGCTCGCGCTCTTCATCGCGGGGGCGAGGGTCTCGTGCGCCGAGATGCGGCCGAGCAGGGTCGGGTCGCCGCCGAGCAGCGCACGCGCGCTTTCCAGCCGCGCCGCGAGCGATGCCCGCCATTCCGCCGACGGGTCGTAGATGCGGACGGTGTGGCCGGCTGCGGCCAGCAGATAGGCGATGCCGTGGCCCATCAGGCCCGCGCCGATGACGCCGATGGTTTGCGGAGGCATTCCGTGTTCTCTCCTTGAGATGCGCCGGGCGCGCTATTGGGGCGGCGCGAATTGCTCGTCGATACGCGCCCAGTCGTCGAAGCCGACGAGGCGCTTGTAGTCCTCGAAATCCATGCCGTCGTTGCGGCGCGCGAATTTCCCCGACTTCATGTCGAGCAGCACGGCTTCGACGGCCTTCGCCGCGTGCATCAGCGTGTCGAGGCCGAGCACGGCGCAGTTGAAGCCGAGCGCGGCGAGTTCGTCCATGCTGAGGATCGGCGTGTGCCCGCCCATCAGCGGGTTGCACATCTGCGGCACGTCGAAGGCCTTGCCGATCTGTTCTAGTTCCTCGACGCTGCGCGGGGCCTCGATGAAGATGCCGTCGGCGCCGGCCTTGACGAAGCGCTCGGCGCGGCGGAGCGCGTCGTCGAGGCCGTTGACCTGGCGGGCGTCGGTGCGGGCGAGAATCCACGTTTCCTTGTTCATGCGCTCCGCGCAGACTGCGCGGATCTTCGCCTCGGCCAGCTCGATGGGCACCACCTTCTTGCCGGCCATGTGGCCACAGCGCTTGGGCCATTGCTGGTCCTCGATCAGGATCGCGGACACGCCGATGCGCTCGTAGGCCCGCACGGTGTGGACCGCGTTCTTGACGTCGCCGTAGCCGTCGTCGCCGTCGACGAACACCGGCAGGCTGCAGGCCGCCATGATGTCGCGCACGCAGGCCGCGATCTCGCCGAAGCCCTTGAGCCCGATGTCCGGCACGCCGTAGCGCGCGCCGACTGCGGGAAAGCCGCCGATGAAATAGGTCTCGAAGCCGATCTTTTCGATCAGCCGCGCGGACAGCGCGTCATGCGCGCCGGGGACAACCAGCATTCGCTTGTTGCGGATGGCCTTGTCGATGATCTGGCGAAAACTGCCCGCCATTGAGCGGCTCCCGGATTGCCGTTATGGTCGCCGGGAGTGTCCCCGACCTGCGAATTGAAGCGCAGATTTCCTCACAAAACCAGCGCCGGATCGTGCGCGGCTGAAACTGGAGCGTTCGCGTGATTTTCGTTGCGGTCGACATCGGGGGCACCTTCACCGACCTGATCGGGTTCGACGACGAAACCAGAACCTTTGTCCAGGCCAAGAGCCTGACGACCCCGTCGGAACTGACCCAGGGCGTCATCAACTGTCTCCGCGAGAGCGGCATCGAGGCCGCGACCATCGACGAACTGATCCACGGTTCCACCACCGCTATCAACACGCTGATCGAAAGGAAGGGTGCGAAAACCGGCCTCATCGTCACCCGCGGCGCGCGCGACGTGTACATCATCGGCCGCGGCAACCGCCCGGAGTCCTACAACCTGTTCTTCCATCGTCACCGGCCGCTGGTGTCGCGCCGCCTGACGCGCGAAGTCGACGAGCGCGTGCTCGCCGGCGGCGAGGTCTATCAGGCACTGAAGAAGACCAGCGTCGCCGAAGCCTGCAAGGCGCTCAGGCGCGAGGGCGTTGAGGCGGTCGCGGTCTGTTTCCTGCACGCCTACGCCAATCCCGAGCACGAACGGCAGGCTGGCGCGATGATCCGCAAGGCGCTGCCGGACGCCTATCTCTCGCTGTCGCACGAAATCCTGCGCGAGTACCGCGAGTTCGAGCGCATGTCGACGACGGTGGTCAACGCCTACATCGGGCCGAAGGTCGGCGGCTACGTGTCGAGTCTGAAACGCAGCCTTGGTGGAATCGGATTTAGGGGCGACCTGTCGATCATGCGCTCCAACGGCGGCGTAATGACGCCCGAGGTCGCGACCGAGCGCCCGGTGGCGATGATGGAGTCGGGGCCGGTCGGCGGCATCATCGCCTCGGCGCAGGTCGGCCTCGCGCTCGGCTATCCGAATGTCATCTCCTTCGACATGGGCGGCACGACCGCGAAGGCGAGCCTGATCCGGGAAGGCGAGCCGACGCTCGCGCCCGGCTATTACGTCGGGGGCTATGCCGCGGGTCACCCGGTGATGCTGCCGATGATCGACGTGGTCGAGGTCGGCGCGGGCGGCGGCAGCATTGCCTGGCGCGACGAAGTGGGTGCGCTTAAGGTCGGCCCGCAGAGCGCGGGCGCCGATCCGGGGCCGATCTGCTACCGCGGCGGCGGCACGGAGCCGACCATCACCGATGCCAACGTGGTGCTGGGCCGGCTCGATCCGGACAACTTCCTCGGCGGCACCATGAAGCTCGACGCCGACGGCGCGCGGCGCGGCATCGAGGGCATGATCGCCAAGCCGCTAAAGCTCGACACGGTCGCGGCCGCGCAAGCCATCGTCGAGATCGCAATCAACAAGATGTCGCTTGCAGTGCGCGAAGTGTCGGTCGCCAAGGGCTACGACCCGCGCGACTTTGCCCTGGTGGCGTCGGGTGGCGCAGGGCCGCTGCATGTCTGCGCCATCGCGCGCGAGCTTTACATTCCGACGGTGATTGTGCCGCTGTTCCCCTCGCACTTCTCCGCGCTCGGCATGTTGCTTGCCGACGAACGCCACGACTTCATCCGCACGGTCTACTCGGACCTCGCCGGCGTGGACTTCAAGGCGCTGGTTGCGGTCCACGACGAGATGCTGGCCGAAGCCAAGGCGGCGCTTCGGCACGGTAAGGACGCGCAGTCTCAAATCCAACTCGACATCCGCTACATGGGCCAGGAATTCACGCTGTCGGTGCCGGTCACGCTCGATCAGCTCCAGCGCGGCGACCGGCAGGGCATCCGCACCGCGTTCGACAAGCTCTACGAGCATCGCTACGCGCATTTCTCGCCGGAGGAGCCTGTGGAGCTGGTCAACATCCGGCTCGGCGCCATCGGCAAGCGCACCAAGCTTGCGTTTCCGAGCGCGTCCGCGAAGGGCGCGGCGATCCCGGCCGGCGAACGGCAGGCCTATTTCTCGTCGGCGGAACGGCCGCTCGCGGCCAAGGTCTATCGGCGCGAGGCGCTCGGCGCGGGAGCCGAGGTGACCGGCCCGGCGCTGATCCAGGAACACGGCACGACCACGGTTCTGTTCGAGAACGACCGCTGCAAGGTCGCGCCTTCGGGCGAATTGATCGTTACCATTGGAGTTGCGCGATGAAGCTCGACACCGTCACGCTCGAAGTGTTGCGCAACGCATTCCCGGCGGTCGCCAACGAGATGGCCGCGGATCTCCAGCGCACCTCCTACAACATGATGATCTACGAGGTGCGCGACTATTGCACCGCGCTGCTCGACCCGAACGGCGAGCTGATCTCGCAGAACGTCGGCGGCGTGTCGCATTTCGTGGCGGACCTGGGCGTGCTGGTGGTCGACGGCATGAAGCGCTACGGCCGCGACGGCTTCAAGCCGGGCGACGTGATCGTCACCAACCACCAGGCGGTGGCGGGCCAGCACCTCAATAACGTCGTGATCTATATGCCCTATTTCTATAAGGGCGAACTCCTGATGTTCATGATGGTGCGCGCGCACTGGATCGACGTCGGCGGCCAGAGCACCGGCTTCGGCGCGGGCGCGACGGTGCAGGATCCGTGGTTCGAGGGACTGCAGCTCGACCAGCTCAAGATTTACGAAGAGGGAAAGCTCAACGATACGCTCTACCGCGTCATCAAGGACAACATCCGCTTTCCGGAGTCGTCGCTCGGCGACATGAAATCGCAGATGGCGGCCTGTCGGCTCGCGGCGCGCCGCATGGACGAATTGTTCGACAAGTACGGCAAGGACACGATCCTCGCCGCCATCGCGCAGATATTCGACGAGACCGAGCGGAAGTGCCGCAACGTCGTGGCGCAGCTTCCCGACGGCGTCTACGAGGCCGAGGCCTCCATCGACGACGACGGCGTGATCAAGGACGAAGAGGTGCCGGTCCGCGTCAAGGTCACGATCAAGGGCAGCGACATGGTCATCGACCTGTCGGGCTGCTCGCCGGAACGCAAGGCCGCGATCAACTCGCGCACCTATGCGGGCGCGCGCGTCGCATACAAGGCGCTGACCGGCCCGCTCGATCCGGTCAACGAGGGCTCGTTTCGCGCGCTCAAGGTCGTCATCCCCGAAGGCAACATCATGATGGCGCGCTTCCCTGCGCCGATGTCGGGCTGGAGCGCGATCGTGCCGACGGTGGTCGACGCCATCGTCGCGGCGCTTGCCAAGGCCATGCCGGACCGCGTGCCGGGCGGCCATCACGGGCTGCTCGGCGGCTCGGTGGTGTTCTACGGCCTGCATCCCAAGACCAAGCGCCGCTTCATCGTGCAGAGCATCGAGGGCGGCGGCTGGGGCGGGCGGCCGTTCGAGGACGGCGAGTCGGCGACTGTGTCGGTGTGCCAGGGTGACGTGCGCAACGGCTCCATCGAGGGCATCGAACTGAAATGCCCGGTCGTGGTCGAGAGCCGCGGGCTTCGCACCGACTCCTGCGGCGCGGGCAAATACCGGGGCGGGCTGGGGCTCGACACGCGGGTCCGGAACTTGGTCGAAGGCCGCTGGAATTTCGAGCGCACGCGGCGCAGCAAGTGTCCGCCCTGGGGCATTGCGGGTGGTTTGCCGGGCTCGGCCGGCGGCAATCTCCTGAAAAGTGCAGGCGAGAAATCGTTCAAGTGGATCACCGGCGCCGGCATCCCGGTGCCGGTGAACTCGCAGGGCATCGTCCGCACCGGCGGTGGCGGCGGCTGGGGCGATCCGCTGGAGCGCGATCCCGCGCTGGTCGCGCGCGACGTGGCGGAGGAGTTCGTTTCCGTGGGTGCGGCGAAAAATCTCTATGGCGTGGTGCTGCGCCGCGATTTTACGGCGGACGAATCGGCGACGAAGCGCCTCCGGGATCGATTGCGCTCGGTGCGCAAGGCGAGCGCAAAATCCCGTCCGCGCGCCACAAAGCCCGCCCAAAAGACGGTGCGTTCGGTGAAACGCCGGCCCGCCACGAAAAAGGCGCGTTGACACCGGCAACGGTGTCTATCGTCGCAGGGGTGGGCCGTACGCATGTCTTCGCTTGAACAGCTTGGCGCGTTCGTCGCCGCCTACCGGCCGGACGAGGCCGCGGCGGCGGCCGTGCGTCTGCATGCCGCCGATACGGTCGGCGCCTGGATCGCGGCGACGCGGACGCCGGAGGGCAGGGCGCTGCTCGCGTTCCGGCAAGACGGCGCGACGCTCACGGAGCATGTGGCGATCCATTGCGCGCTCACCCGGCTGAGCGAGGTGGACGACATCCACCTCGGCGCGATGATCACGCCGGGCTCCATCGTCGTCCCCGCGGTGCTGACCATGGCGGCGCGCCTGCCTGACATCGACGCCGAAGACGTGACTGCGGCGATCGTTGCGGGCTATGAGGCCATGGTCCGGCTCGGTGCGGCCATCGACGGGCCGAGCGTGCTCTATCGCGGCATCTGGCCGACTTACTTCGCCGCCCCATTCGGCGTGGCCGCGGCGGCGGCGCGCCTGATGCGGTTCGAGGCCGCGCGCACGGCGAACGCGCTTTCGGCCGCGCTGATCATGGCTTCGCCCGGGACGGGCCATCATGCGGCGCCGACCACCGTGCGCTGGCTTGCGGTGGGGCAGGCCGCGGCGCGCGGGTTCCAGGCGGCGCTTGCGGCGGGCGCAGGCTTCACCTCCGACATGGGCATCGCCGACGGCGAGCTGTTGAAGAACATCTACGGGCTTGCGCCGGCGCTGGACGTGCTGGGCCACGGCCTCGGCGAGCTGGCGCTGCACCAGGTGTCGTTCAAGCCCTGGTGCGCGGCGCGCCAGACCATGGCGGCGACGCAGGCGCTGAAGGAGATCGTCGACGAGGGCATCGCGCCCGAGAGCATCGCGCGCGTGGGCGTCGCGGTGCTGCCGCAGCATCTGCGCATGATCGACCACGGCGTGACGCCGGGCGACCGGTTCTCGCATCTGACCAGCGTGCAGTATCAGATGGCGGTGGCGGCGCTGTCGCCGGACCTGGCGTTCGAACTGAGCGGACCTTCCGGCGCGACGCCGCCGGCGCTGTCTAACTTCATGGCGCGTATCAAGGTGCGGGCGGAAGAGAGCCTCGCTGCTTCGGGCTATCCGCGGTCATGGGCCGCGCACGTCACCGTGACCACGGCAAACCGCCGGCACGAAAAGACCGTGACGCAGGTGCCGGGCGATCCGGGCCTGTCGTTCGGGGAGGACGACTTGCGGCGGAAGTTCGCGCGCGTGACCGGACTGGGCGCGGAGGCTGCGGACGCGGTATTCGCGTTTGCGCTCGATGCGGCCGAGAAGCCCGCGGCAGCGCTCGACGAGATCGAGCGTCACGCCGCACGGGAGCCGGATCAGAGCCCATAGCTCGCCAGCACCGCCCGGCAGCCGTTGCTGAGTTTGGATTTCTGGCTGAGGAAGCATAGCACGACATTGCGCACATTCGGCATGGCGTGGCGGCACAGGCGCCGTGCGTCAGGCATGCAAGCGGCGCGGTCCGATGCACTGACGCGGACCGCCCGTTCGGACGCGGCCACCGGCAGTGCGTCAATCGTCAGGATTGCAGCAATAAGGATCATGACGCGGCAAAGCATCGCTTGCCTCTCCCCAGGGAAGTCTTCGAAACGTCACGGATGGCAGTTCCGCCCCATCAATGCGGCGAAGGCGGCACCGGTTCCATGAAGGGGCCGCAAAAAAGCACACCGCCGCCATAACGGCGGCGGTGCGGACCCTGAAGGGTAAGGCCGGTCAGATCGCGATGGTGTTCATCGTGCGCTTTTCGATCTCCGCCCGCAGGTGGGCGTAGATCATCGGATTGCGCGCGGAGAGGATCTGCAGCGCGGCGAGTACCGCGTTCGACGGTTCCATCACCGTCATCACCGGCACCGCGCTCGGCGCGCGCAGGCAGGACCAGACGTCCTCGGGGAATTCCTTGGCGCTGGCCGGCACGGTGATGACCGGGATCGTAGACATCGCCGACAAGGTCGGGCCCGCGCCGTTGGAGCGGCCGATGTAGGCGATGACGACCGTGTCAGGAACTTCCTGGATCATCCGGTTCAGGATCGCCGCGCCCGCGACCGGCTCCTTGTGGATCGAGCAGGTCACAACCGTCATCATGTCCTTCAGATCGCCGAGCGCGTTCGCGAATGCGTCCGTGGGGTCGTTCGCCGAGCCGCGCCACAGGATGATGCGCTGCTGCGGCAGGTGGAAATGGCCGGTGGTCTCGGCGACCAGCCGGTACTTCTCGGCCACGTCGTCGAGCGCGCCGCCGTCGCGATAGACCTGCTTGTCGATATAGTGGCCGTTCTCGATCACCCGCCAGGAGTCGTTGTCGATCACGTCGGCGAGGAGCAGGCGGCCCTTCGGGTCGTAACCAAACTCGACCTTGAAATCGACCAGCGTGCCGCCTTCGAGCTGCCAGGCCTTCTCAAGCACCAGGAAGGCGTGACGCGCGATGCGGCGCATCTCCGGGAAGATTTTCCATTCGTCGTTGTTGGCCAGCACGTCGGACGCGGCCAGCGTCAGAAACGGCTCCTGCCCGATGATCGGCTTCGCGGGGTTCAAGAGCCTGATCTGCGAGCCGCCCTCGGTGAAATCCATCAGCGGGTCGTCGCAGACCAGCGGCTTGCCCTTCCAGTCGCGGTCCTTGGTCTTGAGGAAGAACTCGACGACCAGCTTGGGGAACAACTGGCCCTTGGCGAAATGCGGCGTCCGCTTGAGATAGGAGCCGTGCGCTTCGCGCCGCACCACCACCTCGTAGGGCAGCATGGTGCAGGGCGGGGCGATGAATGAGATCGGGCTGTCCTGCTCCTCGAACGCAACCGGCAGGCCGCAGGCCTTGAGCAGCCGGAATACGTTGCAGGTGGTGGCGGTGGCGAGCCGCCCCTTGTTGGGGATGATGTCGTGCTTGGCACCGTCGCCGGCTGTGATGTCGTCCTTAGCGACGATACTCACGAGGTCGGTCTCACCGGAAATCCGGTGGATCTTCTTGGTCTTGCCTTCGGCAATGATGGCGCCGAGGGAATAGGCTTTGGTCTGGCGTCCGTCCGTTTGGGCGTCCACGGTTGGGTCCTGCGGTTTGGAGATCACGTCGCCAAAATAATAGTCGTTCGGCCGCTTGCCATGAAGGGCGCTCAGCTACATTTCAACATGCGTATAATTTAGGGATTGATTTGGGCCGGTCACGTTCCGCCTTGGTGGAACTCAAGCACGGCCCGCATGGATTGCCTGAACCCATGAACGGGGCATCGCCAGCGCAGCAGGTGTGGAGATCGCCGCGGACGGCGATGCAGGCCGTTGCTGCCATCCTGCTGGTTCTGCACTGGATATTGCCCGCCGCCTGGCAAGCCGGTCCGGTTCAGGCCGGGCGTGGAATGGGCCTTGGCGAATTGGGCCCGGGCTATGTGTCCGGTCTTTGGGCGTCCCAACCGCTGAACCTGCCCCGGATTCAGCCGCGCACGGTTAGCCTAGATTCCAGCGATTCCAAACGCGGCGAGCCCTTCCTGGCTGCCGGCGCCGCAGCCGCGGTTCAGATTCGTGCAACGGTCGCCGCCCGCCCCGATGGGGAAGGACGGTCGATCGCGCCTGCCACAGCCGCAGCGGTCCATTCGGCTGCTTCCGACGCGTTCGACGCCCGCGGCCCGCCGCTCCCAGCCTGACGGCCCGCGGCCACACCGGCCGCATTCATCGCCTCTCCCGGCTGCGCGACGCTCGTGCGCTGCGTGGCCGGCGGCGGGCAATCCTTGTTGAAATCGTCAGGGAGCGCACAAGGCGTGCGCAAAACCAATGAACGTGTTCATTGTAGGGGCGGGAATCGGCCTGATAACCGCGACCGTCGCCGGCTATTTGTGGGGCGTGCCGAAGGAAGGCGAAGCAAGCCGGGTTCCGAACAAGTGGGGCCTGGCCGTCGCGTTCCCCAACCTGCTGATGGCCGGAGCGATCGTGGGCATCGTTCTCACGATCAAGGGCTTCTATCCATGACCGCGCACTGCGGCGCTTGAATCGCCGGGCGCAACGTCGCCGCGGCCCAACAGCCGCGGCGACGATAACCGGCCGCGATCAGGACGCCTGTTCGGCGGCGATCATGCGGTTGAGCACCTGCTTGTAGCGCACGACGCCGACGTCGATGGCGAGAATCACCGGGTTCACCGGCTGCACCGCGTCGTCGATGATGCGCTGCTGCGCTTCGATCACCGGCGCGTCCTGCTCCTCGAAGGCGAAGCGGCGGGTCTCGGCGATCTTCTGCTGAATCTGCCGGTTCAGCTCCTCGCCCTTGGAGAACACGCCGAAGCGCACCGCGGTGAAGAAATAGTGCGTGGTGCGGTCGGTCTCCGGCGTCAGCAGATGGATCGCGTGATAGCCCGAGCCGCTGTCCTTGGTGGAGCCTGGCAGGCACACGCCCGAGATCAGCCGCAGCGTGGACGGCGCCATCCAGCGCATCTCGGTGAACTTGTCGACCTTGTCCGGTACGTCGGGCCACATCAGCTTGTTCATGCCGGGCGGCTTCGCGCTCTTCGCGTAGCGCGACACCACCACGTCGCTGCCGTCGAGATCGACGCCGATGTCGGACTCCACGGTCTCCGCGTTGCCGAGGATGCCTTCGTGAAGATAGGAGGTGTGGCTGAGGTCGAGCAGGTTGTCGATGATCAGCTCGACATTGGCCTTGATGGTGAAGCCGTCGCGCTTGGTCGAGTACAGCTCCGGAACGTTGTCCAGCACGCTGAAATTCGGAACCTTGGATTCGTCGGCCGGCTGGTCGCCCATCCAGATCCAGATCGCCTTGTGCTTCTCGATCACCGGGTAGCTCTTTACCCGCGCGCGCGAGGGGATGTTCTTGGTCCCGTGCGGCTGCAGCATGCAGGCACCGGACGTGTCGTACTCAAGGCCGTGATAGGGGCACTGGATGCGGTTTCGGCCTACGATCTTGCCCATGCTGAGCGGCGCGAAGCGGTGCGCGCAGCGATCGGCCAGCGCCGCGATTTTGCCGTCCTCCATGCGGTAGATGACGACCGGCTCCTTCAGGATGATGCGGCCGAGCAGTTGGCCTTCCTTGACGTCGTCGGACCAGGCCGCAACGTACCACGCGTTGCTGAGGTAGTTCCCGCTCGCCATGCTCCGCTTGCTTTCGGCGAGTTCCGCGTCGCGGCCGACCTGGATGTTCATGGTGCGCTCTCCGCTGATTGCGCGAATTATCCGACGCGCCGTCCGGCCGGGTCAAGTTGCGGTGAGGCGCTCGAAACATGCCTCGGCCATGTGTTCCTGCGGCAGCGGGACCCCCTGCGTTTTGCGAATGCACGTCTGCACGCCGCCGGGGGCGGAGGCGCGCGTGTCGCTTGCGCAATCATGGGTCGGGGGTAGCCGCTTTTGACCCCCGTCGCTTTGCCACAAGCGCGATGTCCGGCGAGCCTGCCTATTTGTCCGGCATAAAGTCGACGGCCTGTTTGCGCCGAAAGCCCCTGCGACACCTGACGAACCAACCGCAATGCCACTGGTACCGGGAGACAAACCCATCCTGGAATAGTCCCTGCGACACCTGACGAACCAACCGCAATGCCACTGGCCGGCCTGTCAATGGAACAGGCCATGCCGAACCAACTCGGCGCCTGCGGCAATGACCGCGATCAGCACCAGCCTCTTGAATGTCTCGGGTGCGATTCTATCGCGCACATGTTGTCCTGCGTACATGCCGATTGCGACTGGCACCATCGCAAGCGCCGAAACGAAGACGTCAAGCCAGTTGAACTGGCGGCTGACCGTCAGAAGAATTGCCAGTAAGCCTGAAGAAATGACGAGATGCAGCGATGCTTCCTTCGTGAAGGCCTGTCCGCGCAGTCCCTTTGCAAGGAGAAATATGAAAACGAGCGGTCCTGACATCGCTGCGATGCCTCCCAGAACCCCGCCGAAAAATCCAAACACGACGCCGGCCGGTAAAACCAAGCGAGTCTGAAGCTGGAGCTTTGGCGCAAGCAGCGTAATGCCGCCAACTCCGATCAGCACCAAGCCCGCGAAAATCCTTGCGACGTTCCCGTCGACCGCCAACAGGACTCGAACTCCAAGAAAGAGACCGGGAACCATGCCGACAATCACCGGCATCAATTGCATGAGGCATCGCCCAGTCTTTCCGCCCTCCAGCGCCTGCGGCAAGTTGCTCAGGATCAAAGGCATGCTGAGCAGCATGGCCGCAGATTTGATGTCGATGAAAAACGACAGGAGCGGCAGCGAGACGACCGGCATGCCGACCCCGATTGTCCCTTTCAGAAGGCCGGCGACGATCAGGCTGCAAACGACGGCAGCAACGATGCACGCTTGCTCCAAATCGAGGGCGCGGGCCAGCAAGGCGTTTATATCCTGGATGACCGTCATTCCTGCTCAGGCTTCGCGCCGCTCTCCGGATCGAATGGAGCCGGCATTCTTTCGCTGAGGTTTACGATTGTCTTTCGCGAACGGTTCGGTCCATGCCGAACTGTTTTCGATTGATGTGCTTTCGGTATCGGCGGTAGGGTTGAGAATGGTCGCCGCCGCAAATTTGGTGGAAGTGGCCGCTCTCGTGGGCGACACTGCGCGAGCGACGATGCTTAACGCGCTCATGGGCGGCCAGTCGCTGACAGCCACCGAGCTCGCTTACTGCGCCAACGTCTCGCGCTCGACGGCGAGCAGCCACCTGAGCAAGCTGGTTGCCGCGCGGCTTTTGACCGTCACTCGCAACCGCCGCTTCAGCTATTACCGGATCGCGTCCCCACTGGTCGCGACAATGCTGGAGAGCATGAAGGTCGTCGCCGCCATAGAGGCGCCGCCCCGCCGTCAGCCGCGGTCGGCAAACGACGATGCACTTCGTTTCGCCCGAAGCTGCTACGATCACCTGGCCGGCCGGTTGGGTGTCGCTGTGACCTATGCGCTTGTGGCCATGGGGCACATCGTACTCACCGATGAAGGCGGCGAGGTCACGGCTTCGGGCGCGCTTTTCCTTGCTGCGTTCGGCGTCGATCTGACGCCGCGGACTCGCCGGATTTTCTGCCAGCCTTGTCTCGACTGGAGCGAGCGTCGTTATCACCTCAAGGGATTGGTCGGCGCTCGAATTCTGGAGCGTCTATTGGTGCTCGGATGGCTCAAATCTGCGCCGGGCAGCCGGGCGCTCCAACTGACGCCGTCTGGAAGGGCAGGCTTGTCCGAAGTCTTCCGGATCGAGATCGACAACGAAGGCTCTCCCAACCGGTCGACCGCGCGACCCACGTCGGCTGTCAACCCAGGCTGAGCGAAGCGCCGTTTCAGGCGTCATGACCGCAGTACCGCGGCGCTGGCGGCAATCCAATCGTTAAACCGGCGCGCTGGCCGTCCGAGTTATCCGCCGGGGCTTTAACAGAACGATAAGTAGGGCAATCGATTTTGCATCGACTTCGGAAAGCACGACAACAAATGCGCTGCGACTTCAAGAATGGCCGCCCTTCGCGTCCCGGATCGCGCGCCAAATCCGATGCGGCGTCGCGGGCATGTCGATGTGCTCGATGCCGTATCCCTTCAGCGCATCCATGATCGCGTTCATGGCCACAGCAAGCGCCGGTGTGATGCCGGCTTCACCGCCGCCCTTGACGCGCAGCGGGTTCCCCTTGGTCGGGTCCTCGGCCAGTTCGATGGCGAACGACGGCACGCTGCGGGCGCGCGGCAGGGCGTAATCCATGAAACTGCCGCTCAACACCTGCCCGTTGTCGCCGTAGGCCACGTCTTCGGACAGGGCCTGGCCCAAGCCCTGCACGATGCCGCCGTGGACCTGGCCGTGCAGGATCATCGGATTGATCGCCTGGCCGGCGTCGTCGATGGACGAATAGCGGACGATCTCGACCGTCCCGGTGTCCGGGTCGACCTCGACCTCGCAGATGGCACAGCCCGTCGGGTATGCGGGTATGCGTCCGGTGAATGTCGCCTTGGCGTGCAATTGCCCGTTCGCGGCGAGCGCGGGGTTGTCGGCGACCGCGCGCGCCACGTCGTAGATCGTCAGCCGCCGGTTGCTGCCGGGCGCGGCAAACGACCCGTCGGAGAAATCGACCTCGCGCTCGGAAACGCTGAGCAGCTTCGCCACCGCGGCCTTGGCCTGCGTCACCACGTCGCCCGAGGCCTGCACCATCAGCGTGCCGCCAAGCCGCATCGAACGGTCGGAGTGGGTGCCGCTGCCGGAGGCGACCTTGGCGGTGTCGCCGCCGATGAACACGATCTCTTCAGGCTTCACGCCGAGCAGGTCGGCCATCACCTGCGCGAACGTCGTTTCGTGCCCCTGGCCAGTCGACTGCGTGCCGACCGCAAGCTCGACCGCGCCCTCCGCGCGCACCGTGACCTCGACGCGCTCGTGCGGTATGCCGACCGGCGTCTCGACGTAGTTCGAGATGCCGATGCCGCGCAGCTTGCCGTGCTTCTTCGATTGGCGCTTGCGCGCGGCAAAGCCCTTCCAGTCGGCGCTCTCCAAGACGCGCTTCATGTTGCCGGTGAAATCGCCACTGTCGTAGAGGAGCCCGCTCGCGGTGCGGTAGGGCAGCTTGCCGCGCCCGATGAGGTTCTTCCGGCGCAGCGCGACGCGGTCCATGCCGAGGCGGGCGGCGGCAAGGTCGATGAGCCGCTCCAGCACTAGCGTCGCCTCCGGACGGCCGGCGCCGCGGAACGGCGCGGTCGGTGCGGTGTTGGTCATCATCGAGCGGCAGCGCATGTGCATCAGCGGAATGTCGTAGGTGGTCGTTGCCACGCGATAAGCGTTGCTGAGCGGCACATAGGTCACGGTGTGCCCGCCGCAGGTGCCGATGTGGTCGACCTGGTAGGCCGTAATCTTGCCGTCGCGGGTCAGCGCGAGACGCGCCGTCGTCACGAGATCGCGCCCGCCGTAGTCGGTGAGGAACGACTCGGATCGGTCGTTGGTCCATTTCACCGGCTTGCCCGTGCGCTTCGCAGCCCACAGGATCGCGGCCTGCTCCGGATAGAGATTGTTGCGCAGGCCGAAGCCGCCGCCGACGTCGGGACAGACGAACCGGATTTTATCCGGCGGCAGGCCGAAGCTCTCCGCCACCACCATGCGCGGCACGTGGACGCCCTGGTTGCCGGAGACGAGCGTGTAGTTGCCGTTGGCGTGATCGTATGACGCGACACCCGAGCGCGGCTCCATCTGGCAGTTTACGATGCGCTGGTTGCGGAACGTGTGTTCGACGACGAGATCGGCTTTGGCGAGCGCCGCTTGCACCGCCGCGGCGTCGCCGAATTCCTGATCGAGTGCCACGTTGTCGGGCGCGGACACCCAGATCGCGTCCGAGTTGCCGGCGGACAGCACGTCGGTTGCCGCGCGCAGCACCTCATATTCGACCAGAACGGCCTCGGCTGCGTCGCGCGCGGCGTAAATCGACGCCGCCACAACCATCGCGACAGCCTCGCCCGGGAAGCGCACGCGCTCGACTGCGATGGGATGCTGCGGCTCGTCCAGCACCGGACGCTTCACCGGATCGAAGGCGCGGACCTTGATGTCGATGGCGCCGGCGGGATTGGGCCGCTGCATCGCGCCCTTCAGCCCGTCGGCGACGTAGTCCGCCCCGGTCAGCACCGCGATTACGCCGGGCATCGCGCGCGCCGCGGCGGCGTCGATGCGGACGATCCGCGCATGCGCGTGCGGCGAGCGCACAAACGCGGCGTAGGCCTGGCCGGGCACCGAAACGTCGTCCGAATAGCGGCCGCCGCCGCGGACCAGCCGCAGGTCCTCGAAACGGGGCAGGGAGCGGCCGATATACGGGCCGCCGTCGGCTTTCGGATTGCGGTCCATTCGCGGTCCTGGTCCAGTTTGGCGCGGCAACCCTAGCGAAGCACGGGCGGCGTTGCCAATCGGCGCAATCGCCGTTGGATCGTCCGGGGAAGCCTCTATAATTCGCGCAATTGGAGGAAGCGATGAACGTCATCGAGCGCAGCGACACGACCCGGAAGGCGCAGGCCGCGGATTTCGAGCGCTTTCGCTTGCGGCGCTTCATCGAAAGCCTCGAAGGCACCGGCGAGCTTGAGGTGCGATCCGAGCCGGTCGATCTCGCGGGTATCGCCGAAGTCCTCGAAGGTAATCCCAAGGCGGTGCTGTTCCGCGCCGCGGGCCCTGAGAAGGCCGAACTGGTCGGCAACGTTATGGGCGGGCGCGAGCGCATCGCCACGGCGTTCGGCGTTAAGCCCGAGGCGCTGTCGAAGGAAATCCAGCGGCGGCTTCGCAACAAGCCGGAAATCTTCGAAGTGTCTCGCGCGGAGGCGCCGTGCCAGGCCGTGGTGCTGACTGGCGACGACGCCGACCTGACGGCGCTGCCCGCGCATCTCCAGCACGGCTGCGACGGCGGTCCCTATATCTCGGCGTCGATCGACTACGTGATCGAGCCGAAGACCGGCTGGACCAACGTCGGCCTGCGCCGGCTGATGCTGCGCTCGCAGAAGGAGTCCGGCATCGATCTGGTCGCGCCGAGCGATCTCAAGGCGATCTACGAGGCGAATGCGGCGGCGGGCAAGCCCACGCCGGTGAGCTTCGTGGTCGGCGCACACCCCATCGATCACGTCGCGGGCACCATGCGGCTGCCGGTGGACGAGCTTGGTCTTGTGGCCGCGCTGCGCGACGCGCCGCTGCCGGTGGTCAAGTGCGTGACCAACGACATCCGCGTTCCGGCTGACGCAGAATACGTGCTCGAAGGCTATCTCGACGAGCGCGGCCACGTCGAAGCCGAAGGGCCGTACGGCGAGTTCCTCGGCTACTACGGCGCGGTGAAACGCAACCCGGTGTTCCACCTGACGGCCGTCACCCGCCGCAAGGACGCGCTGTTCCAGACCTCGACCATCGGCGGCAAGACGCTCGGCCGCACCGACACCGCGCAGCTTTCGGCACTGCGCACCGAGATCATCGTCTGGCGCGCGCTTGAAGCCGCCGTTCGCGAGCCGGTTGCGGTTTACGCCACCCGGTCGAGCGGCGGCGCGTTCAACGTGCGCGTCGCGCTGCGCCAGCGCGTGCCGGGCGAGGCGCGCAATGCAATCGCTGCGTGCATGGGCGCGCTCGCCAACTGCAAGAACGTGTTCGTGGTCGATCCGGACGTGGACATCTTCTCCGACGAGCAGATGGACTGGGCGATGGCGACGCGCTTCCAGCCCGACCGCGACCTAATCGTGATGGGCGGGATGCGGACGCTGCCGCTCGATCCCTCGCTGCCGCCGGGCAGCCGGATCGGCGCCAAGGCCGGCTACGACCTGACCTGGCCGTTCGGAACCGGCAACCGCATCGAAGTCCGCGTCCCCGCCCCGCCGGCGTTCGGCGGCAAGCGCTTTCCCACTGTGGAGGCCGCGCTCGCCGATGGGCCGAAATTCTTCGAGGATTTGATGGCTGCGGTGGGCAGCCGCGACGGCCGCGAGGTGGTTCGCACGCTCGGCGCTCTGCGCGACAAGCTGGCCCTCGACCGCGATGCAGAAGGGCGGTATTTCCTCAAGCCGAAGGCTTAAAGCGCCCAAACTGGCGCGGCCGCTGAAAACTCAGGGAGGGGCGACCATGAAACGTCTCGGATATGTTCTGCTCGTTGGGCTCGGGGTCGCCGTGACCGCGGGCGCGGCGAATGCCCAGGAAACCATCCGGGTCGGCGTGGTCCGCTCGATGGCGAACGGCGCGCTGCTGATGGCGCAGGAGAAGGGCTACTTCAAGGACGCCGGCATCAAGCTCGAGCTTGAGACGCTGCAGTCCGCGGCCACGGGCATGGCGGGACTTGCGCAAGGCCAGCTCAACATCATCGCGGGCGGCGTTTCGGCGGGCTACTTCAATGCGCTGGAGAAAAAGCTGCCGGTGATGATCACCATCGACCGGGTGTCGACGCCGATCGGCCACGATCTGATGATCCGCCCCGACCTGAAGGACCAGATCAAGAGCCTGAAGGACTTCAAGGGCAAGACCATCGCCAGCAATGCGCCGGGCGCGATCACGACCTACGAGATCGGCAAGCTGCTTGAAACTGCGGGGCTCACGATTCGCGACGTCGAAATAAAGAACATGCCGTTCGGGCAATACGCGGTCGCCCTGCAGAACAAGGCGGTCGACGGCGTGCTGGCGATCCCGCCGTTCACCTACAGCCTCGAAGAGAACAAGCTCGCGCTGCCGTTTGCGAAGCCCGACGAACTGATCAAGCCGCAGCCGATGACGATTGCGGTGAACCTGATCAACACCGACTGGGCCAAGCCGCGTCAGAAGACGGTGCAGAATTTCTACGTCGCGATGCTGCGGGGCGTGCGCGACTACTGCAACGCCTATCACGGTGGCGCGAACCGCAAGGAGATGATCGACCTCCTGATCAGCAGCAAGACCGAGACGCGGTCGGAGCTTCTCAACAAGTACCCGTGGCCGGCGCGCAACCTGAGCGGCAAGCTCTCGTCCGCAAGCCTGCTCGACGTGCAAGACTGGTTTCTCAAGAACAAGCTGATCACCGCCAAGCTGCCGATCGAACAGCTCGTGGACTACAGCTACTCCGATTTCGCACAGCAGAAGCTTGGGCCTTTCGAGCTGCAGAACAAGGCCAGCAAGATTCCGGGCTGCCGCTGACGCGGCTCGCGGCGATAGGAAACGACCCGATGGACGCCCAGCGGCGCGGGGCGGCGGTGGAGATCGCCGGCCTGCGCAAGGAGTATTTCGGCGCGGCGGGTAAGGTGCTCGCGCTGTCCGATATTTCGCTCAGCGTCGCGCCCGGCGAATTCCTCTGCATCGTCGGCCCGAGCGGCTGCGGCAAGTCCACGCTGCTGCGCATCCTCGCGGGGCTCGACACCCAGACCGGCGGCACGATCTCGGTCGATGCGGCGGGCTGGCCGGTGCAGAACGCCATGGTGTTCCAGGAGAGCGGGCTGTTTCCCTGGATGAGCGTCACGGACAACGTCGGCTTCGGGCTGATGACCCGCGGGGTGCCTTCGGACGAGGCCGCAACGCGCATCGAAGACGCGCTCAAGCTCGTCGGCCTGACCAAGTTCCGCAACCACTATCCGCATCAGCTATCGGGCGGCATGCGCCAGCGCTGCGCGATTGCGCGCGCTTTCGTCACCGATCCCGGCATGCTGCTGATGGACGAGCCGTTTGCGGCGCTCGACGCGCAGAACCGGGTCATTCTCCAGGCCGAGCTGGTGCGCATCTGGGAGCAGACCGGCAAGACCGTGATCTACATCACGCATTCGATCGAGGAGGCGCTGCTGCTCGGCGACCGCACCGTCATTATGACCGCGCAGCCGGGCCGCATCAAACGGGTGATCGACGTGCCGTTTCCGCATCCGCGCAACCTGATCACGCTTTCGGCGTCGGCGGAGTTCGGCCAGATGAAGCTCGATATCTGGAAGGTGCTGGAGGAAGAGGTGATGCGCGCACGGGCGGAGGAGGAACGATGAATGCCATGTCCGCCAAAGCCCGCGAGCGGGCGCTATATCTGATTTCGCCGATCGGCCTGCTGCTGCTGTGGCAACTGCTGCTGATGGCCGGGCTCGGCGACCGCCGCTTCATCCCGGCGCCGACCGACATCGCCGTACGCTTCGGCGTGCTGATCGAGAACGGTGAGTTGTTCGAGCATGTGGGCGCGACGCTCTGGCGGGTGTTCGCCGGCTTCTTCGCAGGCACCATTCCGGCGGTCGCCGTCGGCCTGCTGATGGCGATGTTCAAGCCGGTGCGGATTTTCGTCGATCCGCTGATCGCCTCGCTGTTCCCGATCCCGAAGATCGCGCTGATGCCGCTGCTGCTGCTGGTGTTCGGCTTCGGCGACGCGTCGAAGATCGCGCTGGTGGCGATCGCGGTGTTCTTCCCGGTGGTCGTGAACACCTACACCGGCGCCGCCAACATCGAGAAGATCTACTGGGACGTCGCGAAGAATTTCGGCGCGAGCCAGACGGTGATGTTCACCCGCATCGTGTTCTTCGGCGCGCTGCCGACGATCTTCGCGGGGCTTCGCATTGCGCTTGCGGTGTCGTTCATCGTGCTGGTCGCGTCCGAGTTTGTCGCCTCCAAGGTCGGTATCGGCTACATGATATGGAACTCGTGGGAACTGCTGCAGGTCGACATCATGTTCGTCGGCATCGTGACCATCGGGGTGCTGGGCCTGATCACGTCGGTGCTGTTCCAGGAGATCGAACGCAAGGTCATTCCGTGGAAGGCGGAGTAGGGCTGCGGCCCGTCCGATGAATCGAAATCGCCGGGCCTGAGCCCGGCGATGACGATGGCCTTACCGGACGGACCGGACGTTATTTCTTCGGCATCCAGTTCTTCTTCCACGCCGGCGGATCGTTCGAGTCTATCAGTACGAAGCAGATGCGGCACGGCTTGCCGGAATTATTGACCCAGGCGTGGTTGGTGCCCTGCTGCACCATGATGTCGCCGGCCTTCAGGTGCACCTGCGTGTCGTCCAGCAGCATGTCGATCTCGCCGTCGAGCACGATGGCGTAGTCGATCGAGCGGGTGCGGTGAGTGTACATGTGACGCTGGTAGCCCTGCGTCGCCGGGTCGATGCCCATCTGCTTGAGAATCTCATGATGATCGACGCCGTGCGGCAGTTCGCCCTTGATCGGCGCGAAGTCGACGACGCGGCAGATCGAGCCGTTGCGGGGCGGCGGGACGCCGGTCTTCTGGTTCATCTGGTCGCGCGTGTGCGACAGATCGACCGGCGACTCGTTGGTTATCCAGACGTTTGAGACCACGTTGCCTTCGCCGCGCTGGTTCACATACGGCGTCGCGGCATCCCACAGGATCACGGCTTTGCCGTCGGCGTCGTGGCCGGTGACGATGCGTCGGACTGGCTTCTTTTCCATTGCACTCCCCGTCTTGCGTTGTGGGCGGCATCCTTCGGGGCGGCCGGGCGCTTGTCAATGCAGGCCCTGGGCCGGTTTGTCCGGGGCGATTTGCCGCTTTGTCCGGTCCGGCGCGGCCGCTAGTCTGATTTTCGAAAATCTCGGGCCGGCCAGGTCTCGGCACACAACATTGGGAGGGGACAATGCGCGGCGCAGTACGCATGCTTTCAGCCATGGTCGTCTGCGTTGTGGCGGCCGCGCTGTGGCCCGCGGATGCGGCGGCACAGGCACAGGCTTGGCCGCAGCGCAACGTGCGCTTCATCGTCACGCTCGGGCCGGGCAGCGGGGCCGACATCGGCGCGCGCCTGCTCGCCGACCGCCTCGCCAAGCGCTGGAACCAGGCGGTGGTGGTGGAGAACCGGCCGGGCGGCGACGGCATCGTCGCCATCAATGCGTTCGTGAACGCGCGCGACGATCACATCCTGCTGTTCGCGCCGAGCTCCTCGTTTACGGCGCATCAGTTCCTGCACGACAACCTGCCGTACAAGCCGGAGGACCTCGCGACCATCGCACGGGTCTCCAACACCGTCATCGCGCTGTCGGTGCCGGCGGACATGCCGGTCAAGTCGCTCAAGGAACTGCTGGACCAGGCGCGTGCCCAGCCGGGCAAGCTCAACTGGGCCGGCATCACCGGCGCGCTGGATTTTCTGTTCGAGAGCTTCCTGAAATCGAACGGAATTCAGATGACCAAGGTGCCGTACCGCAATCCGGTCGAGGCGGTGAACGATCTCGCGCAGGGGCGGGTGCAGGTCTATCGCTCCGCGCTCGCGATCGCCCAGTCGCAGCTTCGCGCCGGCAAGATCAAGGCGCTCGCGATCACCAACAGCATGCGCGCGCCGGCGGCGCCCGACCTGCCGACGGTGACGGAGCTGGGCTATCCGGGGCTCGCGGTCGACGGGCTGGTCGGGCTGTTCGGCCCGCCGACCATGCCGCTCCCGCTACGCGAACGCATCGCCGCGGACGTCAAGGCTGTCATGGACGGCGACAAGACTTTGACCGAGCGCCTGACTTTGACCGGACAGATCGTCAATCCCGGCGGCCCGGTCGAATTCGCCAAGGCGATCGACGAGCAGCGCGCCACCATCGCGGGAGCGGCGAGGATCCTGGGCGTCCAGCGCAAGCAGTGAACGCGCCGACGGCGTGACGTGAATCGCACAGGTGTGAACTATTGGACAGTCTGATCTTGTGGTGAATTTAGCCGCGCGTTAACAATCGGGAGAGTGGGGAAAACCGCGTAGAATCTGGGATCGCGGGGAATTCGCAAACCGCGACGGGCGCCGCAACCGACGGCGACGGAGGCAACAATGCAACGGGTTGTTCGAATTGGCTTTTTGGCTGCAGCCATGTTGGTCGGCTGCGCCACGGTGCCGCCGATGCTGCCGGAATCGACGGGACTGACGGGTGCCGGGGCGGCCATGGCGCAGGCTCAACCGAGCGGCCTGTCGATGCTCAATCCTATGACCATCATCCGCATGGGCAAGTCGCGGACCCAAGGGCCGGGAATGAAAGTGCTGGAGAAGGACGCGGAAAAGTTCTGCGTCGACTGCCACCGCGGCCATCGCAGGTCAGCCAAGCGCACGCGCAGCGCGTCGCGTTAGCCTGATCGCTGGGTTTTCGCCTCGGCGTAACTCCGCGGCGATAGGCCATAACCTCCATCGATGGAACGCTTGCCAGATGAGAGAGCTCGCGCCCGGCTGAGTGCTGTGCCGGAGCGCGTAGTCAGCCGGAGCGCCACCCTCAGGCCGCTTCGTCCTTGCGTTGCGGGCTGATCGCCCGCGCGGTGGCGAGAATGCCAAGGGCCAGCGCGGCGGTGATTGCGGCCTGCCAGCGGCCGGCCGCGGCAAGGCCGGCGGTGGCGGCCCATGCGATGGAGGACAGCGCTTCTGCAAAGGTTGCAAAGCGCGACGACGTCTGGCGCCGTCGGAAGTGCTTGCGTTTGGCCTGGGTCCGGAACCAGAGCTGGATCATGGTCGAGGAGACGGTGGCGATGGCGACGCCGGCGGCTGCGGCCAGCGCATCCCTCGGCGCCACCAGCGCCAGGATCAGAACGAACGGCGCAAACACCATCGCGACGCTTGCCACCACGGCTTCGATCTTGGCGCGGACGATCCAGCGCGCGGGCACCGGCGCTGTCGCCACCAGATCCGGCGCGTCCTCGCCGGAGATCGCAAGCCACGCGAGTCCGCCCGAGAGCTGGCCCGCGGCCATGACCAGCACCGGAACCAGCAGAACGAGGTCGTCGTTGCTGTGCCCGAACGACTGCCACAGCAGGAGCGCCGGTGGCAGCAGATAGAGCAGCTGCATCAGCGTCTGCGATGCAAGCCACGGATCGCGGCGCAGCAAGGTCCATTCCTTGCGGCGCAGGACGGTCCGCGCCGAGGCGTTGCGGAAATGGGGCGTCCGGCGGCGCTGAAGGACGCCGGCATTCGACACACCGGCGGCCGCGACCGCGTGCTCGCCGAAACGCGCAGAGAACAGGGCGATGGCCGCCGCCAGCAGGCCGAAGCCCGCGAGTGCGACCGCGGCAAGCGCGTTCATATCGCCAAGCATCGCGCGCGCCGGCCACCAGGCGATGCTGTCGATGGCCGGGACCATGGCGATGAAGGCTTCCGATTGCAGGAACGTCATCGGGATCAGCGAGCCGTAGGACAGGATCGCCGCAACCTGAAGCCCGATGACGAAAGTGGCGCCGACGATCGCCGCGACGATCTGCGCTGCAAGCCGCGTCCGCTTCGGGCCGATGGTGCGGAACAACGCCACCGTCAGCGCAACCGAAAGTGCGGCGGCCGCGGCGCCGACCGCGATCACCACGCCGTAGGCGGAAAGCCAGCGTAATCCGCCGCGCCAGATCAGCACGTTGATGAACGGCGCCGACAGCATCAGCGCCATGACGACGGTCGAAACCGCGAGCGCCGCGATCCGGACCGCGAACACCCGCCGCGCCGCGACCGGCGACGACAGAATCAGGTCGAAGTCGGAGCGGGCGTAGAACGCGCGCGTCACCGCCTCCATGGCCTGCGACATCATCAGCGACCAGGCCAGCAGCGCGCAGCCGGTGATGACGACCAGCGTGCCGCGGTCGGCATCGGGAGCGATCTCGGCGAACTTGGCGACGATAGCGAACGCAATGAGGTGCATGAAGGCCGCGAACGCGGCCATCGCAATCAGGACTATCCGCGTGCGGTGGCGCTTGCCGGCGGTCAGCATCGACCACCAGTCGCGCCAGGCGAGGCGGAACTCGTGGCGGGCCAGCCAGGGTATCGAGCTTGCGCCGGTCACGCCGCCTGCGCCTCGTCCGCGACCAGCGCGAGGAAGGTGTCTTCGAGGCTGTCGTCGCCGCGGCCTGCCTTGATCCGCAATTCGGCGAGCGTGCCTTGCGCGATCAGCCGTCCGCCGGCGATGACGCCGATGCGGTCCGCCATGCGTTCGGCGACTTCGAGAATGTGCGTGGTCATAATCACCGTGTCGCCATTGGCGACGCGTTCGCGCAGCACGGTCTTGACTTGCCGCGCGGAGCCCGCGTCGAGGCCGGTCAGCGGCTCGTCGAGGATGATCAGGCGCGGGTCGTGCACCAGCGCGCCCGCGAGCGCCACCTTCTGGCGCATGCCTTTGGAAAATCCCTCGCAGCGCTCGTGCGCGTGCGGACCGAGGCCGAGCCAGCCGATCAGGTCGTCGGCGCGGCGCTGGGCGGTGGCGGCGTCGATGCCCCAAAGCCCCGCGACGAATTCGAGGTACTCGTAGGGCGTGAGCTTGTCGTAGATCATCGGCTCGTCCGACACCCAGGCCATGATGCGCTTCGCGGCCACGGGATCGGCCAGCGCGTCGACGCCGAAGATCGAGATCGAGCCGGCGTCGGGCCGCAGCAGGCCCGCGACCATGCGCAGCGTCGTGGTCTTGCCCGCGCCGTTCGGGCCGAGCAGCGAATAGAACTCCCCCGGACGCACCGTGAGATCGAGACCGTCGACCGCGGGCCGGCTGAACGACTTGGCAAGTCCGCGGATGTCGAGCGCGGCGGCGGAGCGGGGATGGCTCATGGGCGGGCGCGGTCCGGTGAGAAGGCCGGCGCACCCTAGTTGAGAGAGGTTTCAGGCCCGTGAATCAAAGAAACGAGAAATTGCGGAAAATCGTAATCATCTAGGGTCCGGCAGCGGCGACATCCGCGCGCGTGACGAAGGCATCGGCGAAAAACGCGTCCCTGGGCAGCCCGGCCGCGAGGAATTCGGAATGCGCGGCCTGCGTCATGGCGGGCACGCCGCAGACATAGGCCTCGAAGCCCGCAAGCGACGGGTGGTCTTCCAGCACTGCGCGGTGCACCAGGTTGTGGCGGATGCCGAGTGCGGCCTCGTCGGACAGCACCGGGACGTATTTGAACCGAGGGTTTTGCGACGCCCATTTTTTCGGAAGCTCTGAGTAGAGGCCCGGCTGCCGGCGCGCGCCCCAGTAGAGCCACGCGTCGCGCGCGACGCCCATAAGCACCATGTCCTCGATGATCGACTTGATCGGCGCAAAGCCGGTCGACCCCGCTACGAACAGGATCGGCTTGCTGCTATCGCGCAGCATGAAATCGCCGAACGGAATTTCCGCGCGCAGAATGTCGCCGCGCTTGAGTTCGGTGAACACGGAGCTCGTGAACGCGCCGCCAGGGACGTGGCGGATGTGCAGTTGCGCGCCGTCGCTCTCGCGCGGCGGGTTCGCCATGGAGAAGTCGCGCCGCTCGCCGTTGGCGAGGATCAGGTTGAGATGCTGTCCGGCCCTGAAACGCACGCGAATGCCTGCGGGAAACCGCAGGTGCACCAGCATCACGTCGTCGGCAAGCCGCGTCAGCCGGAACACGCGGGCGTCGACGGTCTTGCGCGCGAACGGATCGGCCTTGCCGATGGAGCGCGGCGCGATGACGAGGTCGGAGCGCGGCCGTGTGTTGCAGAACAGAACCTGGCCCGCGGCCTTGTCGGCGTCGCCGAGCGCGTCGCCGGCATAGGCGCGGGTCTCGCCTGACACGAGGCGGCCCTTGCAGGTCCCGCAGACGCCCTTGCGGCAGGAGAACGGAATCTCGAAGCCCGCGCGCTGCGCCGCATCGAGCACGGACTCGTTCGGCTCGCAGGGAAAGCGAAGCTCGGTGCCCTGGACGGAGACTTGAAAGGTCATCGTCGGATCACAGTGGCAGCGCCATCAGCGTGTCGACCCGCGAGGAATCGCAGACCGCGATGCGCCTGGCGAGCTTCAGATCGCCGCCGTCCAGGCGATAGGTGTCGAGATAGACGCCGCTTGCGAACAGGTCGCTCTGGCCGTCGTGCATGATCCGCACCACCAGGAACGGCGTCTCGCATTCGGCCTCGCCGCCGCCGTTCTTCAGGATGCTCGGCAGGCCGAGGATGTGACGGTAGCTCTGCTTCTCGTAGACGTTGGCCTGGCGCAGCGACAGGACGCGGTCGGTCAGCATGTCGCGGGTGTCGGCATAGATGATGGCGCTCTCCAGGCCCGCGCGATGGTTCTCCGCGCTTGTGACCTTGTAGAGGCACTCGTCGGCGAAGAACTCCGGCCATCGCTCCAGTTCGTTGCCGTCGATGCATCGTATATAGGCGGCCTGCAGCGCCATGATGCGCTCGAGCGTGATCGCTTCCGCCATGGCAGACCGCTCAAATGCCCATTTGCGCGCGGTAGCACTTCCAGAAGCCGCGCACCGAGGCCTCGGTTGCGCGCGTGCCTTCCGCCACCGCCTCGGTGCCGCCCATCTCCAGCACTGCGCGCTCGCCGGAGGCCGTGGCGATGCCGCGCTGGACGAAGCCGCCGACTGCGCCATCCTCCATCGAGACGTAGCCCGCGGGCCCGGCGAGGTTGTTGTGTACCAGCCGCCGCCGCTTCATGTCAGGCGTGTCGTCCGAAAAACCGAACGTAGTCCAGTTCAGCGCGGTGCGACCGATGCCATTCGGCAATATCTGCCGGATCGCCAGCGCGCTGTGGATTTGTTGCAGCACGAAATTCGGGAACACGCTGAGAATCTGCATGTGGCAGCCGTCGCCGAACTCGTCGACGGTGTCGAGGATCGTGGTGTCTTTCAGCGCAAAGTCGTCCTTGTCGGAGCGGATGCCCATCGCCGAATAGTCGTGATCGGTGCTGGTCTTGTCGACGTAGGAGAAGCTGGCGTGGCTGCCGCCGTTCGGGGCGATGACCAGCCCGCCGCGCTGCGACAGCCGGTTGATCCGGAACGTCGTGAAGAACGTGTGCAGCAGGCTCGCGTGGTACGTGTCCTTGACGTTCTCGAAGTAGAGCTTCCAGTTGTTCGGCAGCACCTGGGTGAAGCGGCCGGTGACGACGACGGGCTTGTGCAGCACGCGCGCGATCTTGGCTGCGACCTCGTCGCCCAGGTATTCCTCGATCGGCGGCACGTCGTCGTGCAGCGAGCCGAACACCAGGCCGCAGAACGTAGCGATCCGCAGCTTGCGCGGCCCATGGTCGGAGCGGCAGAAGGTCCTGGCCATGCCGCCCTTGCCGTTGACGCCGTCCTCGAAGGCGACGGCCTTCAGGTTGCCTTTCAGGTCGTAGTTCCAGGCGTGATAGACGCAGGTGAAGTCGCGCGCCTTGCCGCCGCCGTCGAGCACGATTAGCGCGCCGCGGTGCGCGCAGCGGTTCTCGAAGGCGTAGACTTCGTCGTCGAAATCGCGCGCGACCACGACCGGCATGGAGCCGACGTGGGTGACGCGGTAGTCGCCGGGCTTTTGCACCTCGGCTTCGAGACAGAGATAGTTCCAGATCGGGCCTTCATAGAGCCGCTGCTGTTCGGCTGCGAAGATCTCGGGCGACTGGTAAATCCAGTAGGGCACGCGCGTCAGCGCGCCCTCGGGCCATTCCACGGGATGAGGGGCGTTCGCAATAGCGCCGGGCGGCACGTTGACGTTCATGGCAGAGCCTTTCCGCCGTCATTCCGGACGCCGCGAAGCGGCGATCCGGAATCCAGATGCAGTGAACGGAGTCGCCCGCTGGATTCCGGGTTCGCGCCTTCGGCGCGCCCCGGAATGACAGAGGCTCAACCCGTCTTCCGCGCGGGCGCCGTCGCGTCCCACCACGGGCAGACGTCGCGCGCGACCTTGTAGTTGCCTTCCATCACGTTGAGCGGGATGCGGTAGCCCTTCTCGGCGTTGGAGATGCGCAGGTCGCGCGCCACGTTGCGCTGCTCCTCGTTGAGCCAGTAGCGCTCATGGCCCCACAGGCTCGGCCCTTGCGTGATCTCCTCGACCTGCCAGTTGTCGACGTCGATCGAGCGGCCGCCCCAGCCGTACTCGAACATGAACTTGGACGGCGACCACGAATAGAACGAGTGCACCTGATCGTTGAAGTGGCGACCGAAGGTGGTCGCGATCATCTCCGGATTCTTCAGCGCGAGGTCGTAGCCCTGGCCGACGTCGTCGAGATAGCAGGTCTCGACCATCAGGTGATGGATGCCGGTCTTGCCGGACTCGATGAAGGCGACGCTGTGGTGGCGCGGGTTGAGATGGAAGAAATAGGCCGCGAACGGCTTGAGGAAGTAGTCGCTGAGCTTGAAACCGAGGATGTCCCGGTAGAACGGCAGGATGTCGCCGATCTGCTCGCAATGCAGGACGGCATGGCCCATGCCGAGCGGACCGGTGCGGAAGCCGGAGATGGCGCGGCCGGGCTTGAACGGATCGGCCGTGGTCTCCGCGCCGTGGAACATCTCCAGCCGGTTGCCGGCCGGGTCCGACAGCACGATCAGGTCGCGGACCTTGCGCTCGTCAGCCAGCGCCCGCGAGCCGCGCGCGAACGGCACCTTGTGGCGTTCGAGATTGGCGGCATAGGCGTCGAGGGCGGAGGCGTCGGCGACTTCCCACCCGAAGAACCCCGGAGCGTCGCCCGCGTCTTCCTGAACCACCAGGCGCTGTTTCTTGTCGTCCATCCGGAACGTGGCGGTGCCGCGGCTCTTGTCGACGAGCTGCATGCCGAGGAAGCGGCTGGCGTAGGCCGTCCAGTCGTCCAGATTCTGGGTGCGAAGCCCGATATATCCCAATGTCTGCAAGCTCATAGCTGCTCTCCGGGGCCGCCCATCTCGATTTCGAACCTTATACCACGAACGGCCGCTGTTGCGCAGCGTTCCGGCAATGCCCGTGAGCATGTCAGGGCTCTGCCGGCGTCGACCTAAGAGCCCGCCCGGCCCTCTGAAATCCCAATGAACTTCCGGAAATTCGGCGGCGCCCGGTGGGCTTCCGCCCAAAGGGGGCGGGTGCTAGCGTTGCGGCGCGCGATATTGCAGCGCGCGATTGACGCCGCAAGGCCGCATCAGACGGGCCGCCGGTTCCCCGAGGGAGGGCTATGTCCATGAAATTCGGAACGACAGGGATTCTTTGCGCCGCATTCGGTGCGGCGATCGCGGCCGGTTCGGCGCAGCCCGCAAGCGCCCAGGCCCAGGAGTTGCGCATCGGCTTCATCGCGCCGATGACCGGCATCTTCGCCCAGGTCGGCAAGGACATGGTCGACGGCTTCAACCTGTACCTCGAAGAAACCAAGGGCGAGTTCGGCGGGGCGAAGGTCAGGCTGATCGTCGAAGACTCGCAGGGCAAACCCGATACCGCGGTCACCAAGGCGAAGAAGCTGATCCTGCAGGACAAGGTGCAGATGTTCGTCGGCGGCGTGCTGGCCTCGACCGGCTACGCGCTCGCGCCGGTCAGCACGGCCGACAAGACAGTGTACATCGCATCGGTGCCCGCGGCCGACGACCTGACGCAACGCGACCTGTCGAAGTATCCGTATTTCATCCGCACCGGCTGGACCAGCTCGCAGCCGCATCACCCGCTCGGGCAGTGGGCCTGCGATCAGGGCTACAAGCGTATTGCCGCAATCGCCGCCGACTATGCGTTCGGCTATGAGGTCGTCGGCGGATTCCAGAAGGCGTTCGAGGACTGCGGCGGACGACTCGTGCAGAAGATCTGGCCGCCGCTCGGCACCAAGGATTTCGGGCCTTACATCCCGACCATCAAGGCGGATGCCGACGCAGTGTTCACGCTGATGGTCGGTCCGATGGCGCTGCAGTTCCCCAAACAGCTGCGCAGCTCCGGCTACAAGAAGCCGATCGTCGGCGGCGGCACGAGCTACGACGAGTTCGCGCTGCCGTTCATGGGCGACGAGGTGATCGGCGACGTCTCCGCGCTGCAATACAGCGCCGCAATCGACACGCCGAAGAACGCCGCCTTCGTGAAGAAGTATCGCGCGAAGTACAACAAGGTTCCGTCGTACTTCTCCGAGACCAACTACACCACCGCGCAGATGATTCACGAGGCCATGAAGGGCGCGAAGGGCAAGTGGCCTGGCTCGGAGGCGTTCGTAAAGTCGATGGCCGCGCTCAAGATCGACGCCGTGCGCGGCCCGGTGTCGTTCGACGACATGCGCAATCCGGTGCACAACATCTACATCAAGAAGGTCGAGAAGAAGCGGATGTTCGGCTACGACAAGCCGGAGCTCTGGAACACGGTCATCAAGACCTACCCGAATGTCGGCCAGTTCTGGACCTATGGGAAGGACGCGTTCCTCAAGCAGCCGGTCTATAGCCGCGACTTCCCGCCCTGCAAGCACTGCTGACCGCCGACAGCGGTGGACATGCGAAGCCCCGGCGCACGCGCCGGGGTTTCCGTTTGTAGCGTTGGCCGGTCAATCGAACCCGTGGAACCTGCAGAACTCCGGCAGCTCCGCGCGCGGCGAGCGGAAGCTGTTGGCCGGATGGCCGTGGTCGCCGTAGCCGATGGCCATGCCGCAGAACAGCATCTGCTCGGGCGGCAGTTCGAGGAACTCACCGACCGTCTTGTAGAGCCGCGCCCAGGCCTCCTGCGGGCAGGTGTCGAGGCCGCGGGCGCGTGCAAGGAGGGCGAGCGTATGGATATAGCCGCCGAGGTCGGCCCATTGGCCGGGTCCGAGCTTGCGGTCGATGCAGATGAACAATCCGACCGGCGCGCCGAAGAAGGCGTAGTTGCGCTTGTGCTGTTCGATCCGTCCCACGTGATCGTCGCGTCCGATGCCGAGTGCGCCGTAGAGCTGCACGCCGTGGTGCTCGCGGCGGCCGAGATAGGGCTCCCACATCTTTTCCGGATAGACCGGATATTCGGTCGGAAACTGGCGCGGGTTCTTGCCCTCGATGGCATCCGCGGCGCGGCGCTTGAACTCTTTCAGCGGCTCGCCGGTCAGGGCATAGACGAACCAGGATTGGAGGTTACCGCCGGAGGCCGCGCGTTGCGCCCGCACGATCAGGTCGCGGACGACCCCGGGATCGACCGGCTTGTCGAGAAAGGCGCGGCAGGAGATGCGCGAGTCGACCGCTTCGAAGACGTCCATCGGTTCACCTGAAACGCTATGCAGAGGATTGCTATTCCGGGCCTGCGAGCCTCGGCGGCGGGGCGGGGAGGGGCTCGGCGTCGGCGCCGGGCAGCGCCGCGGGATCGTTGTGCACGCGGTAGAGCGCGGGCGCCGCGCGGTTGACGTGAAGCTGGAAAATGTCGGGCCGGTTGTAGTGGCCGGCGAAGTCGTGGCGCAGCTTCATCTGGATGCCGAGGTCGAGATTGCACTCGGCGTAGAGGATGCCTTCCTCCGCACCCATCGGACCGGCGACGATGCGCGCCAGCGGATCGACGATCAGCGAGCCGCCGCAGCAATCGGGATTGCGCAGGAACTTCTCAGCGTCGGGGCCGGGCCGAAGCATCTCGATCATACGCTCGTCGACCGTGCCGCAGGCCGAGATCACGAACGCCTTGCTCATCTGCGCGAACGCCTGCGAATCGATAGCGACCCGGTTGCGCAGCGGATCGCCGCTGGTCGGAAAATGATTGGGCCAGCTCATCACATGGATGCGCGTGCCTTCCGCGATCAGTGCGAACACCGCGAGCGGGTTGGAGTTTTCGCCGCAGATCAGGCCGGACATCGGCCCGAACTCGCTGTCGAAGGTGCCGAACGTGTCGCCGTAGCCGCCCATGTGGACGAGCCGCTCGCCGACCGTCGGCATGATCTTCTGGTGCTTGCGGATGATCCGCCCGTCCGGCCCGATGTAGAGCTGGGTGTTGAACATGGTGCCGAGCGTGTTCGGGATTTTCTCGCACACGCCGATCACGACATAGGCGTTGGCGTCGCGCGCGGCGGCGCAGAGCGCATCGGTTTCCGGCCCGGGAATCTCGACGGAATTCTTGAACAGTTCGACCGCGAGCTTGTTTGCGATTGCGCCGGTCGCGGCGTGGTGGTGGTACCAGACCGGATGCGCGGGAATGAATCCTTCCGGGAAGCCGATGACGCGCGCGCCATTTTGGCCCGCCTCGCGGATCAGCCGGCAGGCCTTGTCGGCCGAGCCTTCGCGGTCGAGGAACACGGAGGCGGCCTGCACCGCCGCGACCTTCACCGTGCCGTAGCTGTCACCCATCGGCTGTCACCCATGTGATGCTCCCGCCGCCGATTTGTCGCGCAGCGCGACCGAGGGCGCAAGACCGACCACGACGAGCGCGCAGAGCCCGATCGGAACGAGCGCGGCGACCGGCCAGCCGGTCAGATCCCACAGCGCGCCGCTGATAATCGGCACGACCACGGCGCAGGAATAGGAGATGCTGAACATGCCGGCGGTGAGGCGGTGGACGTCCTCCGGCGCGCTGAGCAGCGGCGGCAGCGCCAGCACCAGCACCAGGATCGCAGCGCCGAAGCAGCCGAACAGCGCCGCGCCGATCAGCACCCAGTTTCCGCCTGCGACGATCATCAGCACGCTCGCAAGGCAGACCGCACCGCAGGCGAGATAGGACCATACCGTCCGCACCATGCGGTCGGCCGACAGCAGCAGCAGGAACGACGCCGGCAACTGCCCGACGTTCATGGCGGTAAGCGCGCCGTGGATCAGGTCGGGGCGTCCGGTGTGCGTCAGGTAGTCCGGCAGGAAGCCGTTGAGAGAGAAATACATCGAGTTCACGCTGCCGAGCATGAAGCCGATGCGCCAGAGCAGCGGGTTGCGGAAGTCCGGCAGCCATTTGCGGCCCGTCACGGGCGCTGCGCTGGCGGGAGGCGCCTGCCGCGGCGCAAGCAGCGCGATGATCGCGGCGATGGCCAGAACCGGCAGCGCCCAGATCACGAAGCTCATGCGCCAGCTGTTGCCGACCGCGGGCAGCAGGAACGGGATCGTCGCCATGATCGGGATGATCTCGCCGACGATCAGCCCGTTGGTGTAGACGGCGGTGGCGAAGCCCACACGATTGGGCACCCAGGCGCGTACCAGCGGCGGCAGCGACGGCTGCATCACCGCGACGCCGAAGGCGGTGACGACGGTGCCGAAATAGAGCATCGCGAGGTTCGGTCCGACCGCGCGCGCCGCCGAGCCCGCGGCGCAGAGCAAAAGCCCCGCGATCAGCGCCGTCCGTGCACCAAAGCGTGCGATCAAGAGCGAGCCCGCAATCGCTGCGCCCGCGAACAGCACCATCGGCAGGCCGGTGAGAATGCCGACCTGCGTCTCGGTCATCTTCAGGTCGTCGTGGATCAGCGGGATGACCGGCGGAACCGCAAGGATCGTGATCCGCAGCCCGATGCCGCCGAGCCACAGCAGCAGCGCGGTCAACGGCTGCAGCATCGCCGGCGCACCCCCGTTCCGGTGCGCATCGGCGCTCATCAGGTCCGCCGGTGCTTCGCCGTCCAGGCGACGGTAAGGACGGCGGCGAGGGAGGCCGCGGCAATGACCCAGAACACCATCCGCGGCTCGCCGTGGTCCATCAGCGCGCCGAACAGGATCGGCGATAGGATGCCGCCGATGTTGAAGCCGTTGGTGACGAAGCCGAACACCTTGCCGAATGCTCCGGGCGGCGTCGCTTCGCGCACGATCATGTCGCGCGAGGGCATGACGATGCCGAACAGGAGCCCGGTCAGCGACATGGCGAGCACCAGCAGCACGGCGCCGAGATCGACCATGCTGATGCAGAACACCACGAGCCCCGCGCCGAACAGGCCGAGGCAGGTGGTCAGGCGGTGGCGCGTCGTGCGCGCGGCGATATAGCCGCCGACCAGCACGCCGAAGGCCGCGAGGAACAGGTTGCCGGACAAGGCGGTGTTGGCGGTCGCAACCGGCGTGTTGTGCAGCGCGCCGAGCGCCACGACCGCAAAGTTCATCAGGCCGTAGTTGCCGAACGCGAGGATGGTGAAGAACAGAAAGTTGATCAAGATCGGCGCGGTCAGCAGGACGCGCCATCCGGAGTCGGTGTCCTTGCTCTCGCGCGGCTTGACCGGCGTGCGCTCGGGCGTATCGCGCTGCAACAGCAGGATCGCCGCGCACGCGACGCCGAGCACGGCCGCGCTCATCATCGCGCCGCGCCAGCCGAACAGGCTGTGCATGGACAGCATCCCGATCGGCGCGACCGCGCTGCCGAGCAGGCCGGAGAACGTGTGCACCGAATAGGCCTGGCTCATCCGCTCAGGCGAGACGTGGCGCGAGAGCAGGGAGTAGTCGGCGGGATGATAGACGGTGTTGCCGACGCCGAGCAGGCCGAACATCGCCACCAGCACCCAGAACGAATTCACCATCGCGGTGATCGCAAGCGCGACCGAGCCGATCAACACACCCGCGGCCAGGATCAGCCGCGCGTTGTAGCGGTCGACGAGAAATCCCGCGGGAGTCTGGAAGATCGCCGATACCGCGTTGAACACCGTCAGCGCGAGGCCGAGTTCGGTGTAGCTTACGCCGTATTCGGCGCGCACGAAGGCGAACAGCGGCGGCAGCACGAGGATGTAGTAGTGACTGATGAAGTGCGCTGCGCTCACGCCGGCGATGAGCTGGACGTCGCTGGCGCGGCGCGTGGCGATCGACGTGTCGACGGCTTGGGTCATTGCCGCATCACGTAACCGGTGCAGCGCACTCGGTTACCCTCTCCCCTTGCGGGAGAGGGTGCCGAGCGCACGAAATGCGCGAGGCGGGTGAGGGGTCAATGAACAACAAGTCGCCCAAGAACCCCTCACCCGGCTCAGCCTCGCTTCGCGCGGCTTCGCCACCCTCTCCCACAAGAGGAGAGGGTACGGAGTCCGCGGCGCGCGCAGAATTCATTGCTTTGTCTTCGCGTCCTGGATCGCCTGCCACACCCGCTGCGGCGTCGCCGGCATGTCGATGTGCCGGATGCCGTACACCGACAGCGCGTCGACCACCGCGTTCATGATCGAGGTGAGCGAGCCCGCGCAGCCGGCCTCGCCGCAGCCCTTGACGCCGAGCGGATTGGTCTTGGCGGGGACGGGATGGCTCAAGACCGCGAAGTCCGGCGCGTGCACGGCGCGCGGCATGGCGTAGTCGAGGAACGAGCCGCTGAGCAGCTGGCCTTGCTCGTCGTATACGACCTGCTCCAGGAAGGTCTGGCCGATGCCCTGCACCACGCCGCCGTGGGTCTGGCCGTCGACCAGCATCGGATTGATGATGGTGCCGAAATCGTTGACCGCGGTGTACTTGGCGATCGCGATGTTGCCGGTGTCGGGGTCGATCTCGACTTCGCAGACGTGGCAGCCGTTGGGGTAGGCCGACGGCGAGCCCTCGCTGACGTGCTTGACGTCGAGCGACTTCGGCGCGTCGGGCGGCAGTTTGATCGTGCCCGAGCGCACCTTCTGCGCCAGTTCCATGATGCCGACCGAGCGGTCGGTGCCGGCGACGGTAAAGCGGCCGTCCTTGAACTCGATGTCGCTGGCAGAGGCTTCGAGCGCGTGCGAGGCGATCTGGCGGCCCTGCTCGACCACCTTGGCGGCTGCTTCGACGATGGCCTGGCCCGAATTCATCATCGAGCGCGAGCCGCCGGTCCCGCCGCCCGCAAGCAATTCGTCGCTGTCGCCCTGCAGGAGCCGCACCTTCTCGAACGGCACGCCGAGCTTCTCGCTCAGCACCTGCGCGAACGGCGTGGCGTGGCCTTGGCCGTAGTCGAGCGTGCCGGTGCGGATGGTGACGCCGCCGTCGGAATCAAAGGCGATGCCGCCCATTTCCTTGTTGGCGGGGGCGGTGACTTCGAGATAGCAGCCGACGCCGATGCCGCGGAGGAGGCCGCGCTTCTTGCTCTCGCGCTTGCGCTTGTTGAAGCCCTTCCAGTCGGAGGCCTCCAGCGCCTCGCGCAGGATTGCCGGGAAGTCGCCGCTGTCGTAGGTCGCGCCGGACGCGGCCTTCCACGGGATCTCGCTCTTGCGAATCTGGTTCTTGCGCCGAAGTTCGAGGCGGTCGAAGCCGCATTCGGCCGCGGCGTAGTCGATCAGCCGCTCCATGAAGTAGTTGCCCTCGGGGCGGCCCGCGCCGCGGTAGGGGCTGACGAAGCTCGTGTTGGTAAACACGCACTTGGTCGACACTTCAAGCAACGGCGTGCGGTAGAGGCTGATGACGTTGCGCACGATGTTGAGCGTCGGCGGCTGCGGCGCCATCGCGCCCTGGAAGCCGCCGAGGTTGCCGTAACCGGCAAGCCGGAGCGCGAGGAAGTGCCCGTCCTTGTCGAGCGCAAGTTCGGCGGTCTGGACGTGGTCGCGGCCGTGGTTGTCCGACACGAAGCTCGTCGAGCGCTCGTCGGTCCACTTCACCGGGCGCCCCAGTTCGCGCGCGGCATGCAGGATGCAGACGTATTCCGGATAGACCTGCGCCTTCATGCCGAACGAACCGCCGACGTTGCCGGTGACGACGTGCATCTTCTCCGGCGGAACCTTCATTGTGTTGGTCAGGCCGGCCTTCAGTCCCATCACGCCCTGGCTGACGGAATATTGCGTGAAGCGTTCCGTGGCCTTGTCGTAGGCGCCGATCGCTGAGCGCGGCTCGATGGCGTTGACGACCAGGCGGCTGTTCACCAGCCGCAGCTTGACCTTGTGGGCTGCGCTTGCGAACGCGGCCGCGACCTTCTCGCTGTCGCCATAATGGAAATCGAGCGCGACGTTGCCGGGCACGTCGTCGAACAGCACCGGCGCGCCTGGCTTGTCGGCGTCTTCCGGCAGCGTGACCGCCGGCAGCGCGTCGATGGCGAGGTCGATGGCTTCGGCCGCGTCCTTGGCCTGCAGCAGCGTCTCGGCCACGACGCAGGCGACCGGATCGCCGACGAAGCGCACCTTGTCGGTCGTGAGCGCGCAACGGCCGGGCTTCTTCATGTCGGAGCCGTCGCGGCTCTTGAACGGCAGCGCCGACTGCAGGGTGCCGTAGGCGGCGAGGTCCTTGCCGGTGTAGACCGCGAGTACGCCGCGCATCGCCTTGGCGCGGGACGTATCGATGGACTTGATCCGCCCGTGCGCGACGCTGCTGCGCAGGATGTAGGCATGGGCCTGTCCGGGCAGGTTGATGTCGTCGGTGTAGCGGCCTTCGCCGCGCAGGAGCTTGGGGTCTTCCTTGCGCGGCACGGCCTGGCCGATGGCGTAGGCTGTTCGGGTCTTGGCGGAGTCCTGGATGTTCATGGGCGTCCCGGATGGCTGGCGCGGTCGGATAAGACATGGATGGCCGGGGTTGGCCCGGCCATGACAAGCATCTGGATGCGTTCATTATCAAATATCGAACCGTGCCCGCCCGCACAAGCACAGCCGCCGGTATGGCCATGTGTGGCCGGACGCCCTGAGTTGCGCGGAGCGCCGCCGCTCTCTAGACTCCGCCCCGAAGTGACGGATCACCGCCGCGCCGTCGAGCCCAGGGTTCAACCGGTGGCTTCGGCACGGGGAAAGGTTTTCGATGGAAGACGAGGCCCGGGCGACCGGCCTCGACCCCGCGCCTGACCGGGGCCCGATGGGGCAACGGCGGGGTCGCCGTTCGCCCTATCGGCATCCACGCCGCGACGACGGCGGCGGATCGGATATGGCCGGTCCGACCTATGCCGCGCTCGATCTCGGCACCAACAACTGCCGGCTGCTGGTGGCGCGCGCGACCCGCGACAGCTTCCGCGTGATCGATGCGTTCTCGCGCATCATCCGGCTGGGCGAGGGCGTCTCGACGTCGGGCGTCCTGAGCGACGCCGCTATCGGACGCGCGGTCGAGGCGCTGCGCGTCTGCCGCGCCAAGATGCGCAACCGCGGCGTCACCCGTACCCGCCTGATCGCGACCGAAGCCTGCCGCGCCGCCGGCAACGGCATCGAGTTTCTCGAACGCGTCAAGCGCGAAGTCGGCATCGACCTGGAAATCGTCGACCGCGAGACCGAGGCGCGGCTGGCCGCGACCGGCTGCACGCCGCTGATGGACCCGGTCGCGCAGGGCGTGATCCTGTTCGACATTGGCGGCGGTTCGTCCGAGTTGGTTCGGCTCGGCCCGTCGCGCCCGATGCACCACGGGCCGCCGCATCCTGAGATCGAGGGCTGGGTGTCGCTGCCGCTCGGCGTCGTGACGCTCGCCGAGCGCCACGGCGGCGTCACGGTGACGCGCGAGACGTTCGAGGCCATGATCACGGAGGTGGCCGGTCACGTCGCGCGCTTCGCCGCGCAGCACGGCGGCACCGAGGGTCTGCACCTCCTTGGCACCTCGGGCACGGTGACGACCATCGCCGGCGTCTATCTGCGATTGCCGCGCTACGAGCGCCGCCGCGTCGACGGCTGCTGGATGAGCGCGGGGCAGGTGACGGGCGTGGTCGAGGAACTGCTTGCGATGAATTACGACGGCCGCGTCGCCAATCCGTGCATCGGTTCCGAGCGCGCCGACCTTGTGCTTGCCGGCTGCGCCATTCTCGAAGCGATCCGCCGCGCGTTTCCCTGCGAGCGGCTGCGCGTCGCCGACCGCGGCCTGCGCGAGGGCATGCTGGTGCAGATGATGCGCGAGGATGGCGTGTGGGGGCGGGAGGCCGCGACATGAGCCGCACCGGGCGCGACGGCGGGCTGAAGGTCCGGGTCAAGGACAAGAGCAAGACGCAATCGTCGCGGCGCTGGCTCACGCGCCAGCTCAACGATCCTTACGTGGCGCGCGCCAAGCGCGAGGGCTACCGCTCGCGCGCGGCCTACAAGCTGATCGAGATCGACGACAAGCACCGGCTGCTGAAGCCCGGCGCGCGCGTGGTGGACCTCGGCGCGGCGCCCGGCGGCTGGTCGCAGGTGGCGTCCAAGCGCATCGGCGCGCAGGGCCGGGTCGCTGCAATCGATATTTTGGAGATCGATCCGATCCCCGGCGTCGAGTTCGCACCGATCGACTTTCTCGACCCGTCCGCGCCCGATCGGCTGAAGGCCATGCTCGGCGGGCCTGCGGACGTCGTGCTCTCCGACATGGCCGCGAACGCCACCGGCCATCGCCAGACCGATCATCTGAAGATCATGGCGCTCGTCGAGGCCGCGGCCGAGTTCGCGCGCGAGGTGCTGAAACCCGGCGGCAGCTTCCTCGCCAAGGTGCTCCAGGGCGGCACCGAAGGCGCGCTGCTCGCGGCGCTCAAGCGCGACTTCGCCGCGGTGAAGCACGTGAAGCCCGCGGCGAGCCGTTCGGATTCGGCGGAGCTTTACGTGCTGGCGACGGGATTTCGCGGAGTGTCTAAGCCCTGAGCATGATCTTGTCCGAAAACCGGGCCCTACTTTTCGGGATCATGCTCTACGGCGTAGCCCCGAGCCGCCGGAGCCCCTCCGCCGCCTGCTGCAAGGTCGCGTCGAGGGCGATGGCGCGGCGGAAATCGGCAATCGCCTGCGGCTTCGCGCCGAGCTTCTCCTGGATCAGCCCGCGCAGGCTGAGCGCGTGCGCGCCTTGCGGATTGAGCTTCGCCGCGGCCTCGGCGTCGGCGAGCGCTTCGCGGAAGCGGCCCGCGATGTAATGCGCCTGCGCCCGGTTGAAGCGCGCGTGCGCGTAAGTCGGCGCAAGCGCAATGGCCTCGGAGTAGTCGGCGACGGCTCGCTCGATCCGGCCGGTGCTGCGCCAGACGTTGCCACGGCTATCGTAGGCCAGCGCATTCTTCGGATCGAGCTTGATCGCCTGCTCGAAATCTTTCAGGGCCGGTTCGAACGCGCCGCTGGCCTCAAGCGCAGTGCCGCGGTTGATGTAGCCGCGCGCATCGTCGGGCGCGAGCTTGATCGCCTCGCCGAAGTCGGCGACGGCGCGGCTGTAGTCGCGCTTGTCGAACCAGACCAGGCCGCGGTTGAGATAGCCGAGCGTAAATTTCGGATCGGCCTTGATCGCCTGATCGAAGTCGGCCGCCGCGCGGTCGTAGTCGCGCTTCGCCCGCAGCGCGTTGCCGCGGTTGGTGTAGGCGCTGGCGTAGCTTGGGTCGATCTTGAGCGCCTCGTTGTAGTCGGTGATCGCGCGGTCGTAGTCGCCGCGATCGGCGTGCGCGATGCCCCGGTTGTTGAGCGCCGCGACGTAGCGCGGGTTCATCCGGATCGCCTGATCGTAGTCAGCGATGGCGCGCTCGGCGTCGCCGCGGCGGCGGTGCGCGCCGCCGCGGTTGAAATAGGCGGTGGCGAAGTTCGGATCGAGCCGTATCGCCTGGTCGTAATCGGCGATGGCGCGCTCGCCGTCGCCCTTGGCGTCGTAGGCGTTGGCGCGGCTCATGAAGCTTGCGGACTGCCTTGGATCGAGCCGGATCGCGTCGGAGAAGGCCGCGATAGCGCGGTCGAAGTCACGCTTGGCGTAGTGCGCATTGCCGAGATTGATGTGGGCGCGCAGATGGCCGGGGCTGATGCGGATTGCCGCTTCGAAGTCGGCGACGGCGCGGTCGAAGTCCTCGGCCTTGGCGTGGGCGATGCCGCGGTTGGAATGAAGGATTGCGAGGTTCTGCGCGCTGTAGTGGCCACTTTCGATCAGGACAGAGCAGGCCTGCGCCTGGGCCTGCGCCGTCGCCTGAATTTGCCCGGTGCAGCGCCGCTCTTCGGCCGAAGGCTGCTGGGCCGCAGCCGGAGCGGCGAATGCAGCCACAGCCATCGCAGCCGCGAGCGCCGCCGCAATCGGCGGTGCGGCCGGCCGGCCAATGACGATCCGCGGGCGCGGCATGATCGGCTCCGAACTTGGTTCTGAGAATCTATCCCCGGTTTCGGTGACGGACCAGAGACGCCGCCTGGCCTTGAAGCGCGCCGATGCGGCGGCGGTGCGGCACGGAAGGTTCCACAGGACAAGTTGGCCGTGGGCTATGAAACCCATGACGTCCGTGATATCCACCGCCGCCAACCCAAAAGCGGGCCCGCGAGTCGGGCGAGGAAGCGCATTCCTCGCAAAACAACCGATTATTCTCGTTCGCGGCCATCCGAGCCCGGGATGCGGTTGATTTGGAGTTGGCAATGGCTGCGACAGCCGGTTCAGTCCTTCCCGAAGCCTTCACCTTCGACGACGTGCTGCTGAAGCCCGGCCTCTCCGACGTGCTGCCGTCCGAGGTCGATATCCGCACGCGCATTACCAAGGAAATCTCGCTCAACCTGCCGGTGGTGGCCTCCGCCATGGACACTGTCACCGAGGCGCACATGGCGATCGCCATGGCGCAGGCCGGCGGCATCGGCGTCATCCACCGTAATCTGGAGCCGCACCAGCAGGCGGCGCAGGTGCGGCAGGTTAAGAAGTTCGAGTCCGGCATGGTGGTTAATCCGCTGACCATCCATCCCGAGGCGACGCTGGCCGATGCGCTCGCGCTGATGAAGGAGAACAACATCTCCGGCGTTCCGGTGGTCGAGGGCGGCGGCAACGGTCATGCCGGCAAGCTGGTCGGCATCCTGACCAACCGCGACGTGCGTTTCGCGGCCGACACGCGGCAGAAGGTCTCCGAGCTGATGACCAAGGACCGGCTCGTCACCGTGCGCGAGGGCGTCGGACAGGACGAGGCCAAGCGGCTGCTGCACCAGCACCGGATCGAGAAATTGCTGGTGGTGGATGCGCAATACCGCTGCGTCGGCCTGATCACGGTGAAGGACATCGAAAAGGCGGTCACCAATCCGAACGCCTGCAAGGACGAGCAGGGGCGGCTACGGGTCGCTGCGGCCACGACCGTCGGCGATGCCGGCTACGAGCGCACCGAAGGGCTGATCGACGCCGGCGTCGACCTCGTGGTGGTGGACACCGCGCACGGTCATTCCAGGCGCGTGCTGGAAGCGGTCGGCCGCATCAAGCGGCTGTCCAACGCGGTGCAGGTCGTGGCCGGCAACGTCGCGACCGCGGAAGGCGCGCAGGCGCTGATCGACGCCGGCGCCGACGCCATCAAGGTGGGTATCGGACCGGGCTCGATCTGCACCACGCGCATGATTGCGGGTGTCGGCGTGCCCCAGCTGACCGCAATCATGGACGCGGTCGACGCGGCGAAGAAGACCGGCACGCCGGTGATCGCCGACGGCGGCATCAAATATTCCGGCGATCTCGCCAAAGCGCTGGCGGCGGGCGCCGACGTCGCCATGGTCGGTTCGCTGCTCGCAGGCACCGACGAAACGCCAGGCGACGCATTCCTGTTTCAGGGCCGGTCCTACAAAAGCTACCGCGGCATGGGCTCGGTCGGCGCGATGGCGCGCGGCTCGGCCGACCGCTACTTCCAGCAGGACATCAAGGATCATCTGAAGCTCGTGCCGGAAGGCATCGAAGGTCAGGTGCCGTATAAGGGTCCGGTGTCGACGGTGTTGCACCAGCTCGCGGGCGGCTTGCGCGCGGCGATGGGATACGTCGGCGCGAAGGACATCGGCGAATTTCACGACAAGGCGCAGTTCATCCGCATTTCGTCGGCGGGCCTGCGCGAGAGCCACGTCCACGACGTAGCGATCACGCGCGAGAGCCCGAATTACCCGAGCCGCGTCTGACTATGGCCGCCGGCACGCGCATCGTTCTCGCGGCGCGGCCGGTCGGCGAGCCGAAGGACAGCGACTTCCGCATCGAGACGATGCCGGAGCCCGCGCCGGGCCCCGGCCAGATGCTGCTGCGAACGCTGTGGCTGTCGCTCGATCCCTACATGCGCGGGCGCATGAGCGACGCGCCGTCCTACGCCAAGCCGGTAGAGATCGGGCAGACGATGGAGGGCCGCACGGTGAGCGAGGTCGTGCAATCGAACCTCGATGGCTATAAGCCCGGCGACGTCGTGTTCGGCGCCAATGGCTGGCAGACCCACGCTTTGTCCGATGGCAAAGGCGTACGCAAGCTCGATCCCTCGCTTGCGCCGCTTTCGACCGCACTCGGCGTGCTCGGCATGCCGGGCATGACGGCCTACACGGGGCTACTCGAAATCGGCCAGCCCAAGGAAGGCGAGACGGTGGTGGTGTCGGCGGCATCCGGCGCGGTCGGCTCGGTGGTCGGCCAGATTGCCAAAATCAAGGGCGCGCGTGCGGTGGGGATTGCGGGCGGGCCGGACAAGTGCCGCTACGTGACGGACGAGCTCGGCTTCGACGCCTGCGTCGACCATCGCGGCGGCGACTTGCCGGGGCGTCTGAAGGCGGCGTGCCCCAACGGCATCGACGTCTATTTCGAGAACGTCGGCGGTGCGGTGTTCGAGGCGGTGTTTCCGCTGCTCAACAACTTCGCGCGCGTGCCGGTCTGCGGGCAGATTGCGACTTACAACGCCGTGGAAATGCCGGATGGCGCGCTGCGGACCTCGGCGCTGACTCGCGCGATCCTGACCAAGCGGCTCACCTTGCGCGGCTTCATCGTCACCGACTTCGCCGCGCGCCACGGCGATTTCCTGCGCGACGTATCGGCCTGGTTGCGCGAGGGGCGGGTTAAATACCGCGAGGACACGGTCGACGGCATCGAGAATGCGCCGCAAGCCTTGATCGGTCTGCTGCGCGGCAAGAATTTCGGCAAGCTGATCGTGCGCGTTGCGACTTGAGGTGCACGGGTGGCTACAGGTATTTCCGCACCCGGTAGCGGATCTCGTAGCCGTCGCCTTCTGCCGGCGCGCTGCCGGGGAGAAACTCGATCCGCTGCCAGGGACCGTAGTCTTTCTCCAGTTTCGCGTCCGGCGCGATCGGAACCCGCCAGCGGCGCGCGGGCCCTCTGCCGATCCTGAGCGCCAGCACTTCCTCGGTGCCTTCTTGCCGCAATGTGAAGTCGCCGCGGACCAGCGGGCGTCCGTCAACCTGGGCGATCCGTTCGACATAGACGCCATGACCCGAGCGTCCGGCCCAGATGCCGAAGTCAATGTTGCCCATGTTGACCTCGGTGCCCGGCGGCAGCCGCAATTCGTAGCGGACCACCGGCGCGCCGGACGCCTTCGGCCAGTCGAAGGCGGTGGCCATCATGGCGGCGCCTGCAACGGTCAAAAGGGCGAACGCGGCCATGGCTGTGGTGCGGGCGCGCTGCCCGGCACGGCAGACGATCAAGGCAAGCCAGACCGCTCCAGCGGCGCCGACGATGGGCCCGCAAATCGCGGCTGAAATCACCATGTCCTTGAGTTCGGTAACGTCGCGGTCGGTGGCCGTGGCGACACCCACGACGAGCAACTGGGCAAGCGGATAGCCGAGCCACAAGCCGGCGAGCGCCGAGACGGTCGCGAGAGCTACCAGCGCCCATGGTGGAAGCGCGGATCGGCCTCGGCCCGGCTCGGCGGCGCTGGAATTATCGTTCGACACGGGTTAGCTCAGTGAGCGTTTGGATTTAGTCGCGCCCGCAAGCGGCGCGGTTCAAGCCTGCCGGTTGAGGAGCGTTGAATGCCGAAGAAATCCGACGATCCGTTCGCGCATGTGCGCGAGGCCACGCTCAAGCACCGCGCGCGGCACGGCTGCGGCGCCTGGCCCTACGACAACGGACCGCTGCTGGCGACCGTCGCGGCGGCGGCCGGTGCGCGGCGCATTCTCGAACTCGGCTGCGCGCTCGGATACACGTCGCTGTCGCTTGCGAGCGGCGCCCCGAAGGCCAGGGTGGATACCGTCGAGCGCGATCCGGAGCACGTGCGGCTCGCGCGCGAGAACATCGCCGCCGAAGGCTTCGACAAGTGCATCACCGTGCATGAAGGCGACTTCGCCAAGGTGCTGCCCACGCTCGATCCGGGCTATGACGTCGCCTTCTTCGACGGCCACTCGCCGGTGCCGGCGCTGCACAAGACCCTGCACAAGCTGCTCAAGACCGGCGGCATGCTGGTCACCGCCAACCTCAACCACGGCGGCACCGCCGACGACGTGCATGCGGCGCTGTTCGACGGCAAAAGCTGGCAAAGCGCTCTGATCGGCGAGGACGGCGAGACCGCGATCAGCGTCAAACTGTAATGGCTGAGCGGGTCAATCCTCGCCGGCCCTAGTCTTCACCCGCCCAGGCGGCGCGGTAGCGGATCTCGTAGGCGTCGGCGGCGGTTGCGGGCCGCGCCCGATCCTTGCCCGGCTCGAAAATGTGGTCGGCCGGCCGCCACGGCCCGAGCGTCTTGCTGTGCTTGGGAACGCCGGACAGGTTGATCTTGAACACCACGTCACCCTTGTCGCCCATCTTCAGGATCAGCGACCGCTGCGAGACGTTGTAGGCCATCTCCACATGGCCTTCGACGACCGGGCGGCCGTCGTCGCCGGTGCGCGCCGCTTGCGCGATCCTGGCCGGCATCCGGTTCTTGCTGGTGTGCAGTTCGATTGTGCCTTCGCGCGGCGGCGGTATGGCGCCGGGAGGCAGCCGGATTTCGAACATCAGCCGCGGCGCGGCGCCGTTCGGATTGACATGGGTCTGCATCCCGAATGCGAGGTAGAGCGCGGCTCCCGCGATACCGCCTAGCCCTACGACAGTCGTCCCCAGATGCGCGGCAAACGCTGCAAAGCCGCGTCGCCTGACCGCGAGCCAGACGCCCAGGCCGAGCCCCAGGAGGCCGCCCACCGGACCGCACACGAAGAGAGCGAATACGGCCGCTTCGCCCACGGCGTTCGCCATGCCGGTCGCGGAGGCGATCAGGAGGCCGGCCGCGGCCCCGAGCGCAACGCCGAGGGCCGCGCCGGCCGCACCTGCCACGAGAGCGAGGATGTAACGCATCGTCGAAGATTCCCCGGAGGCCAAAGCTATCTTTGACGGTGCTTGGACGCTACAAGTTCGAGCCGCCGGTCCGCGGCGTTGCACTCAGGGTCGTCATGTCGGTTGCCTCGGTTCTTGCCCCGCTGTTTGTGCAGGTCGCGCTGACGCTCGGTCTGCTGCTTTGGCTTGCAATGATAAGGCAGGGCGATTTCAGCAGCGGCGCGGTGCAGCCCTCCCGTATTGCATTGCGCGAGCCGAACTGGCCGCCGCGTACGCAGCAGGTGGCGAACTGCTTTTCGAATCAATTCGAGCTGCCGGTCCTGTTTTACGTGCTGACCGCTCTGGCGCTGGTCACCAGGCAGGCCGACCTGCTGTTCGTCGTCATGGCGTGGATGTTCGTCGCGACCCGTCTGGTGCACGCCTATATCCACACCACGAACAATGTCGTCATCCGGCGGGGCCTTGTGTTTGGGGTCGGCGCGCTCGTGCTGATCCTCATGTGGCTGGTCTTCATCGTCCGCATTCTCGCCGCTTCGACATGACGCCCGCCGCCCGTCTGGCCGCCGCCATCGAGGTGTTTGTCGACATCGAGGCGCGCCGCCGCCCGGCGGCGGATGCGCTGAAGGACTGGGGCCTGTCGCATCGCTTCGCGGGCTCCGGCGACCGCGCCGCCATCGCTGGCCTCGTTTATGACGCGCTGCGCCGCAAGGCGTCGTCGGCGCACCTCATGGGCGAGGCGACAGCGCGCGCCATCCTCCTCGGAATGCTGAAGCGCGAGCGCGGGCTCGACGCCGACGCCATCACGCGGCTTGCCGACGGCTCGCGCCATGCGCCGCCGCCGCTCACCGACGCCGAGCGCGCGAAGCTCACCGGCGATATGCCGTCCGATGCGCCGGCGCATGTGCTGGGCGATTACCCCGAATGGCTCGATCCGCACCTCGCCCGCGTGTTCGGCGACGAGCGCGCGGAGGAGGGCGCGGCGCTGGCCCAGCGCGCACCGCTCGATCTGCGGGTCAACACCTTGAAGGGCGAGCGCGACGAAGCACTCGCGGCGCTCGCCGACCTCAAGGCCGAACCGGCGCGCTGGTCGCCGGTCGGTCTTCGCATTGTATTGAGCGCCGATTCCAAGAGCCCCGCGATCCACGCCGAGCTGGCCTATCTGAAAGGCCTGATCGAAATCCAGGACGAGGGCTCGCAGCTTGCGGCGCTGTTCGCCGGCGCTCAGCCGGGCGAGCAGGTCGTCGACCTTTGTGCCGGCGGCGGCGGCAAGACGCTGGCGCTGGCGGCCGCGATGCGGAACACGGGCCAGATTTTCGCCACCGACGACGACAAGCGGCGGCTCGCTCCGATCCACGCAAGGCTGGAGCGCGCTGGCGTCCGCAATGTCCAGGTCCGCACGCCGAAGTCCGACGGTTCGGAACTGGCCGATCTCGATGGTCGCGCCGACCTGGTGCTGATCGACGCGCCCTGCACCGGCATCGGCGCCTGGCGGCGCAATCCGGACGCCAAATGGCGGGTGCGGCCGGGGTCGCTGGAGGTCCGCCTCAAGGAGCAGGCCGAGGTGCTGGAGCGCGCCGCCATGCTGGTCCGGCCGGGCGGGCGGATCGCCTACATCACCTGCTCGGTGCTGGACGAGGAAAACGGCGGTCAGGTGCGGGCCTTCGCCGCGCGGCATTCGGATTTTTCCGTGGAAAAGCCCGCCGAGACCGCGGGGGTGCTGGGCGAGCGCGCCTATCTTTTCTGCAAGGCGGTGCTTATTTCGGACGAGGGCCTGTTGATGACGCCGCGCCGGACCGGCACCGACGGGTTTTTCGTAAGCCTTTTGAGGCGCAAGGCATGACTTCCGTCGCGGCGGCAAGACAGCCGCAATCAAGACAGCCGCAATCTCGACAACCCGAGGCGGCTGACCTAGAACCCGCCATGGAAACCCACGACAAGATTCTGATCGTCGATTTCGGCTCCCAGGTGACGCAACTGATTGCGCGCCGGGTGCGCGAAGAGGGCGTCTATTCCGAGATCGTGCCGTTCCAGAAGGCGGCCGAAGCCTTCGCCGCGATGAAGCCCAGGGCCGTGATCCTGTCCGGCGGGCCTGCGTCCGTGCTCGACAAGGACGCGCCGTCGGCGCCCAAGGCGATTTTCGATTCCGGCGTGCCGGTGCTCGGCATCTGCTACGGCGAACAGACCATGGCGCACCAGCTCGGCGGCGAAGTCGAGGGCGGGCACCATCGCGAATTCGGCCGCGCCGAGGTGACGGTGGTCGAAGACTCGCCGCTGTTCGACGGCGTCTGGAAGAAGGGCGAGAAGTACCCGGTCTGGATGAGCCACGGCGACCGGGTGACGAGGCTTCCCAAGGGCTTCCGCGTGGTCGGCACGTCGCCGAATGCGCCGATCGCCATGATCGCCGACGACGCGCGCAAGTATTACGCCACCCAGTTCCATCTCGAAGTCGTGCACACGCCGCACGGCGCGGCGCTGATCCGCAACTTCGTGCGCAAGATCGCCGGCTGCCGCGGCGACTGGACCATGCGCGCATTCCGCCAGGAGGCGATCGAGAAAATCCGCGCCCAGGTCGGCAAGGGCCGCGTGATCTGCGGGTTGTCGGGCGGCGTCGACAGCGCGGTCGCCGCGGTGCTGATCCACGAGGCCATCGGCGATCAATTGACTTGCGTGTTCGTCGACCACGGGCTGCTGCGCGCCGCCGAAGGCGAGCGCGTAGTGGCGTTATTCCGCGGCCATTACAACATTCCGCTGGTGCACGTGAACGCCGCCAGCCGCTTCCTCGGCGCGCTCGCGGGCGTCACCGACCCGGAGATCAAGCGCAAGACCATCGGCAAATTGTTCATTGACGTGTTCGAGGACGAGGCCAGGAAAGTCGGCGGCGCCGAGTTCCTGGCGCAGGGCACGCTCTATCCCGACGTGATCGAAAGCGTGTCGTTCACCGGCGGGCCGTCGGTGACGATCAAGTCGCACCACAACGTCGGCGGCCTGCCCGAGCGCATGAACATGAAGCTCGTGGAGCCCTTGCGCGAACTGTTCAAGGACGAGGTGAGGGCGCTCGGCCGCGAGCTGGGTCTGCCGGACGTGTTCGTCGGCCGCCATCCGTTCCCCGGACCGGGGCTTGCGATCCGCTGCCCGGGCGAGATCACCAAAGAGAAGCTCGACATCCTCCGGCTCGCCGACGAAATCTACATCGAGGAAATCCGGAGAGCCGGCCTCTACGACGAAATCTGGCAGGCGTTCGCGGTGATCCTGCCGGTGAAGACCGTGGGCGTGATGGGCGACGGCCGCACCTACGATTTCGTGGTGGGGCTTCGCGCGGTGACCTCGACCGACGGCATGACCGCGGACTTCTATCAATTCGACATGAAGTTTCTTGGCCACGTCGCGACGCGGATCATCAACGAGGTGAAGGGCGTCAACCGCGTGGTGTACGACGTGACGAGCAAGCCGCCAGGGACGATCGAGTGGGAGTAACGTCCGCCCCGCCTACTTGATCAAATCCGCCGCAGCCTTCGCCGCCACGTTGTCCTGCGCGCCGATCCCGCCGCTCGCGCCGATGGCCCCGATCAGCTTGCCGTTCTCGATCAGCGGAAACGCGCCCATGGCGATGGCGAAGCCGAATGTCGTGAGATAGGCGCCGGCCTGCGTCTGAAGCGCCTTCCAGAGGTCTTCGGTCGGCCGCCGCAGCCGGGCCGCCGTGCGCGCCTTCTCGATTGCAATCTCGATCGAGCCGAGCTGTGTGTCGTCCATCTTGTAGAAGTAGACGAGGTCGCCGTTCGGATCGACCACCGCGATGGCGAGCTTCCAGTTGCGCGGCGCCTTCTTCGCTTCCGCGATAGCCGCCTCCGCGATCTTGGCCGCCCGGTCCGCGGTGATCGGGGGCCCGTAGGGAATGTCGTAGGGCATCAGGTCGGGGGCTACGGGCGGTGTCGACATGAGTCCTCGCGGGGTTGGGCGCAGTGCGATCTGAGCGGCCGGGTTACAAACTGTCAACCGCGTGGGCTACGATATGAAATCGAGGCAACCGGTCAGGGCCGGGTGAACAGGGGGCGTCGCGGCGATGGCGATCACCGTCTACGGCATCAAGAGCTGCGACACGATGAAGAAGGCGCGCGCCTGGCTCGACAAGCGCGGCGTCGATTACGCATTCCACGACTACAAGTCCGAAGGCATCGAGCGCGAGCGGCTGGAGCGATGGAGCAAGACGGTGGGCTGGGAGACGCTGCTCAACCGCGCCGGGACCACGTTCCGCAAGCTCCCCGACAAGGACAAGGCAGGCCTCGACGCCCGCAAGGCCGTGACGCTGATGCAGAGCCAGCCGTCCATGATCAAGCGCCCGGTCGTGGAACTCGGCGGCGGCAAGCTGCTGGTCGGGTTCAAGCCGGAATCCTATGAGCAGGCGCTCGGCAAGGGGCGCTGAGCGCGGCAATCTTCGCCCGCCGGCTGAAACGTATGCGCCCGCCCGCATAGGGGCGCTGCCCGCGGTCGGCTAGACTGCTGACCGATTCGGCGGGGCGCCCGCGGCGGCACATGCAGATTGACGCATTTACAATTTTGTTGTCGGGCGTGGCCGTCAAGGCGCCGTTATGCCTGCTGTTTTTTGCGTTCTGGCTCCATGATCGCAGATCGACATGGTTCGCATGGCTCAGCGTCATGTATTTCTTCGCCATGCTCGCCGGGCTGTCCTTCATCCGAAGGGGCTTTGTAGGGGAGTTTGAGGCGGTCGGAGTGGCCGTGGCCATGATGCTGGTCGCGGCCGGCATGTGCTGGCAGGCGGCTCGCGCCTTCGAACGGCGGAAGCCGCTGTGGCTGCCGCTGATCCTCATGCCCTGTGCCTGGCTCGCGATTGCCGCGATACCGGGATTCCTGGAGAACATGCGGCTTCGGATCGTCGTCTCGTCGCTGTTCATTGCGCCGCTGATCGCGCTGACGGCCGTGGAATATTGGCGCGGCCGCGAGGAGCGGCTGATGTCGCGGTGGCCGATCATCGTTCTGTTCGGTTCGTACTCGCTGCTGTTCGGAAGCCGGCTCCTGTTCGTCGATATTCTGCCGTTTCCATTCGGTGCGCTGCCGGAAACCCAGACGACTGTAGCCGTGTTCAACCTCATTGCCTTCTTCCACACGCTGGTGCTGACGGTGCTGCTCGTGGCCATCTCGCGCGAGCGGCTGGAGCTCGAACAGCGCACCAAGGCGCAGACCGATCCCCTGACCGGCGCGCTCAACCGTCGCGCCTTTATGGCGCGCGGCGCGCGGCTGCTACAGCGGCACGCTTACGAGCAGAATCCGCTGTCGCTGCTGTTCTTCGACCTCGACCACTTCAAGGCGCTCAACGACCGGTTCGGCCATTCCGGCGGCGACGACGTGCTGGTGCGGTTCGTCGGCGTCGTCAACGGCAATATCCGCCCGACGGATTTCCTGTTCCGGATCGGGGGCGAGGAGTTCTGCTGCATCCTGCCGGGCGCGGGAGTCGAGCCCGCGGCCCGCGTGGCCGAGCGCATCCGGCAGCAATTCGAAGCGGGGATGGTGCAACTGTCCGGCAAGCCGGTGACGGCCACGGTCAGCGTCGGCGTCGCCTGCACGTCGGAGTTCGGCTACGACCTCGACACCCTGGTGCGGCGCGCCGACATGGCGGTCTATGCCGCAAAGCGGCAGGGGCGCAACCGCGTGGCGGTGGCGCGCGCCGACGATGCGCCGGCCCCGCTGGCCCCGATCGGAGAGCCCACGGCGGCCGTTGCGGCGACCTGACGGAGCCGGGCTACAGCGATCCTGCCAGCCCGAGCCGCCGCACGAGCGAGCCCCACTTCACCTGTTCGGACTTGATATAGGCGCGGATGTCGTCGATCGGCGGCGTATCGACCGGCGCCTCGCCGCGGTCGAGCAGAAACTTCCGGAACGCCGGCGTGGTCGTGATCGCCTTGGTCACCGTGTGCAGCCGGTCGACGATCGGTTTCGGCGTGGCGGCCGGCGCGTACAGCATGTGCCACGACACCGTTTCGATGTCCTTGTCGCCTGTCGCCTCCGCAAGCGTCGGAATGTCGGGAAGGCCCGGCATGCGGGTGGCCGTCGACACCGCAAGTCCCCGTACTTTGCCCAGCGAAAGCAGCGGGGTCGCGGCCGCCACCTGGATGAACGACAGATTGAGATGGCCCGCGACGACGTCGGAGACGTATTGCGGATTGCTCCGGTAGGGCACGTGGGTCATCGCGATGCCGAAGCGGTGCTTGATGTATTCCATCGACAGGTGCTGCGCGGTGCCGGCGCCCGGCGACCCGAAGCTGAACGGCACGGGCCGTTCCTTGGCGATCTTGATCAGTTCGGCCAGCGACTTCGCCGGCAGGTCCGGATGAACGCACAGCACAAACGGCGACTTCAGATAGAAGTTGATCGGAACGAAGTCGCGGTTGGGATCGTAGGCGATCTTCTTGTAGAGGGTCGGGTTGATCGCCATGGCCGAACTGGTGGCGGCCAGCAGCGTATGGCCGTCGGCGACGGCGGTCGCAACCGAGTTGGTGCCGATCATGGTCGCAGCGCCCGGACGGTTTTCGACGACCACCGGCTTGCCGAACGCCTTGGAGAGCTGTTCGCCGTAGTTGCGCGCCACCAGATCGACGCCGGAGCCGGCCGCCAGCGGCACGACGATCGTCACAGCTCTCGCCGGATAGTCCTGGGCGTGCGCGGCGCCAAGTGTGGCCGCAGCCCATGCGGCGGCGCCAAGAGTGGGCGGGATTAGTCGGTACGCCTGCCGTACGAGCCGCCGCATGCCGATGGACATGGCGTTCTCTCCCCAGCATTGTCGTGCGATCCGACACCGCGTAAGCACGTGGGTCAAGCTGCCGAAGCTCATCGTCGCCCGCCCAGCCGGGCTTATCCGGAGGAATGTATGGAAATTTTGTTGAACGGCCGTTCGGCCATCGTCACGGGCGGCAGCAAGGGCATCGGGCTTGCGGTCGCCACTCGGTTTGCGGCGTCGGGCGCGGACGTTGCAGTCGTCGCGCGCGGCCGCGAGACGCTCGACGAGGCGGTGAAATCGATCAAGGCGACCGCCAAGGGCCGCGTCGCGGGCGTCCAAGCCGACGTCAGTGCGGCCGCCGACATCCAGCGCGCATACGACGAGATCATGAAGGCGTTCGGCAAGGTCGACATCGTGGTCAACAATGCCGGCACCTCGCGCAACGGCCCGTTCGAGAAGCTGACCGACGAGATCATGCAGAAGGACCTCGAGGACAAGCTGTTCGCGGCGATCCGCATGATCCGCCTCGTGGCGCCACAGATGAAGGAGCGCCGCTGGGGCCGGATCATCAATGTGCTCAATATCGGCGCCAAAGCCCCGCGGCCGAACAGCATGCCCACGTCGGTATCGCGCGCCGCCGGTATGGCGATGACCAAGGCGCTGTCGCAGGAGTTCGCGCCTCACAACGTCCTGGTCAACGCGATGCTGGTCGGCTTCATCGAGGCCGATCAGCACGTGCAGTCCGCCAAGCGCGCCAACGTTCCGCTCGCCGAATACTACAAGGCGCGCGAGAAGGAGGTGCCGCTCGGCCGTGTTGGCAAGGCCGAGGAGTTCGCCAATCTGGCGTGCTTTCTGGTGTCGGACGCGGGCGGCTACATCGCCGGAACCGCGATCAACGTCGACGGCGGGCGCTCGCCCGTGGTGTGACGGCGGCTGCCGCCGTCACGCCGGGATGTCGAAGCGCGCGCGCTGCGGCAGCGGCGCAGGCGTCGCGCAGGTGCTCTCGATCCAGCCAAGCCGGCACGCCCAGTCGCGCGCCGCCGCCGTGCCCTGGATCGCCGCGCCGATCGCGCCGATGACGACAAACACGCCGATGATGGCCGCGCCCACAATCTGACGGCGTGACATCGCGATCCGCCGCCGCACCTCGACCGGCTTGCCGTCCCAGTAGAGCCGCCCGTCGTTGTCGATCGACAGGCGCGTGAGGTCCATGGTCCCCACCGGCCGCACATTGCGTTCGCTTGCGGCCGGCGCAGGCTCGTCGGCCGGTTTCTCGATTGCGGCTTCTGCCATCGGCTGCGGCGTTGCCATGCCGTCGCCGGGCGGGACCAGGTTGAAGACGGTCTCGCGCAGCGCGGGTTCGGGCGTGACGAGCTTTCGCACGACGCCGTTCTGGGCGTCGCCAAGCAGAGGGGGCGCCGCGGGATGGTCGCGGAAGGCCGCACCCGCATCGCTATGCGGCGCGTCGACCTTGCGCATGATGGCGTTGAGTATGGCCGGGAGGCGACTCATCGCGAGGGATGTTTCCCGGCCCTGCCGCCGAAGTCAAAGCGCGCCTTGCCACGGCGCAGCGGCACCGTGGAAAACGCCAGCAACGGCGCGGGTTGTCAGGCAGGGATGTCGAGGCGCGCCGGCGGCCGGCCGGCCGGGCCTTGCGGGCAGTAACTGGAGATCAGGCCGATTCGGCAGGCCCATTCGTGAGCGGCGACGAAGCCGTAGGCCGCGATCCCCGATGCCCCGACCAGCATGCCAAGCACCATGACGATGGCGCCCAGCGACTGCCAGCGCGACAGCTTCACATGCACGCGCTCCGGCATGCGTATGGCCGCGGCCGCCAGCGCCATCTCTTCGGCCGAAATCGCGCGCGGCTCAGCCGCCGCGCCGGCCTCGCGCGCGGTGTCGAAATCGTCGGCCCTGAGGTCTTCCCGCTCGCGTGCGGTAAGCGGCCGCGCGAGCTCAGCGCCCTCGATGCGATCCGGCGACGTGTGCTCGTAGACCGACCGTTCAAGTTCGTCGAGCGTCGAGTCGCCGCCCTCCGGCCTCTGGCCCTGTGCCCGCAACTCCGGCGGCTCGTAATTGACCAGCTTGCCGTCCCAGTAGAAGCGGCCGTTGTGGTCGATGGTCAGGCGGTCGAGTTCGGAGGCGGTGAGCGTGCGGATTTTCTTCGGCCATTCGGCGCCGCGCGCGCTCTGGTTCGGCACGATTCCCGATTCGTCGACGGCGACCTCGGGATAGGGTTCCGTGCTCATTGCGTCACTCCCACGCTACCGACCGCATCCGGAACCTTGACCCGCTAGTTAACCTTGATGTTCGCGGACTTGATCACCGGCGCCCAGCGGTCGATTTCCCCGTCGATGCGGGCCCGGAACTCGGCCGGTGTGTTGCCGATCGGTTCCATGAGCTGGGCCGCAAGTTTGTCGCGGATCGCCGCCGTCCCGATTGCTTCTACCACCTCGCGGCGAATTTTCGCAACGATGGGTTCCGGCGTCTTGCCGGGCGCGATCATCCCCATCCAAGCGTCTGCTTCCAAGTCGATTCCCGCCTCTTTGAGCGTCGGGATTTGCGGCAAATATGGCGACCGTTTGGCGGTCGATACGGCGAGGATTTTGACCTTGCCTCCGGTCGCGTGCGGAGTGACCGAGATCGCAGGCAGACAGCCCATTTGCACGTCACCGCGGATGATCGCGGTCATTGCCGCGGGCGAGCCGGGGTAGGGCACGTGCACCATCTTCGTGCCGCTCTTGAGCGCGATCGCCTCCATGGCGAGGTGCGACAAAGAGCCGTTGCCGATCGAACCGTAGGTGAACTTGCCGGGTTCGCGCTTCAGCAGCGCCACCAGATCGGCGACGGCGTTAACCTTAACGTCCAAATTAACCGTGAGCGCGCTCGGCTGGGTCACAAGCTGCGTGACCGGGGCGATGTCGGTCTTGGGGTTGTAGGGCAGCTTCGAGAACAGCAGCGTGTTGATGGCGAGCGGCCCGCCGATGCTGATGCCGATGGTCGATCCGTCGGGCTCGGCTTTGGCGACCGCGTCGGTCCCGGTGTTGCCGCTCGCGCCCGGCCGGTTCTCGACCACGAAAGGCTGGCCGTGCTTCTTCTGCAGATGGTCGGCGATCATCCGTGCGACCACGTCGGGCGTCGATCCCGGCCCGAACGGCACGACGATCCGGACCGGCTTGGTCGGCCAGTCCTGGGCCGCGGCGGGCGAGGCGGCGAGCGAGGTGGCGAGCAGTAACCCGGTCAAAGCGAGGGCGAATTGGCGCTTCATGGTTCGTCTCACTGTTGCGGTTTATGGAGCGTCGCGTCCGAGGTATGCGCCGCCGTTCTCAAGCAATCTCTGGAGCGCTTCAACCGAAATCTGAGCGGGATCGCCGGAGCCGGATAGCGCCAGATGAGCGGCGCTGCCTGCCGCCTGGCCCATGACGAAGCAGGCCCCGCTGACGCGCGCCGCCGACTGGCCGTCGTGGGTCATGGAGGCGCAGCGCCCCGCCACCAGGAGGTTGCGGACCGACTGCGGCAGCAGCATCCGGAAAGGCAGGTGGTTGTAGCCGCGCGACTGCGGGATTGCGGGCCACAGCCACTCCACGTCGCCCGCGATATGTTTCTCGATCGGCCAGCCGTTGACGCCGACGGTATCCGCGAAGCTCGCACAGCTCAGTACGTCCTCGCCGGTCAGCCGATACGCCCCGGTGACGCGCCGGGTTTCGCGAATGCCGATCTGCGGCGGGATGTCGACGATGTAGGACTGCGCGAAGCCCGGCGCTTCGCGTTTGAGGAATTCGGCGAAGGCCAGCGCCTGCCTGCGGCCTTCGATCTCGCCGAGGCTCAATTCCCCGGCGTCGGTGCCGTCGAGCGCGCGTCCGTTCGGCGACTTCATCTGCGTGACGTTGACCCTCCACTCCGCCGCATTCTTCTGCGGCCGGACGATGGCGCCCTTGCGCGGGAAGTGCATGCCGCGGCGTTCGGCGTCCTCCATCAGCGCGGGAATGCTCTTCCAGGCCTCGCCGGCCGCGTCGGGATCGACGCCGTTGAGCCGGAACATCAGCGTCGGGTAGAGCATCGAGCCCTGGCCGTCGCCGAGTTCGAACGGCGCTCCGGCCCAGGCCGCGAGATCGCCGTCACCCGAGCAATCGATAAAGACGCGCCCGACGATGGCCGCGCGGCCGGATTTTGTCTCGACGATCAGTGCCCGGATCGCACCGTCCGCTTCCATCGCCACGCCGGCGCCGAGCGCATGAAACAGGATGTCGACGCCCTTGCCGAGCAAAAGGTCGTCGGCTGCGCATTTGTAGGCGGCGGTGTCGTAGGCCTGCGCCGCGATCTTGCCGAACACCATATGCGGCGCGTTCAACCCGCCGAGGCGGTCGATGCGCGCCAGCAGCTCGTCCGCGACGCCGTGCACCACCTGACGGATTTCGCCGTGTACGTTGGCGTGCAGGCCGCAGAAATTCGTCACGCCCGCGGCCGTGCCCATGCCGCCGAGAAAGCCGTAGCGTTCCACCAGCAGCGTCTTGCGTCCATGCGCCGCAGCCGTAGCCGCAGCGGCGATGCCCGCAGGACCGCCGCCGAGCACGACCACGTCGTACTCGCCGCGCACCGGCAGGTCGCGTGCGGGCTCCGGGATATGTGCCGCGGTCATTGGGACATGATAGCCTTGCTGGCGAGGCAGCGCAGCGGCGACGCGCCACGAAGCGATCTCGGAGCGTGCTATGGGTCTTGCGGTTCTGGTTATCGGCCTGGCGCTTTTTCTCGCGCCGCATACGCTGACCGCGTTCCGGCAGAGCCGTCAGGTCTATGTCGACCGGTTCGGGCTGGGCACCTATAAGGCCGTTTATTCTGTCGTATCGCTGATCGGCGTGCTCGTCGCGGGCTATGGCTTCGGCCTCTACCGTGCGACCGGCTGGATCGACGTCTGGTATCCGCCGGTCTGGCTGCGGCATCTGTCCGTGCTGCTGGTGTGGCCCGCGATCGTGTTCATGGCCGCCGCCTACAGCCCCGGCCGCATCAAGACCGCGCTGAAGCATCCGTTCATGGTCGGCGTGAAGCTCTGGGCGCTCGCGCACCTGCTCGCGAACGGCGATCTCGGTTCTATCGTCCTGTTCGGCGCAATCCTCGCATGGGCCGTATTCGACCGCATCTCGCTCAAGCGGCGGACCGATCCCGGTTCGCCCGCGATTCCGGTCGGCGGCGCGCAGAACGACGTCATCGCGGTTGCCGTTGGCACGGTTGCCTATATCTTGCTCGCGCTCTACTTCCATCCCTACGTTGTGGGGGTGGATCTGCTGCCGGGTTGAGACATGTCGGTTCAAGACGAAATCAAGCGCATCACCGCGCCGGACATCCGCGCCCGCAAGGGCGGCGATCCGATCGTGTCGCTGACCGCCTATCACGCGCACACGGCGCGGCTGGTCGACAAGCACTGTGACGCGATCCTGGTCGGCGACTCGCTCGGCATGGTGATGCACGGGCTCGAGACCACCGTGCCCGTGACGCTCGACATGATGATCCTGCAGGGCCATGCCGTGATGCGCGGCTCGAAGCGCGCGCTGGTGGTCGTCGACATGCCGTTCGGTTCATACGAAGCGTCAAAGGAGCAGGCGTTCACGAACGCGGCGCGCGTATTGAAGGAAACCGGCTGCGGCGCAATCAAGATGGAGGGCGGGCGCAGGCTCGCCGACACGGTGGCGTTCCTCACCGAGCGCGGCGTGCCGGTGATGGGCCACATCGGGCTGACGCCGCAGGCGATCAACACCATCGGCTCGTTCCGCGCGCAGGGCCGCGAGGAGAAGGACTGGGCCCCGATCGAGGACGACGCCAAGGCGGTCTCCGATGCGGGCGCGTTTTCGATCGTGATCGAAGCGGTGGCCGAGCCTCTTGCCCGCCGCATCACCGAACGGGTTCCGGTTCCCACCATCGGCATCGGCGCAAGCGCGGCGTGCGACGGCCAGATTCTGGTGCTTGAGGACATGCTGGGCCTGTCGCCGCGGGTGCCGCGCTTCGTCCGGCGCTACGGCGATATAGGCCCCGGCATCGAGGCCGCGGTGGCGGGCTATGCGCGCGACGTGCGGTCCCGCGCGTTCCCCGGTCCCGAGCACGTTTACGGCATGAAGAAGAAGTAGTTGGCGGGCCCGGCCGCGCCCTGTTAACGCTGTCCGGCCGCGGGCGGAGGCGGCTTTTGCCTTGCCGCCGCCACATCGGTATTTTAGCCGTAGGAGCATGACCTTAGCGGCGCGAGGGGCAGCCGCCGGAAGGTCTGAGGGGAACGCTTCGTGTCCGATATTTTCCAGGAAGTCGACGAGGAAGTACGCCGAGAGCGACTGCAAAAGCTCTGGGAAAAGTACGGCATGCTCGTCGTTGCGGCTTGCGTGGTGCTGGTCGCCGCGGTCGGCGGCTGGCGTGCCTACGACTGGCACCAGACCAAGCAGGCCGCCGAGGCCGGCGTCGCCTACGAGGCCGCCGCCGCATTCGTCACCCAGGGCAAGCACGAGGAGGCAGCAGCCGCCTTCGCCAAACTCTCGGCCGATGCTCCGTCGAACTACCGCATGCTGGCCCGCTTGCGCGAAGCCGCCGAACTCGGCCGCCGCGACGCCAAGAGCGCCGTCGCCATCTATGACGCGCTGGCGGCGGATAGCTCCGTGCCGGCCGTCCTGCGGGAACTCGCGTCGGTGCGGGCCGGAATACTGCTGGTCGACACTGCGCCGTTTGACGAAATCAGGCAGCGGCTCGAGCCGCAGACGGCGCAGGACAAGACGTTCCGCCACAGCGCGCGCGCGGCCATTGCGATGGCGGCCTGGCGCGCGAAGGATACGGCGGCCGTCAAGCGCTGGTCGGACATGATCCTCTCCGATCGCGACACGCCGGACGGCACGCGCGGCCAGATCGAAATCCTGATGGCGCTGTCGTCCGCCGAAGCCAAGAGCTGAGGATCGCCGATGCGCGGCCAAATTCGACTGACGACGGCAATCGTGCTCGCGGCGGGGTTCGTCCTGTCGGGCTGCGGAAGCTTCGACCCGACCGATTTGTTCAATCAGAAGAAGCCGCTGCCGGGCGATCGCAAAGCCGTGTTCCCTGGCGGCGTGCCGGGCGTGCCGCAGGGCGTGCCGCCGGAACTGGTGCAGGGCTATCAGCCGCCGCCCGAGCCACAGGCCGAACCCGAACCGCCGCCGCCGCGCCGGACCGCGGCGCCAAAGCGCGAAGCTCCGCCGCGACAGACCGCCCAGCGTCCGCCCATCGCGCAACCGCAGCAGCAGCGTCCGGTGAGCCAGGCACCATGGCCCGCGCCGTCGCCGCAGCAGCAGGGCGGCGCGCAGTCGCCCTTCCCGGACCCGCCACCTCCGGGCACATTCTCTCGCTGACCGCCGCCCGCGATTGACTTGTGCTCCGAGCTCGCCCAAGCCGGAGCGCCGAGAGCATTGGCGCCAACAACTTCGCGCGGACCCTCCATGAGCTTCACCGTCGCAATCGTCGGGCGGCCGAACGTCGGCAAGTCGACGCTGTTCAACCGGCTGGTCGGCCGGCGCGTCGCGCTGGTCGACGACCGGCCGGGCGTCACGCGCGACCGCCGGCGCGGCCGCGCGCGGCTCGGCGATCTCGAGTTCGACGTTATCGATACCGCGGGGCTGGAGGATGCGGACGCCGAAAGCCTCGCCGGGCGGATGCTGTCGCAGACCAAGGCCGCAGTCGCGGAGGCGGACGCGGTGCTGTTCATGATCGATGCGCGGCAGGGTCCGGTGCCGGACGACAGCGCGTTTGCCGATCTGGTGCGGCGCTCCGGCAAGCCCACGATCCTCGTCGGCAACAAGGCCGAAGGCAAAGCCGCGCAGGCGGGGCTGATCGAGGCCTATGCGCTGGGCTTGGGCGAGCCGGTCGCGGTTTCGGCCGAGCATGGCGAGGGGCTGTCCGACCTGTTCGATGCGCTGCGCGCGGCGCTGCCGGAGGAGACCGAAAGCCCCGCCGGGGCGAACGCGGACGAGGCCGCGCCGAAGCCCATTCGCGTGGCGGTGGTCGGGCGGCCGAACGCCGGCAAGTCGACGCTGATCAACCGGCTGGTCGGCGAGGACCGTTTGCTCACCGGGCCTGAGGCCGGGATCACGCGCGATTCCATCGCCGTGGACCTGCGCTCGCATGGCCGCGACTTCCGTATCTACGATACCGCGGGCCTGCGCCGCCCGCCGCGCATCCAGGAGAAGCTGGAGAAGCTCGCGGTCGCCGACGCCATCGACGCCATCAAGTTCGCCGAGGTGGTGGTGCTCTTGATCGATATCGAGCGGCCGTTCGAGGAACAGGACCTGCGCATCGCTGCCCTGGTCGAGCGCGAGGGCCGGGCGCTGGTGCTCGCCGTCAGCAAGTGGGACTTGCGGCCTTCCAATGCGACGCTGGCGAAATTCCGCGAGGATGCCGACCGCTACCTGCCGCAGGTCAAGGGCGCGCCGCTGGTCGGCGTGTCGGGCGCGACCGGCGAGGGCCTCGACCGGCTGATGCAGGCGGTCTGCGACATCCATGACATCTGGAACCGGCGGGTGCCGACGGCGACGCTCAACCGCTTCCTCGCCGACGTGACGCAGTCGCATCCGCCGCCCGCGGTGTCTGGCCGCCGCATCCGGCTCGACTACATGACGCAGCCCAAGGCCCGGCCGCCGACCTTCATCCTGTTCTGCACCCGCGCCTCGGCGGTGCCGGACGATTACAAGCGGTATCTGGTAAACGCGATCCGCGAGGCGTTTGAAATGTTGGGCACGCCGGTGCGGCTGACCTTGCGCGAAAAGGCCAATCCCTTCGCCGGGCGGAAGAAGAAGCGCAAATAGCCGGCGCGGTAACGTAAACGCGCGCCGCGATTAACCGTCGCTCCTGCATTTCCGCACGCCGGTGCGGCGGCGCGGTAATCTCCGCGCCATGACAAAGCGCCCGACCCTTATTGCGTTTGCCACGCTCGTTCTGGCCGCGCTGTGCGCGCCCGCGTCCGCGCAATACGACCGCGCCTGCAAGGACTGTCCCGCGCCGCGCCCGCACTACGACAGCCAGGAAGTGAAAAAGAACACGCGCACCATCGATCACTCGCGCGTCATCGAGACGCAGACCGTGGTGCCGGTGAAGAGCCGCGGCGCGACCAAGAACCACCTCGTCATCCACAAGAATACCATTCGCCACGTCGGCACGATCCGGCACAAGCACACGATTATCGAGAGGGAAATCCGCACCGTGCGCCCGCGTGCGCCGACGGTGGTGAACTTCGTCGTGCACGAGTACCGCCCGGTGCGGCGGCGCTGGATCAACACCGATCCGCGTCCGGTTTATGTGACGCCCGAAATGACGCCCGCGAAGGACTGCATCTACGACAAGGGCGGCCGCTGCGCCGACGCACCGCTCGGCGTGCGGGGCTGATCGCCGCGCATCACTCCGGTGGCCTGAACGTCAGAAACTTCCTGAACCGGAAATCGTAAATCCGCCCCGTATCCGTGCACTCCGGCGCGCACAGCGGCACGATGGTCGCCGCGACCTCGTCGGGATGCGGCAGCGTCATCGGGTCCTCGCCCGGCATCACGCCGGCGCGCATGCGGGTGCGGGTGGGGCCGGGGTTGAACAGGTTGGCGCGGATGTTGGTGGACGCGCATTCGGCGGCATAAGTGCGCACGATCGCCTCCAGCGCCGCCTTGGTCGAGCCGTAGAGCCCGCGGTAGGGCCGCGGGTTCGACGCCCCACCCGAGGTCAGGAATACCGCGCGGGCGGCATCCGAGCGCAGCAGCAGCGGGTGCATGTGGCGGATGAACTGCCACTGCGCGGTGACGTTGACCGCATAGACTTCCTCCCACTCCTTGGGCTCGAAATGGTCGAGTGGCGAGTTCGAGCCGCCGAGCGCCGCGTTGCCGACCAGAATGTCGAGCCGCCCATAGCGCTCGTCGAGCGCCTTGGCGAGCCGGGCGATGCCCTCATAGTCGCGCAGCTCCAGCGGCACCAAGGTCGCCGTGCCGCCGACCGCCTTGATCGCGTCGTCGAGCTCCTCCAGGCCGCCCGGCGTGCGCGCGGTCGCGACCACATGCGCGCCGGCGCGGGCGAGCGCCACCGCGGTGGAAAAGCCGATGCCGCGCGAGCCGCCGGTGAGCAGCGCGATGCGGTTGGAAAGCGGTTTGGTCATGCGGGGGGTCTCATGGCGCGCTCTGGCACAATATCGGCGGCGCGAACCATCGGCCGCGGCCCGCGTTGTGCCAGGGTACACGCCGGCTGCCAACCGGCCATGACGGGTGCGGCGATTGCAGGGATTTTGCCGGTTTCCAACCGCGGCCGAGCGATCGGCACAAGCGTCTGTCCCGTCGCCGGCGCGTACGTCCGAACCGGTTGTGGGGCTGCTTTAGCCAGCCTCGGCCAACAGCGACAACTGCCTTGGCGTCGCCTGCGCCCCGGTCTGATCCGTCAGCGGCGTCGGATACTCGCCCGTAAAGCAATGATCGGTGAACTGCGGCCGCAGCGCGTCGCGGCCGTCGAAGCCCATCGCCTTGTAGATGCCGTCGACCGACAGAAACGCCAGCGAATCCGCGCCGATGAACTGCCGCATGGCTTCGAGGTCGTGCGTGGCCGCCAAGAGCTTGTCGCGCTCGGGCGTGTCGATGCCGTAATAGTCCGGGTGCGTGATCGGCGGCGACGAGATGCGGAAGTGCACCTCGGTCGCGCCGGCGTCGCGCATCATCTTGACGATCTTGGTCGAGGTCGTGCCGCGCACGATGGAATCGTCCACCAGCACGATGCGCTTGCCCGCGACCACGGCGCGGTTGGCGTTGTGCTTCAGCCGCACGCCGAGCTGCCTGATCTGCTGCGTCGGCTCGATGAAGGTGCGGCCGACGTAGTGATTGCGGATGATGCCGAGCTCGTAGGGGATGGAGGCCGCCTGCGCGAAGCCGATCGCGGCGGGGACGCCTGAATCCGGCACCGGCACGACCACGTCGGCCGAGGCGGGGGCTTCGGCGGCGAGCTGCGCGCCCATGCGCTTTCGGATGTCGTACACCGGCCGGCCGCCGACGATGGAATCGGGCCGCGAGAAATAGATGTATTCGAAGATGCACGGCCGCGGCGCCATCGGCGGGAACGGTTTGTGCGAATGCGCGCCGTCCTCGTCGAACACCAACACCTCGCCGTTCTCGACGTCGCGCACGTATTTCGCGCCGATGATGTCGAGCGCGCAGGTCTCCGACGCCAGGATCGGGCAGCCGTCGAGCGTGCCCAGCACCAGCGGGCGGATGCCGAGCGGGTCGCGCGCGCCGAGCAGCTTTTTGTTGGTCATGCCCACGAACGAGTAGGCGCCTTCGAGCTGGCGCAGGCCCTCGATGAAGCGGTCGACGAAGCGGTTGCGCTTGGCGCGGGCGACCAGATGCAGGATCACTTCGGTGTCGGTGGTCGACTGCATCATCGCGCCTTCGGCGACCAGCGCGCGGCGCAGCGCAAGGCCGTTGGTGAGATTGCCGTTGTGGCCGACGGCGAAGCCGCCGCCTTCCAGTTCGGCGAACAGCGGCTGCACGTTGCGCAGCACGGTTTCGCCGGTGGTGGAATAGCGCACGTGGCCGACGGCGGTGGTGCCGGGCAGGCGGTCGATGACCTCTCTACGGGAGAAGTTGTCGCCGACCAGGCCCATGCGGCGCTCGGAGTGAAAACGCTTGCCGTCGAAGGAGACGATGCCGGCGGCCTCCTGGCCGCGGTGCTGGAGCGCGTGCAGGCCGAGCGCGGTGATCGCGGCGGCGTCGGGATGGCCGAAGATGCCGAACACGCCGCACTCCTCGCGCAGCCGGTCGGCATCGAACTCGGGTATACCCGAGTTCGAATTTTCGAAGTTGGCCGAAGTCGGAAACATCCGACTTCGGCTGAGGTCGAGTTCGCCCTGGTGCATCGTGCCGCCCATTCGCGTTGCCCTATCGCCTCGTCGCGTCGATCAGCTGCCGCATATCGGTGCGGTCCGCCGCCGGATAGCCGGCCCGGACCGTCGCCGTGGTCGCCGGGTCGGGCAAGCTGGAGCGCTGGCCCGGCGGCGGGGCCTGGTCATCGCCGCCCTTCCGGCGCTTCAGAATACCCGACAGATAATTGTCCATGTCCTGCGGCAACAGGGCCTGCAGCCATTCGCCGGTGTTCTCCAGCACCACCCGCGACTTGGCCAGCCGCACGCCCTCCGGCTGCTTGGGCTCCGGCACCAGCCAGGCGAAGAACAGGAACGCCACCACCACGATGATCAGGCCGCGGCCGAGCCCGAACAGGAAGCCCAATGTGCGGTCGAGCGCACCGATCCGCGAGTCCAGGATCATGTCGGAAATGCGCACCGTGACGACCGAGACGATCAGCAGCGTCACCAGGAACACGCCGCCGACCACGAGGCCGGTCGCGACGATGTCGCTGGAAATGTTGGCCTTGGCGATCGGGATCAGGCGGCCGTAGAGCAGGACGGTCGCGACCGCGGCGCAGGCCCAGGCGGCGATCGACAGGATCTCGCGCATGAAGCCGCGGATCATGGCGAGCAGGCCCGAGATCAGCATCACGCCGAGCAGGATCAGGTCGAGCCATGTGACGGGCATGGAACGCTCAAGCGCTGCGGTGCGGGCCGGGTGCGGAACGGGCGAATCGGGGCTGGTGCTCGTCCACACTCCCCTGCCGGACCGGGCTCGGCAAGGGTGCGCGACTATCGGCCCAACGGATTAATTTTGTGCCGATATTGTGTGGCTTTGCGCCCTTCATACGCGGGGGTGTATAGCGGCCCAAGGCGTCCGCGTCACCCGTCTTGTCGGACCGCGCGCGGCCCCATTTTGCGCGGTTTTTCGGCGCCCGCCGCAATGTCAGAGACCAGGTCCACCAGCATCCCGATGGCGGTCGAGGAAAGGCCCAGGTTGGCGGCCTCGGCGCGGGCGGTGTCCGGCAGGATCGCGCGGGCAAAACCGAGCTTCTGGGCCTCCTTCAGGCGAGCCGCGGCCTGCGCCACCGGGCGCACCGCGCCGGACAGCGACACCTCGCCGAAATAGACCGCATCGGCGGGGAGCGGTGCGCCTGTCATGGACGAAACGAGGGCAGCCGCGGCCGCAAGGTCGGCGGCGGGTTCCACGATCCGAAGCCCGCCCGCGACGTTGAGATAAATGTCGTGGCCGCCGAGCTTGACCCCGCAATGCGCCTCCAGCACCGCGAGCACGGTCGCAAGCCGGCTCGAATCCCAGCCGACGGCCGCGCGGCGCGGCGTGCCGAGCGAGGTCGGAACCACCAGCGCCTGGATTTCCACCAAGAGCGGCCGCGTGCCCTCGATGCCGGCGAACACCGCGGTGCCCGGCGCGCCGAGGTTGCGCTCGGAGAGGAACAGCTCGGACGGGTTTGCGACTTCGCGAAGCCCTAACCCGGTCATCTCGAACACGCCGATCTCGTCGGTCGGGCCGAAGCGGTTCTTCGCCGCGCGCAGGATGCGGAACTGGTGGCTGCCTTCGCCCTCGAACGACAGCACCGCGTCGACCATGTGCTCGACCACGCGGGGGCCGGCGATCTGGCCGTCCTTGGTGACGTGGCCGACGAGGATCACGGCCGCGCCACTGCGCTTGGCAAAGCGAATGAGCATCTGCGCCGAGCCGCGCACCTGCGTCACGGTGCCGGGCGCGGAGTCGACCATGTCGGTCCACATGGTCTGGATCGAGTCGACGATCACGAGTCGCGGCGTCGCGCCTTCGGACAGCGTTGCAACGATGTCCTCGACCGAAGTCTCGGCGGCAATCTCGACCGGCGCATCGGCCAACCCGAGCCGCTCGGCGCGCAGCCGCACCTGCGCCACGGCCTCTTCGCCCGAAATGTAAACTGCGCGGTAGCCCGCGCCCGCGAGCGCGGCGGCGGCCTGGATCAGCAGCGTCGACTTGCCGATGCCGGGATCGCCGCCGAGCAGCAGAACCGAGCCGCGCACGAAGCCGCCGCCGGTGACGCGGTCGAGTTCGGCGATGCCGGACGGCAGGCGAGGGGCGTCGTGCGCCTCTCCTTTAAGCGGTTCGAGCGCGAAGCGCCGGCCCTTGCGCGGTGCGCGGCCCGGACCCGCGGGGGCTGCGGCCAGACCCGCGCCTTCCTCGGCGATGGTGTTCCACTCGCCGCAGGCCTCGCACTTGCCCTGCCAGCGGCCGTGGGTCGCGCCGCAGTTCTGGCAGATGAACGATGGGCTGGAGCGGCGGGCCATCCGAATCCGGCGAGGAAAATGCGTCGCGGACGCTACCTGAACAATGAGAACAATACAAGAACAAGCTGCGGACGTCCGCAAGACGGCTGCCAGGGCCCGATCAAACCTTCCAGATCCGGTGATAGCGGCGGCCAAGCGATGTCAGCAGCTCATAGTCGATGGTGCCGGCCTGCGTTGCGGCCTCTTCGAGCGAGAGCCCCGCGCCGATCAGCGTCGCCATGGCGTCGCGCCGCACGGCGCCTTCGGGGATGTCGGTCACGTCGACCGCGATCAGGTCCATCGACACGCGGCCGACGACTTTGCAGCGCCGGTCGTTGACGATTGCCTCGCGTTGCGGCGCGCCTTCGGGACCGAGCGCGCCCGCCGCGCGCGGGATGCCATCGGCGTAGCCCGCCGCGATCACCGCGATGCGGCTCGGGCGCTTGGCCGTCCATGTGGCGCCATAGCCCACGGTCTGGCCGCGCGGCACGTTGCGCACCTGCAGGATGCGGCACTTCAGATCGATCACTTGCCGCATCGGGTTCGGCCGGCCCGGCGTCGGATTGCCGCCGTAGAGCGCGACGCCCGGGCGCACCAGATCGCAGTAGGTTGAGGAGTCGAGGAAGATGCCTGCGGAGTTGGCGAGCGAGCTGGAAATGCCGCGGAACAGCGAGCGCAGCTCGCGGAATTGCCGAATCTGCTGATCGTTGAGCGGATGGTTCGTCTGATCGGCGCAGGCGAGGTGGCTCATCAGCAGCTCAACGCCGTGGTTCTCGGACTGGATGCGGTGCGCGACCGCCACCGCCTCCTCGATTGTGAGGCCGAGCCGGTTCATGCCGGTGTCGATGTGCAGTGCGGCCCCGCCGGTCCAACCGGAGGTGGCGACGAAATGGTCCCACTCGGCCAGTTCGACCGACGAGTTGATTACCGGCCGCGCGTAGGTTTCGACGAACGCCGGACCCGCGGCCGACGAAAATCCGTTGAGCACGTAGATCGCCGCTTCGGGCGCGATGGCGCGCACGCGGCGGGCTTCCGCAAGATGCGCGACGAAGAAGGTGCGGCAGCCGGCGCGCTCCAAAGTCGCGGTGACCTGCTCGATGCCGCAGCCGTAGCCGTCGCCCTTGACCACGGCGGCGCATTCGCCCGGCACCACGCGCGCCGCGAGCATCCGGTAGTTGGTGCGGATGGCGTCGAGGTCGATGGTCAGCACGCCGCCGGCTTCGAGCGGCGGCGGGCCGCCGGTCGTGGTCGCGGGCTCCGGCGGCGGGGCCGGCTGCTGGGGCTGGGGCTGACGGGCCATGGTGCAGGGTTATGGCGCTGCGGAACGGCGGCGTCAAAGTGCTATGATGCATAAAAGCGGCATAAAAGTGCGCGGCAAGGGAGGCGACGATGACAGGACTTTTGCGCGCCATTGCGGCCCTGCTTCTTGCGTTGGGGCTCTCGATCGCGTCCGCATCGGCGCAAGGCTGGCCGCAGGCCAAGCCCATCACCATCGTCGTGCCGACGCCACCGGGGCCGACTGTCGACATGTTGGCGCGTCTGGTTGCGGCCAAGCTGTCCGAGGCGCTCGGGCAGACCGTGATTGTCGACAACCGGCCCGGCGCCAACGGCACCATCGGCTCCAACGCGGTCGCCAAGTCGCCGCCCGACGGCTACACGCTGCTGGCCTCGACGCCGGCCTCGCACGTCACTGCGGCGCTGCTGATGAAGAGCGTGCCATACGACCAGGTCGCCGACTTCACGCCGATCATGGCGGGCGTGGAGCCGGTGACCGCGCTAGTGATCAACGCCGGGCTTCCGGTGAACTCCGTGCCGGAGCTGATCGCCCACGCCAAGGCCAATCCGGGCAAGCTGTCCTATGGGAGTTCGGGCATCGGCTCGGTGTTCCACCTGACCGGCGAACTGTTCAACCGCACCGCGGGGGTCGACATCACCCATGTGCCCTACCGCGGCGTCTCGCAGCCGATGCAGGACGTTGCCGCGGGGCACATCCAGCTGCTGCATATTTCCTTGTCCAGCGCGCGCGGCGCGTTGAACTCCGGCAAGGCCAAGGTGCTCGCGATCCTGGAGCCGCAGCGCTACGCCAAGATGCCGAACGTGCCGTCGATGACAGAGTTGGTGCCCGGCTTCCGCAAACCCTCGACCTGGTTCGGCTTCTTCGGGCCGGCGAAGCTGCCGCGGGACATCCTGATGCGCCTGAACGCGGAAATGAAGAAGGCGATCCTCGCGCCCGACGCGCGCGCCAAGCTCGAAGGTCAGGATCTGATCGTCATTGCGAACTCGCCCGAGGAATTCGCCGCGCTGCAGAAGGACGGCATCGAGAAGTTCGGTGCGATCATCAAGTCGGCGGGAATTCAGCCGCAGTAGGGCGCTCACGCGCTCCGCGCGCGCGCCGCGCGGACGCGCACGCCGATCGGCGTGTCGCCGTAGGCTCGGCGGAAGCTGCGGTTGAAGTGCGAGATGTCGGAGAAGCCCGCTTTGGCCGCGACTTCGGCGATCTTCATTTCCGAGCAGTGCGGATCGCGCAGCATTGCGGACGCGCGTTCGAGCCGGCACTTGAGCAGGTGTTCGTTGAACGAGCGGCCAGTCGGTTCCAGCAGGCGGTGCAGATAGCGCGGCGACAGGTCCAGGCGCGCGGCGAAGGCCGCCGGATCGAGGCCGGGCTCGGCGGCGTCGCGCGCCAGCCGGTCGAGCACGGTCTGCAGGCGCGCCTCGCGCACGCCGCCTTCGCGCACATACGCCTGCGCATCGCCGCAAAGCCCGAGCGCGCTCAGCGCGAGGTCGCGGATGTGACGGCTGACGAGCGTGCGGTCGTCGTAGCTCTCGACCGAGAACAGCACCTTGAGATAACCGTCGAGCAGGCACATCGCAGCGTTGTCGCCCTGAATGCAACGCTGCAGCGGCGCGCGTATACCGGCGAGCAGCGGGTCCAGCGGCGCACGGTCCATCACCAGCGTCCAGGCATCGCTGTCTTCCAGGCAGTGCAGGACGCTCTCCTCGCGGCTTTCCAGAACGGCCGCGCCGCACCCGGAATAGTGGCGGTCTTCATCCTTGCCTTCGAGGCAGAAGCGGCCGCCGCCGCTGATCACGATCGAAACGAGGTCGCGCCCGTCGGCACGATGGCGGCTTGCGCGCTTGAAGGTCGAAGCCCCGCCGCGCACGCGGGCGACTCGGACGGCGCCGAAATTCCTGACGGTGGCCGAGAATGCCCGCTGCGAGCGGTTCACGAAGTCGAGTTCCATGTTCTGCTTCATGAACCCCTGGCGGCCGGGCTCCGAATGGACGGCTCCGGCGGCGACCAGCCGGTCGGGAACGCGGATCGATGACGCGGCGGCTTGGATCGTGGCCATGGCTTGCCCCTCGTCGAAAACGGCCTGGACCGGATCGGCACCGACCGCGGGCGCGCCGGTGCCGATGCCTTTGAAATTAGTCGCTGCGGCTGCCGGTTGCGTTCAAAGCGCAATGCGCGCGGCGCCGCCCTTGGCTGGCCGCGCACAGGGCTGTGCGCTCCGAGCCTAAATTGCTGATTCGATGATGGAATCCATTGACGCCCCTGAACGTCCTGCAGGTGCACCGCGTCCGATACAGCGGAAGCCGTACGATCCCGTACGGCGAAAAATGAACTCTTCAGGAGGTCATCATGGCTCGCATCGAAAGCGCCCGGCCAAACCGCGCACCCGGGCATATCCGCAATCGCTTTGCCGCCGCGCTCGCGGTTCTGGCGGCCGCTACCCTGCTCAGCTTCGCGTCGGCCTCGGCGTCGGAGCCTCCGCCGCTGACGTGTATCGGCGGCCAGAGCACCGGCTCGACCTGTATCTGCCCGGCCAACACCAAGCAGGTGCAGACCGGCGCGTTCCACTTCGTGTGTACGATGGATCGGTACAGGGCCACGCCTTGGCAGGTCGACAACGACCCGCCGTCGCGCGTGTCGGCAAAGCGAAATCCGCAGCCCGGGTCCGTGCCCTATCCGCAGCACGTGACTTGCATCGGCGGCAAGGCCGACTTCAATGTCTGCCTGTGCTCGGCCGGCACAAAGGCCGTGCAAACCAGCCCGGGCCGCTTTGTCTGCACGATGGACCGGCTCACGGCGGGTCAACCGCCGGCCGACGCGCCGTCTTCGGGCGTGCCGTTGCCGCCCCGCGGCGAGACCACGCCGTCCTCGCAGCCTCCGAGGCTCGTCTGCATCGGCGGCAAGTCCACCGGCACCGCGTGTTTCTGCCCGGCGGGCACGGCGAAGGTCCAGACCGGCCCGAACCGCTTCGTCTGCACCCAGAATTCGGTGACGAACGGCGGGCAGCGCCCCAATCAGCGTGGACCGCTTGCTCGGACGACCGACCTGCTTGGACCTGGCGCGGGCACGCTGCCGGGACGCGGCCCGAGCGCACTTGGAACGGCATCGGTTCCGTCCCGCTCGACGCGCTGACGCAAGATCGCTGAAAATGCACGGGGCCCGTCGCGGAACGCGGGCCCCCGTAGCTATTCCAGCGCCGCGCGCCGCGCGGCGTTACATCCCGAGCAGCTTCTCGGCGTTGCCGTGCGCGATCTTCTCGCGGTCCTCGGCGCTGACCGGCAGGTGGTTGAGGAACGAGCGCGCCTCCGCCATCGAGCCGTAGGGATGGTCGACCGAGAACATGATGCGGTCGACGCCGACTTCGAGCAGCAGGTCGAGGAACGTCGCCGGAAAATTGAAGCCGCCGAAGGTGTAGTGGACGTTCTCCTTGAGATACGCGCCCATCGGCCGCTGCAGCTTGGTGATCTCCTGCGAGAAGTTCTTCTGCAGCCGCGGCATCATGAACGGAATGCCTTCGCCGAGATGGCCAATCGCGACCTGCAATTTTGGATGGCGGTCGAACACGCCGCCGAGAATCATGCGGAGGAGATGCACAGCGGTCTCGATGTGCCAGGCCCAGCCGGCGGAGGCGAACATGCCGTTTACGGCCGGCGAGAAGCCCGAGAACTGCGCCTCGACCACGGCCCTGGGCGGCGGCGTCGGGTGCAGGTAGAGCAGCACGTTCAGCGCCGAAAGGCGCTCCAGGATCGGATCGAAGAACTTGTCGTCGAGATAGCGGCCGCGGGTGTGGCCGTTGATGTTCGCGCCCTTGAAGCCCATCTTCACGCAGCGCTCGATCTCGGCCGCGGCCTTGTCGGGGGACGCCGTCGGCACCGAGGCGAAGCCCGCGTACCGCTTCGGATGCTTCTTGATCGCGTCTGCGAGATAGTCGTTGGCCTCGCGCGACACCGATAGCTGCACGTCCACATCGGCCTGCTCGACGCCGGGCGAGTTCAGCGACAGCACCTGCACGTCGATCTTGGCCGCGTCCATCTCGGCGATGCGTCCGTCGCCGATGTCCTGGAGCTGCTCGTAGACTTTGAGGCCGCGCGGGCCGGAATTCTTGAAGCGTTCGGTGAACTCCTTGCCGGGACCGGCGAGGAAGGCGGGCGAGGTGAAGTGTTCTTCGGTCGTAATGGTACGCATGGCTCCGGCTCTGCTTGCTGTCTGTGGGACAAACAAAAAGGAGCCGGAAGGCTAGTGGCTTAAAGCCGATGTGTATACGGCCTAATCGCCGGCCCGCTCGGGCAGATACTGATCGGCCGACAGGTCGCCGAAGCGTGTGACCTGCGCCTCGAACTGCAACTGCACCGTGCCGGTCGGGCCGTGGCGCTGCTTGCCGATAATGACCTCGGCCTTGCCGTGGACGAGCGCCATGTCGGTCTGCCACTTCAGGTGCTCTTCGGTGCCCGGCCGCGGCTCCTTGTTGGAGAGGTAGTATTCCTCGCGGAACACGAACATCACCACGTCGGCGTCCTGCTCGATGGAGCCCGACTCGCGCAGGTCCGATAGCTGCGGGCGCTTGTCGTCGCGGCTCTCAACCTGGCGCGAGAGCTGGGACAGCGCCACGATCGGCACGTTCAGCTCCTTCGCCAGCGCTTTGAGGTTGGTGGTGATCTCGGTCACCTCCTGCACGCGGCTTTCGCTCTGGCGGCGCTGCGAGCCCTGCAGCAGCTGGATGTAGTCGATGAACAGAACGTCCAGGCCGCGCTGGCGCTTGAGCCTGCGCGCGCGCGCGGCAAGCTGCGCGATCGAGAGGCCGCCGGTCTCGTCGACGTAGAACGGCAGGCCCTGCAATTCGATCGAGACGTCCTTGATGGTCTCGAAATCGGCCTCGCTGATGCCGCCGCGCCGGATGGTCGACGACGCGATCCCGGTGCGTTCGGCGATGATGCGGGTGGCGAGCTGCTCGGCCGACATTTCCAGCGAGAAGAAGCCGACGATGCCGCCGTTCACGGTCTCGATATGGCCGTCGGCGCGGGTCTCGCCGCGGTGGGCCTTGGCGATGTTGTAGGCGATGTTGGTGGCGAGCGCGGTCTTGCCCATGCCGGGGCGGCCCGCGACGATGATCAGGTCGGAGTGCTGCAGGCCGCCCATCTTGGCGTCGAGGTCTTTTAGCCCGGTGGCGAGCCCGGACAGCTTGCCGTCGCGCTGGTAGGCCTTGGCGGCCATGTCGACCGCGGTGGTCAGCGCCTGGGCGAAGCGCTGGAAGCCCGAGCCGAAGCGGCCGGTCTCGGCGATCTCGTAGAGCTTGCGCTCGGCGTCCTCGATCTGCTCGCGCGGCGCGAAGTCGACCGGCGCGTCGAACGCCTGGTTGACCATGTCCTCGCCGATGCGGATCAGGTTACGCCGGACCGCGAGGTCGCCGACGGTGCGGCCATAGTCGGCGGCGTTGATGACGGTGGTGGCCTCGGCCGCGAGCCGCGCCAGATACTGGCTGACGGTCAGCCCGCCGATGTCGATGTCGGACGGCAGGAAGGTCTTGAGCGTGATCGGGGTCGCGATCTTGCCGGCGCGGATCAGGTTGCCCGCCAGCTCGTAGATCTGCTGGTGCAGCGGCTCGAAGAAGTGCAGCGGCTCCAGGAAATCCGAGACGCGGTAGAAGGCCTCGTTGTTGACCAGGATCGCGCCGAGCAGCGCCTGCTCGGCCTCGATGTTGTGCGGCGCGGCGCGGTATTGCGGAGCCACGGGTTCGGGCAGCTTGCGGGCGGTCGATTCGAGCGGGGCCATTGCGCGCGTGCGGAAATGTTGTTGTTGGGAACGCTTGTTATCGACTGGAAACGGCCAGACTCACGCTACGACTGACGCCAGTGGAGCGGATTTAACATTCGCTACCCGCTTGGCTGCGAACACGCGAAGCGAATGTCAAATCCAAAGCTCCACTGGTACTTTACGCTTGCCAATGGTCCTTTGATTCCAAACATTCGCAAATGCGCCTGCCGAAACGGGATGCGAATGTTGGAATCGGACCATTAGCCTTGATGCTTGCGGATTGCGGCAACACGTCGGCGCGGGCGCGCCGTGTTGTGCCCGAAAGGCTTAGCACCAAGCGCCGGTGCGCGAGCCGGCAGAGACCGACCTATCCCCGCTGATCCACATCGTCCCCATCGAAAAATTTCGGCGCGGCGAGGAACCGCTTGACGTTTCGATTGGCCTTAAGGCGGCCGCCACTACTCGCCCGCCAGCCGCAGCGGCGGCCGTGCGCCGACTTCAAGCGCGCGCAGGCGGCGTTCCTCGCGGGCGATGTAGTCGCGGGTGAGGGGGACCGCGTTCTGGCGGCGCGCAATCTGGATCTGGAACACCATCATGTTCTGCTCGCGGAACGCCATTTCCGACGCCGCAAGATAGAATTCCCACATCCGCACAAAGCGCTGATCGTAGAGCCTCGCGGCCTCGTCCTGGTGAGCGAGGAAGCGGTCGCGCCAGTGCTTCAGCGTCTCGGCGTAGTGCAGGCGCAGAATCTCGACGTCGGTCACCAGCAGGCCGGCGCGCTCGATCGACGGCAGCACCTCCGACAGCGCGGGGATATAGCCGCCGGGGAAGATGTATTTGGCAATCCAGGGGTTGGTGACGTTCGGGCCCTCGGGCCGGCCGATGGAATGCAGCACCATCACGCCGTCGTCGGCGAGCAGGCCCGCGCATTTGCGGAAGAAGGCGTCGTAGTAGCCGACCCCGACGTGCTCGAACATGCCCACCGACACGATCCGGTCGAAAGACTCGTCGATGTCGCGGTAGTCCTGCATACGGAACTGGGCCGCGTCCGCCAGCCCGCGTTCGGCGGCGCGCTCGCTGGCCTGCTGCCATTGCTCGCGCGACAGCGTGATCCCGGTGACGTGCGCGCGGCACAGTTCGGAAATATAGAGCGCAAGGCCGCCCCAGCCGGAGCCGATGTCGAGCACGCGCTGGCCCTCGCGGACCATGAGCTTCGCGGCGAGGTGACGCTTCTTGGCGACCTGTGCGTCGTCGAGCGACTGGTCCGGCGTCTCGAAATAGGCGCAGGAGTATTGCCGGTCGGCGTCGAGGAACAGCGAGTAGAGCCGGCCGTCGAGATCGTAGTGGTGCGCGACATTGCGCCGCGCCCTCGCGCGCCGGTTGAACTGCTGAAGCCGGCGATGGAGGTAGCGCAGCGCCCATTGCGGGCGTGCCCAGTTCGGCGGCATGCCGTCGGGCGTCTGTCCGAGAACGAGCGCGAGCAGATCGGCGACGGTGCCCTCTTCGAGCACTAGCGTACCGTCCATGTAGGCTTCGCCGAGCCTCAATTCGGGATCGAGCAACACCTTGCGCTGGGCGGCGGGTTCAGCAAAGCGCACCGCGACCGGATTGCCGGTGCCGTCGCCAACGGTGAAAACGCTTCCGTTCGCCGTCGTGAGCCGAAGGCTTCCGCGGCGGACGAATCGCCTGAGCAAAAATTCCAGCAGCCTGTCCATTGGCCGCCCTCGCCACTTGACTGCCACTGCCCGTCCGGACGCCTCCGGCCGGCTGGTTCCGCAGACAAAGCGGAAACCGCTTAGTGGACGCCCTTATTAGACCAAAGTTGCACGTGGGCGGCAATGCTGGGACAAGGCTCAGGGTTCGGTCTTGTCGGCCTCACTTTCGCGCGAATATGGGGTAAGACCGGGCACGGATGGTTCGGCGGCGGCGGGCAGGGAGGTGAGGTTGTTCGGATCGATGCGTCGAGCCCGGCTTCCGGCATTACTGTGCACTGCAACATCGATCTGGCTCGCGGTTGCCGCCGCGGGATCGCTCGTCAACGCCCAGGAAAACTTCAGCGCCAACAAGACCGCTCAGCAGCTTTTCTCGTCGGATTGCACAGGCTCCGGCTGCCATTCCAGCCCGCTGGGTCTTGCCAAGGGGATGGGCCAGGGCGGCCTCGCGAGCTTCCTTCGCGCGCACTACACCAACAGCCGCGAGAGCGCCGCGGCGATTGCCGGCTATCTTGCGGGCCTCGCCAACGCGGCGCCGCCCGCCGACCCGAAAGCGCGGCGACAGGCGCAGCCCGGTGCCAAGCCACCGGCGCGTTCGGCCGCTCGAACCGAGGAGCCCGCGGCTCCGCCGGCGACTGCGACACGGGCCAAGCCGGAGCCGGCGCCCAAGCCTGAAGCCGCGGCAAAGCCTGAAGCCGCGGCAAAGCCTGAAGCAGCGCCCAAGCCCGAAGCTTCGCCAAAACCTGAGCAGAAGCTCACGCCGGCCCAGCAGCGCGCAGCCCAGCGTGCGGCCCAGCGCGCCGCACGCCAGGCGCCTGCGGCTGCCGCACCCGCCGCGCCTGAGCCGCCCGCACCTCCGCCCGAGCCGCCCAAGCCCAAGCAGTGGGATATTTTCGACTGAGATATGCCGGCTGAGGGCGCGCGGCCGGGCGGCCGCGCACCGATCGTTGCGGTTGTCTCGCGTCAGGTCTGGCCGCAGCGTTACGCCTTCGCGGCGGTTTCCTCGCCCGCGTCCTTGCCGCCGCTGCGGGCCGCCGCCGCTTCGGGCTCGAACAGGTCGGCCGCCGCCGCCGCGGCTTCTGCCTTGACCTCTTCTTCGTCGGTGAGTTCGCGGCGAACCGTCACGTCCTCGCCACGCGCCAGCCGCTCGGCCTCGTCGGCGCTGCGCGCCACGTAAACCGTCACAGTCAGTTCGACCTCCGGATGCAGCACGAGCGGAACCTTGTGCGCGCCGATGGTCTTGATCGGAACGTTGAGCGCGATCTGGTTGCGGTCGATGGCCACGCCGCTGTCGCTGAGCAGCGCCGCGATGTCGCGCGGTGATACCGAGCCGTAGAGCTGGCCCGATTCGGAAGCCTGGCGCAGCGCGGTGACGGACTTGCCTTCGAGCTTCTGGCCGAGCTTTTCGGCGTCGCCTTTCGCAGCGAGGTTCTTGGCCTGAAGATCGACCTTCATGGACTCGAATTTCGTCTTGTTGGCCTGCGTGGCGCGCAGAGCCTTGCCCTTCGGCAGCAGAAAGTTGCGCGCAAAGCCGTCGCGCACGCGCACGACGTCACCCATCTGGCCGAGCTTGGCGACGCGTTCGAGGAGGATCACTTCCATTGTCTTTCTCCGTTATCGGTTTTTCGGGATTTCGGTTTCAAGTGATGGACGGGGGCGGCGGCGGTCCGCGCTTGCGCGCGGCGCGGCCGCGAAAATCGAAGGCGGCCTCCGCAAGGCCGAGCAGCGCGACGATCAGCGCAGGCCAGCCGAACACCATGACGGCGACGTAGACGCTGCCGAGCATGAACGGACGCGCGTTCATGCCGCGCGTTAGCGAATGCAGCACTGCGAAGCCCATGACGGTGTAGGCGATCAACATCGCGGCGCCGAGTACGCCTGAGGCGATGCCGGGCAATCCCGGCAGGAACGACCCGGCGATCGCGACCGCCGCCAGCATCGGCGCGTAGTTCGGAAACTGCATCTCCGAAAGCTCGGGCTGAGGTCTGCGCCCGCGGCCCGATACCCGCACGATCTTGTCGGCGAGCCACAGGTTGACCGTGCTGGTGATGGTGGTGAGCACGGCCGCGGCCGGCGGCAATGCGACCACCATGAAATCGATCAGTTTGCTGCGGTCGGGCAGGCCGGGCGGCGTGGCCCCCCCGCCGCCGGCATGGATGCGGAACATGCGCTCCAGGCCGGTGCGCAGCGCGGCCTGGAAGCTCTGCTGGTCGGTGCCGAAGTTGAGGATTGCGGCGATGACGATCGCAGCGCTCAGCATCGCCGCCCAGACGACGAGGAAACCCACCGGATACCATTCGAGCCCATCGGGGGTGCCGGCGCCGTTGGTTACGGGCCGCGCCAGCAGTGCGAGGTAGCCGAGCCACCAGGCCGGCAGGCCGACGCCGATCAGGAACGCGATGAAGAAGAACGAGCCGAAGATCGCGGCGAGGCTCGCCGAGGCGACGACGGCCGCGATCAGCGCCGCCAGATGGCTCCAGCCCAGCGCCGCGATCAGGATCGGCAACGGCGCGAGATAGAACAGCAGCACCGACAGCGGCGAGCCGGACGCGACCGACGCAAATAGCAGCGCCGTCGCCGCGCCTGCGCTGATTCCGATGAGTATGATTGGCGCCATCGAGCTGTCCCGCTCCTTTCGAGCGGTTAGGGACGGATCGACGTCCGTCCCAACCATCGGCGCCCGGGACCTTTCCCGAACGCCTCGATTTCGTTCGTCTGCGTTAGCGGATCACGTAGGGCAGCAGCCCCAGGAACCGCGAACGCTTGATTGCCTTGGCGAGTTCGCGCTGCTTCTTGGCCGACACCGCCGTGATCCGGCTCGGCACGATCTTGCCGCGCTCGGACACATAGCGCTGCAACAGCCGCGTGTCCTTGTAGTCGATCTTCGGAGCGTTGGCGCCGGAGAACGGGCAGGTCTTGCGCCGGCGGAAGAAGGGACGCCGTGCACCGCCGCCGCCACCACCGCCCTGGGAGGAACCGAATGCCATGATCGTTACTCCTCCGTCGCAGCTTATTCGCTGTCGCCGCGCGGGCGACGGTCGTCGTCACGGTCGCGACGGGGGCGGTCGCCGAAGCGGCCGCCGCGGTCTTCACGGTCGCCGAAGCGGCCGCCGCCGCGCTCGTCGCGCTCGCGGTCGCGATCGACCTTGCGCATCATCGCCGACGGGCCTTCCTCGAGTTCCTCGACCCGCACGGTCATGTAGCGCAGGACGTCTTCGTTGATGCGCTGCTGGCGCTCGATCTCGGCGACCGCGGCCGGCGGCGCGTCGAGGTTCAACAGCGTAAAGTGCGCCTTGCGGTTCTTGTTGATGCGGAAGCTGAGCGTCTTGACGCCCCAGTATTCCACCTTGGCGACCTTGCCGCCCATCTGCTCGATGACGCCCTGGAACTGCTTGGTCAGGTCTTCGACCTGCTGCGCGCCAAGATCCTGGCGCGCCAGATACACGTGCTCGTATAGCGGCATGAATTGCCTTTCCTCTGTTTCCAACCGTCTTTCGGCGCCAAGCCCTTCGAGCCCTTCGGAAAGGCTCGAACGCTCTGAAGGCGGGAACACGGGACGACGGGCCACCTGGCCCTACCGCCTCGATCCCTCAAGAAGGCTCAAGACGGCCGTCCGTTCAGCTCCCGGCCGATCGACGGAACGCGGCGTTTATAGGGATTTCCGGCCCGAACGCAAGCTTCCGGGACGGCTGGCGCGTTGCGGACCTCGCTGCGTCCGGCCAAATCGGTTAAATATTGCGGGGCCTACCCTCCGAAATCGAGTTTGAGAGCGCGAATGCTGGCCAAAAACGACGCCATCTCCGCCTTGGTCGAGACATGGCTCGTGGACTTCGAGCGGGCGCTCGCCGGCACGGGCGAGGCGGCCCTGCGGGCGCTGTTCCGGCCGGACTGCCACTGGCGGGACGTTCTGGCGCTGACCTGGGCGATCCAGACCCTCGACGGCCGGGACGCGGCGCTCGGTGCACTCAAGACCGCCGCGGTTCGCGCTCGCCCGCAGGGCTTCCGGATCGATCCGGACCGCACGCCGCCCCGGCGCGTGACGCGCGCGGGCCAGGATTGCATCGAAGCATTCCTGCAGTTCGAAACCGGCCAGGGCGTGTGCAACGGCGTGGTGCGGCTGGTCGAGGCCGGCGGCGCGCCCAAGGGCTGGACGCTTTTGACCGCGCTCGACCAGATCAAGGGACACGCGGAGCAGTCCGGCCGCACGCGGTTCCAGGACAAGGTCTATGCGCGCGACTTCCGCGGGCCGAACTGGCTCGATCAACGCAAGACGTCTGCGGCTTATGCCGACCGCGATCCGGCGGTGCTGGTTGTCGGCGGCGGGCAGGCCGGACTGTCGATCGCCGCGCGGCTTGCGCAGTTGAACGTCGACACGCTGATCGTCGACCGCGGCGCGCGCATCGGCGACAACTGGCGCAAGCGCTACCACGCGCTGGTGCTGCACAATCAGGCGCACGTCAATCATCTGCCCTACATGCCGTTCCCACCGACCTGGCCAAGCTACATCCCCAAGGACAAGGTCGCGAACTGGTTCGAGTCCTATGCCGAGAGCATGGAGCTGAACTTCTGGACCGGTACCGAATTCTTGGGTGGCGACTACGACGAAAGCGCGCGACGCTGGATCATCGCACTGCGCCGGGCCGACGGCACCAGGCGCACGATGCGGCCGCGGCACGTCGTGCTGGCGACCGGCGCCAGCGGCATCCCGATCGTGCCCGACATTCCCTCGCTGAAGAAATTTCGCGGCACCGTGATGCACGCGAGCGAGTACGTGGACGGCGAGGCGTGGCGGGGCAAGGCGGCGCTGATCCTCGGCACCGGCACCAGCGGCCACGACATTGCGCAGGACCTGCATTCGGCGGGCGCCAAGCCGACGCTGGCGCAGCGCGGCACGACCATGGTGGTGCAGGTCGAGCCGAGCGCGCAGTTGCCCTACGCGCTCTACGACGAGGGCCCGCCGACCGACGATTGCGATCTCATCACGGTGTCGGTGCCGCTTGCGCTTTCGCGCAAGAGCCACATCGCGCTGACCGAGCAGGCGAGGATGCTCGATCTGCCGCTGCTGGACGCGCTGGAGAAAAAGGGTTTCCGGCTCGATTTCGGCGACGACGGCGCCGGCTGGCAATTCAAGTACCTGACCCGCGGCGGCGGCTACTATTTCAACGTCGGATGCTCCGACCTGATCGTCAAAGGCGAGGTCGGTCTGATCCAATATTCCGACATCGCCGAATTCGCCGCCGACGGTGCGCGCATGAAGAGCGGCGAGACGCTGAAGGCCGATCTCGTGGTGCTCGCGACTGGCTACAGAGGCCAGGAGGCGGAGGTCGCGCAGTTGTTCGGCGAGGCGGTGGCGGCCCGCGTCGGCCCGATCTGGGGCTTTGGCGAGGGCAACGAACTGCGCAATATGTTTGTGCGCACGAAGCAGCCCGGCCTGTGGTTCATCGCCGGCTCGTTCGCGCAGTGCCGCATCTATTCGAAGTACCTTGCCCTGCAGATCAAGGCCGGCGAAGCGGGGCTCATGCCCGCCGCGCAAGGCTCGGCTTGACACCCGCGCGATCTCGGCGTTTTTCGGCGCGGGTTGAATGAAAGGGCAGGCGATGGCGGCAGCCTTCGTATTTCCGGGTCAGGGCAGCCAGGCGGTCGGCATGGGCAAGGCGCTGGCGGACGCGTTTGCGCCCGCGCGCGCGGTGTTCGACGAGGTCGACGCGGCGCTGGGCGAAAAGCTCACCGCGACGATGTGGGAAGGCCCGGCCGAGAAACTCACGCTGACCGAAAACGCCCAGCCCGCGCTGATGGCGGTGTCGGTCGCGGCGATGCGGGTGCTCGAAGCCGAGGCGGGCGTCAATCTTTCGCGTGACGCGAAATTCGTCGCTGGCCATTCGCTCGGCGAATATTCGGCGCTCGCCGCAGCCGGCGCGTTCACCGTCACCGATGCGGCCAGGCTCCTGCGCATCCGCGGCAACGCCATGCAGAAGGCGGTTCCGGTCGGGACCGGCGCAATGGCGGCGCTGATCGGGGTCGATCTCGTCGGCGCGAAGGCTATCGCCGCGGAGGCTGCGCAGGGCGAGGTCTGCGACGCCGCCAACGACAACGGCGGCGGACAGGTGGTGGTCTCCGGCAACAAGGCCGCGGTGGACCGCGCCATCGAAATCGCCAAGGGCAAGGGCGTGCGCCGCGCAATGCTGCTGCCGGTGTCCGCGCCCTTCCATTGCGCGCTGATGAAGCCAGCCGCCGACGCCATGGCCGAGGCTTTGTCCAAGACCAACGTGAAGGCCCCGGTCGTGCCGGTGGTCGCGAATGTGCTGGCCGCGCCGATTACCGATCCGCAGGAAATTGTGAAACGTCTCGTCGAGCAGGTCACCGGCACGGTGCGCTGGCGCGAGTGCGTGGAGTGCATGGCCGGGCAGGGCGTGATGCAGTTCTACGAGGTCGGCGCGGGCAAGGTTCTCACGGGCCTGCTCAAGCGCATCGCCGAAGGCGCGACCGGCAGCGCGGTCGGAACGCCGGAGGACGTTGCGGCGTTCAAGGCGGCGCGTGGTGGCTAGCAGCGTGGCGCGTCTCAGAGGGGCCCCAACATGTTCGACCTGACCGGCAAGACCGCACTCGTCACGGGTGCCAGCGGCGGCATCGGCGGCGCGATCGCGCGCACGCTGCAGGCACAGGGCGCGCGGGTCGCCATATCCGGCACCCGCCGCGAGGCGCTCGACGCACTTGCGGCCGAGCTGGGCGGCGCGGTGATATTGCCGTGCGATCTCGGAAACGCAGAGGCGGTCGAGGCGCTGGTCCCCAAGGCCGAGGATGCGCTGGGCCAGCTCGACATTCTCGTGGCCAACGCCGGCGTCACCAAGGACAATCTGCTGGTGCAGATGCGGGATGAGGACTGGGATCAGGTGCTGTCGGTCAATCTCACTGCGACCTTCCGGCTCGCGCGCGCCGCGGTGAAGGGCATGATGCGCCGCCGCTTCGGCCGCCTGATCGGGATCACTTCGGTGGTGGGCGTCACCGGCAATCCGGGCCAGAGCAACTATACCGCGACCAAGGCCGGCATGATCGGCATGTTCAAGTCGATCGGCAAGGAATACGCCAAGCGCGGCGTGACCGCGAATTGCGTGGCGCCGGGCTTCATCGCGACGCCGATGACCGACAAACTCAACGACAAACAGCGCGAGGCGATTCTCGCGATGGTTCCGGCGGGCCGGCTCGGCGAGGGGGCCGACGTCGCGGCGGCCGTACTCTATCTTGCGTCCGACGAGGCGGCCTACGTCACCGGCCAAACCCTGCACGTCAACGGCGGAATGGCGATGATTTGACGGTCGCGCAAGGCTGTGGCACGCGGCTTTCCCTCGGCTGGTCAAGGCATTCGAAGTATGTTAACCGAACGCAAGCCCGGCGGGGGAAACCGGAAGGGCGAGGGCGACAAGCGGTCCGCTCGCGACCGAGCCAATCCACCTCGTCTCTCACGGCGGAACTCGTGCCGCGTTGACGCCTAACACGTGACTCTGGGTCGTTGATCGAGCCCAAATCAAACTAGAGGTTCAGACGATGAGTGATATCGGCGAGCGGGTGAAGAAGATCGTCGTGGAGCATCTGGGCGTCGAGCCCGACAAGGTCACCGAAGGGGCGAGCTTCATCGACGACCTCGGTGCCGACAGCCTCGATACCGTCGAACTCGTGATGGCCTTCGAGGAGGAGTTCGGCTGCGAGATTCCCGACGACGCGGCGGAAACCATTCTGACCGTGGGCGACGCGGTCAAGTTCCTCGAAAAGAACGCCAAGAGTTGACGGCCGCCTGAGCCGCCAGCCAAGCTGCGCTCGCCGGGTACATTCCTTCAATGAGGGATATCATCGACGGTCCCGGCGTTCGCCGGAGCCGGCGGCTGCGGCGCCCGTTCGGTGAGTGCGAGGTCTGGGAGCGCAAATGAGACGCGTCGTCGTCACAGGACTGGGCATGGTGACCCCGCTGGCCTGCGGGGTCGACGACACCTGGCGGCGCCTGATTGCGGGCGAGAGCGGCGCACGCAAGATTGACACGTTCGAAGTCTCCGACATTTCGTGCCGGATCGCAGGCGTGATCCCGCTCGGCGACGGCTCGGGCGGGACATACAACCCCGACCAGTGGATGGAGCCGAAGGAGCAGCGCAAGGTCGACAAGTTCATCGTGTTTGCGATGTGCGCCGCCAAGCAGGCGCTCGACGACGCTGGCTGGCATCCGAAGACCCATGACGATCAATGCGCGACCGGCGTGATGATCGGGGCGGGTATCGGCGGCGTCGAGGGAATCGCGGAGACCGCCATCACGCTGCACGATCGCGGCCCGCGGCGCGTGTCGCCGTTCTTCATTCCCGGCCGCATCATCAATCTTGCCTCGGGCTACGTCTCCATCGAGCACGGACTGAAAGGTCCGAACTCGGCCGTCGTCACCGCCTGCTCGACCGGCTCGCATGCGATCGGCGACGCCGGGCGCATGATCGCGCTCGGCGACGCCGACGTTATGGTGGCGGGCGGCACCGAGTCGCCGGTCAACCGGATTTCGCTTGCGGGCTTCGCCGCAGTGCGTGCGCTCACCACCGGCTTCAACGACACGCCGACCAAGGCCTCGCGCCCCTACGACAAGGACCGCGACGGCTTCCTGATGGGAGAGGGCGCCGGCGTCGTGGTCCTCGAAGAGTACGAACATGCCAAGGCGCGCGGTGCGAAAATCTATGCTGAGCTGATCGGCTACGGCATGTCGGGCGACGCCTTCCACATCACCGCGCCGACCTCCGACGGCGACGGCGCGTTTCGCTGCATGACCGCAGCGATCAAGCGCGCCGGGATCCAGCCGGGCGAAATCGACTACATCAACGCGCACGGCACCTCGACGCCGCTCGGCGACGAGATCGAGCTTGGTGCGGTGCAGCGCCTGGTCGGCAATGCCGCGGGCAAGATTTCGATGTCATCGACCAAATCGTCGATCGGGCACCTGTTGGGCGCCGCCGGCGCGGTCGAGGCGATCTTTTCCCTGCTTGCGATCCGCGACCGGGTGGCGCCGCCGACGCTCAATCTCGACAATCCGTCGGTCGATACGCCGATCGACCTCGTGCCGCACAAGTCGCGCCAGCGCGATATCGATACGGTGCTGTCCAATTCGTTCGGCTTCGGAGGAACGAACGCTTCGCTGATCTTCCGGCGTTGCGCGTGAGGCCGCGCCGTCGTGGCCGGCCTGCTCCGGTTCGAACTAGGTCCGTGCCGTCCACCCTTTCGCCATATTTGCTTTCCATGTGCGATTCCGGGGACACGTTCGGGACGTCCGGCAGCAAAGTCATGGGCAGCGCGCGGAAAATCTGCGAGCATGCGCGGCAGCGCGGCTTGCGATTGCTGGGCAGGTGGTTTCGCAATCGGGACTGTCGGTTCATGAGGGCGGGGGATAGACGGTGAATTCGACCGGTCAACCGCCCGGCGGCAACGGCCGGGGCCGTCCGCCCGGGCCAGGAGCAGGGCCGGGAGCAGGACCTGGATCTGGACCCGGAGTTGGCGCCGTGCGCCCGCCGCAACCGTCCGGACGGCCGCAGCAGCCGATATCGCGTCCGCCGCAACCCGTCGCCCGACCGCCGCAGTCGGCACCCCAGCGTCCCGCCGCTGCCGGCGCGCCGCAGGCGCAACGTCCCGCGCACCCAGCATCGCAGCGGCCTGTGGCTGCGGGTACCGCGCCGCAACGTCCGGGCGCCACCGTGCAACGTCCTCAAGCCGGCGCGGCTCCGCAACGGCCGCAAGCCGGTGCCGCACCACAACGCCCGCTACCCGGCGC